>JBMOJD010000007.1:0-60089 GCA_049317025.1 Fimbriimonas sp. | reverse complement strand
CGCCGCAAAGACGGCCTCGGCCGCACTCCCCTGGATATCGCCAAGAAGAGCCGTCGATTCAAGGCAACTCGGGAACTCCTTCTTCGCTACTAGTTCGTTTGCCATTGACGAAGTTGGTTTTAGTCGTAGAATATGAAGTCGGCCATGAGATGACCAAAATGCTTAGGTTGTGTAAGGGGTTCACGGTGGTAGAGATTCTGGTCGTCCTTGCGATCATTTGCACGCTGGCGGCCATAATTTTTCCAGTCTTCGTGAATGCACGCAAAGAAGGCGGAAAGTCCACTTGCACTTCCAATTTGAGGCAGCTTGGATTGGCCATGCAGATGTACCGCGAGAGCTATGCGGGAGTTGACTCACCTGGAACTACCTATCAAATGGGTATTCCTCCGAGCTTTGGCCCAGAACAAATCGCAATGGTGATGGGTGGAGCCAAGGCCAGCTATTACGGGCTCTTCAGATGCACAAGCAGCCAGTCTTTTCCAGTCGGTCAGGCAGTTGACTACAACAGCTACCAAGCCCTATTCCCCACCGGGCTTCCTCCTCATTTTCCAGTGGATGAAAGCAAACAGGCAGATTGGATTGCGGCAGTTACGGCACTTGGTGGGCAGACACCCCTATTTATTGACCCAAATCATCAGAGGTCCTGGCCTGTGAGCGGTTACACGACACAGTTTGCCATTGCCGTCACTTTGGATGGATCCGTCATTCAGAACACCCATCGTGGTGGCAGTGCGTTAGATTACAAGTGGTGGCTGAAGAATTAGGATGGGAGTGCCCGCCATGATCGATATATCTGGCCGCCAGCATCGGTTGACGAGGGGTATAAAGGCGCTGTCGCTCGTGCTCATCGTGGTCGGGGGTCTGGGCTTTTACAGATGGAAGTCTCAGCAGGATGCTGTCACAACTGCGGCGCAAGGAGCAGTTGACTGCATTCTTCGCGGTGATACGGATCATCTATATGAAAATCTAGCAAGCTCAATGGAAATTGACTCAGGACTGACTAAAGGGCAGTTGAAAGCAATCTACGAGATAACGTTCAAGCCTCGGCTGAAGTATGTGCAAAGCTTTGGCACACGAGAGGGCACGGGCTACCAAGATGTCGGAATCTCCGTCGTGAACACTCAGGTGACTCTTGTCAATGGCCAAACGCACCATATCTCGCTGAGTGCCTCGGTTGGGGATGGCGGTCCCAAAATGGCTACCGCGAGCACAATCGCGACCAATGGCTGGCAGCTGGAGTATCTGGCCAAGCAAAATGGTCCTCGAAAGGAAGGCGACTTGATTCGCGCAACCCTTCAGGGTGTTCGGACTGATCGCGCTCGGCTAGAGGCGGCTGGTATCAAGGGTCTCTTCATTCGTCCGGGAAAGGGCCTCCAAACGTGGGATGAGATTGAACGGCAAACTGAGTTGGCCCTCCAATATCTATCCCAAAGACAACGATGAAGCATCGGTCTAGGGACGATGGTTGGAACCCTGCTCCAAATTCAGCAACCGTTGCTTCCGCCAAAGCCCGCCGCCGTATCCGCAGAGGCTGCCGTCGGTGTTCATCACCCGGTGGCAGGGGATGAGGATGCTGATGCGGTTGTCACCGTTGGCCTTGCCTACCGCGCGGACGGCTTTGGGATTCCCGATCTGGTCGGCTTGCTGGCCATAGCTTCGCCATTCGCCGTAGGGAATCGTAATCAAGGCTTTCCAGACTTGCTCCTGAAAGTCCGTTCCCCGCAAGGCAAGTGGGACCGTGAAAGTCCGGCGCTGGCCATCGAAGTACTCATTCAGCTCTTGCTGGGTCTGAGCTAGGATGAGGTGCTCACCGGGCACAATCGTGCGGCCAAACCGGCGAATGAAGGTCTTGAGCTGGGTCTCCAGCATCCGCCGGTCGACGAATTCAAGGAGGGCGAGGCCGTCTTCCACCGCGACGCCCAGCATGGAGCCAAGCGGCGTCTCGATCCATTTCGCCCACGCAGGCTCAGCGAGCTGGGCATGCTTGGGCGCGACGCCGATGATCTTCTCGAACGCGGCGCGGAAGCCACTTTCGGACGCGTAGTCGGTCGCGATGGCCACATCGACGACGTCTTGGCCTTGTCGCAGTCCACTCAGAGCCATCCCCATCCGCCAGGCGCGCTGGTAAGCGTGAAAGCTGATACCGTACGACTTGATGAAGACGCGGCGCACCTGCACCGGGTCGAGGTCCATGGCGCGGAGGTCGGTGTCGGTGAGGCGTCGTCCCGGGTCAGCCTCGATTCGTTCGCGCAAGGTATCGACCCAATCTGGCTTCTGCTGCCCCATGTCGAGGGGCTTGCAGCGCTTGCAGGCCCGGTAGCCGGCGTGCAGTGCCTCCTGAGTCGTGGCGAAGAACTCCACATTCTTGGCGAACGGCGTCCGGGCCGGGCAGATCGGACGGCAGAAGATCTTGGTCGTCTTCACCGCCGTGAAAAACAGCCCATCGAACTCGGGGCTCCGTCGCTCAAGCGCGGCATAGAGGGTCTGAAAATCAGGCTGTTTTGTGGCGACCATGTGAAGACGATACCGAGCACGGTCGGCCGGATTCCAGCGAAAAATGGACGGGACTGTTGGGGAGGAAGTTGGGTCTTGTTCGGTCTTGTTCGGTCTTGTTCGGGTTTGTTCGGAGGTTCGGCGTTGTCCGGATTTGTTCGGATTCACTCGGGAGTCCACGCCAGAAAATCTTAGTCCAACCGAACTAACCCGAACTTAACCCGAACCAACCCGAACAAAACCCGCCCAACTCCAAACTCCCGTAAGGCACAGCATAATATCCAACTATGCGGTTGCTAGATCGAGTGGTGTTGGTGACGGGTTCCGGGAGTGGCATCGGCCTCGAGGTAGCGGCTCAGGCTTTGCGCGAGGGGGCCCGAGTGGTGCTGCACGACCTGAATGAGGCCATCGTGACCGAAGCGGCGCAAGGATTGGGATCACCAAACGTCGGCACGGTTTGGGGCGATCTTGCCGACCCCGAAACCCCAGCCAAGCTTATCGCGGGCACCATCGCCCAGTTCGGCCGGATCGACGGGCTCGTCAACAACGCCTCCGTCTCCACCCGAACCGCCCTGGAGGAAACGACTCCGGCCGAGTTCGACCGCATTTTCGCTATCAACCTCCGCGCGCCGAGGTTCCTCATCCAAGCAGCCTGGCCCCACTTCGAGGCCCAGGGCCATGGCTATGTGGTCAACATCGGCTCGGTCTGCGCCTATTGCGGCGGCGAGCAACTCGTGGACTACTCCATGACCAAGGGAGCCATGATCACGCTCACCCGGAACCTCAGCGTCTCCAAGGCTCACCATGGATTGCGCATCAACATGGTGAATCCGGGCTGGACGGTGACGCCCAATGAGATCAAACGCGTGGAGCAGGTCGATGGCCAGGCTGAAGGTTGGGAGTCGCGAGTGCCAGTCGCGGTGGCCCCATTCGGCCGCCTGCTACGCCCTACCGACCTCGCCCCCTTCATCACGATGCTTCTCTCCGAGGAGGCATCCATGCTCTCGGGCAACATCTTCGACTTCAATTCCAGCACCATCCACGGAAGGCTCTGGGTATGAGCTCTATCCTACGGGTCGGGCTGAATCCGTACGGCCTCACGGTGAGGCTGGGGCTCCAGGGCACCGGCGACCAGCGCCACCCCGCGCCCTGGTCCGTCCATGAGTTCGTCGATTTCGCTTTCGCCCAGGGCGTGCGGTCCATCGAAATCCATGATGCCCACCTCTTCGCCCTTTCGACCGACGAGCGGTTGGCCCTGCGCAAAAGGCTCGAGGAAGCAGATGGTCACCTTGTGATCGCCCTGATGCCCGACCTGGATCGGCTGCGAGAGGGCATCGATCTCGCGGTGGAGATGGAGGCCAAAGTGCTGCGCCTCGGGCTTTCCTCGGTGCTTGAGGGTGCCCGGGCTCAGCTTGGTGATGCGTGGCCCGCTTTGGTCGAGCAGATTCGGACCAAGCTCAATGCCGCCGCCCCCTACGCCGCCGAGCAGGGCGTGACCATCGGCATCGAGGACCACCAAGACTTCGGCAGCGAGGAACTTCTGGCCTTCTGCGAAGAGGCGGGCGAATGCGTGGGCATCACCCTCGATTGCGCCAACCCGCTTTCAGTAGGCGAGGACATCATGTCCTTCGTGCGCCGGGTTGCGCCCCGGGTGGTGCACGTGCACCTGAAGGACTACGTGACCCGCTGGACCGAGGAAGGGTTTGTGCTCATGCGGTGCCCTCTGGGCCAGGGCGTGGTCCCGTTCACCGAGATCGAAGCCTGCCTAGCCGAGCACCACCGCGAACTCACCGCCTCGGTCGAGATCGCCGCCCTGCAGGGCCGGCACATTCGCGTCTTCCGCGAGGATTGGTGGCGGTTCTACGCGCCAAAATCGGCCATCGAGTTGGCCGCCTGCCTCGCCGAGGTGGCCAAAGGCATCTTGCCGCCCGGGCAAGATGGCCGAACGCCATTCGAGACGGGAGCAACTGGCGAAGAGATCGGCGAATGGGAGATCGCCCAAGAACTCGCGAGTTTCGCATTCATCCGGTCGCTCGGCTGGTAGGCAAGATATGCCCGCATCCCCAGACTGGGATTAAGAGGCCGACGATTGCCGAGTGTCCCGTTGATCTTCAACGCCTCCGGCGTTGCGAAACAATTGACGCACCTTGCTCCCCTGGGTGTTGACCCATGGGCTGTTGGGTGTGGAACCACTCCGTGGTTCGATCTGCCCCGGACTTAGTCCAAAGTCAATCAGACCGGTGCACGAACATAGCGGACCAGTTCAACATTGTGGCATGTATTGCAACTGGTGAATTAGGAATCAAGGGCAACCAAAGCCGTGAGATGGCAGTACGACATCAACGCTGTCGACTTGTCTTCAGACGGGCTCCCTACGGCGGAGCCGTTTAACACCCGAAAGCCAGGGGCAATCACCCCTGGGAGACGCCACCGTATGCGTCCCCAACCCCGGATGGGGTTGAAGATTGCCTCCCAAATGTTCTTTTCATCCAACTCGCCGTGAGGCTGGCAGTACGACATCAACATTGTCGACTTGTCTTCAGACGGACTCCGCCCGTCGGAGCCGTTCAACACCCGAAAGCCAGGGGTAATCACCCCTGGGAGACGCCAACCGATTGGCAACCACACCTGGGTCTCGACGCAATCAATCTCGAAACGGATCGAACTCGTTCTCGCCCGCCATCGCCACCCCGACGGGGCGGAGGGTGTGCAGAATCCGAATTGTCCCTTCGTGATGAGCCAAAACCTCCGGCAGACGCTTGTAACAATGCGGCGATTCGTCGGTGCCGCCACCTCGCAGTTCGACGCCCGCCTCCTTCACCCATGCCTCCATCATCCGGGGCGTGATCGAACCACCGAGGCGCTTCTTTCCTTTGCGCTTCCCCGCTGCCTGGGTTCGCGAAAGAACACGACCAGCCCCGTGAACGGTCGAGTACATCGAATCCGCGCCCAGGGGCGAATCCACCCCTTCGATGATCACTGAGATATCGCCCATCGAGCCTCCCACGAAGCCCTTCTGGCCCGGGAACGCCGGAGTAGCGCCCTTGCGCACGACCCAGAAGTCGACCCCGCCGTGGCTCTCACGCCAAGCGAAGTTGTGGTGGTTATGGACCTCCTCAACGATCTTAGCCCCAAGAATTCGGGCCACCTTGCCGCAAACCCAATCGCGCCCCGCGTATGCGTACCGACCGGCCAGCGCCATCTGGGCAAGGTAATCCGCGCCAAGATTCGACCGCTCGTGGAGCAGAATCGCCGGGCCATCCATCGCGTCGTTTCCACCGCCCGCCTCAATGAAGTGCGACGCAATCGCATGGCCGAGACCCCGCGAACCGAAGTGGACGCCAATCCAAACCCGATCCTCTTCATCCACGAAGAGATCGACATAGTGGTTGCCGCTGCCGACGGTCCCGAGTTGGTTGGCCGCGCTGTCCTTCTTGGTCATCGCCGGAAAGAGGCCCCAAGCCGGGTCGTCGAACAGTTCGTGGTCCACCGGTTCGGCATTGACTCGCCCGATGCCGAAGCTGATCTTTCGCTGGATGTCGTCCATGATCGCATGGATCTTTCGGCGAAGCTCGCGCGCAGGCATATCCGTTCGCACCGCCTTGTTGCCGCAAGCGATGTCGTAGCCAACACCGCTGGGGCTGACGTGCTCGCGGTAGGCCGCGACACCACCAATCGGCATCGAGTAGCCCACATGGTGATCCGCCATCAAGGCGACCTTCTCGGCCGACTGGGCGACGGTCTTGATCTGCGCCAGGGCCCCCGCCATCACCGGCTCGCCCCAAACGGGGATGTTGTCAATCTTCTGCATGTTCGTTCTCCTTTCTTCTTTAAGTTGAACGGGTCGGGCCCAGGCAAAATCGAACGAGGTCGGTGCGCTGGGCGCACCGACCTCGTTCGAAAAGTGTTGTTCTCTGAGGGTTAGTCGTGCGCGTATGGCTCGGTCGCTGGGCGACCGGCGGCTCCTTCTGTGGTTGGATAAATGCGCAACATTGTGTGGACTTCCTTAGGCGAGAGGATTGTGCCACCCTGCAACCGTCGCAAAGGCCTTTGGTCCCATCGGTGTAGACTTGGCGTATGGCAGAGGTCGTCGGACTGGAGATCGGGCGGCGCGTGCTCGCCCAGGAGTCGGCGGCCGTTGCCGCAGCGGGCACCGCGCTTGGCGCAGAATTCTCAATCGCCATCCAGTGGCTTGTAGAATGCCAAGCCCGAGTCATCACCTGCGGCATCGGCAAATCCGGCCACATCGCTCGCAAGACGGCCGGGACTCTCAGCAGCACCGGGACGCCTTCGTTCTTCCTGCACGCCGCCGAGGCGGTCCATGGCGATCTCGGCATGGTCACGCCTGGCGACGTCGTCTTGCTCTACACCCACAGCGGCGAGACCGACGAGATCGTCCGCCTTTTTCCATCTCTGAAGGCTCAGGGCGCGCAAACCATCCTGGTCACCGGACGGCCAAACTCAAGCGCAGGCCGCCTCGCCGACCTAATCCTTGATACCGGTGTGCGCGAGGAAGCCTGCCCGAACAACCTCGCACCGACGACCTCGACCACCGTGATGCTCGCCCTAAGCGACGCCCTCGCGGTTGCCGTGATGGAGATTCGCGGCTTCGGACGAGAGGATTTTGCCAAGTTCCACCCCAGCGGCACCCTCGGCAAGCGGTTGCTCCTGCGGGTCTCCGACGTCATGCGCCCTCTCGCCGAATGCGCGGTCGTCGCGGAGACCACGCCCAAACTAGAGATCATGCGCGCCATCGGCAAAGCCGGCACTGGGGCCGCCCTCGTGCTCGGAAATGAAAATCACCTCCGAGGCATCGTCACCGAAGGCGACCTGCGTCGTCATTTCGTCGCCCATCCGACCCAAATCGACGCCCCCGCACGGGACTTCATGACTGCGTCACCGCTCACGATCGAGCATTCACTTCTCGCCGCCGAAGCGCTCGAAGTCTTCGAAACATCCCCCCGAAAAATTGGGGAGATGCCCGCCCTCGACGGGCACGAAGTCGTCGGGATCCTTCAACTAAAGGACTTGCTCCGCAGCGGAATCGTCTAGTTACGGCGACGCCGCGCCAAGAACGCCACCGTTGCGGTGGCCAGTGCAAGGGAACTCGCCGGTTCCGGCACGGCTTGGATGCTCACATCGTCAAAGTAAGCCACGTTCGTTGCCGTCCCCCCGTCGTCTCCAAGGTACAGGTTCACATCGCTCAGGTCGCTCAGGGCCGAGGCATTCCAGTGGTAGGTGCTGCCAACCAGCGATCCATCAAACCAAGTTCGGCAAGTCGTGGTGGCAAAGTCCAGGCGGACCCGATACCGATGCCAGGCGCTATCGGCCAAAGCTCCGGTGACGGCCATGCTTCCCGTCTCGTCGGCAAGCACCACGTCGCCACTTGCCGCACGTCCAAACGCAAAGAGGCGATTGCTGGCAGAGTCATAAAGATCAATGCCAAAAATCGGTGCATCGGTCACGCCACTTTGAACTCGCATGGCAAACGAGATATCGACCAGGGTCCCCGACACGGCCGGATTCCAGTCGACAAACTGGGCCATCCAAGTGGATCCTCCCGCCAGGCCAGCATCGAACGAGACCGCTTGGCTACCACTGGCGATCTCGGCACCCTGGACCAGGACGGCATCAGGATTCCCAAATGCCGTCCAGCCATCCTGCCCATCGAGCAAGCCGAGTGAAGTCGGATTCTCAAACGACGTGTCGTAGTCAGCGGATGCCATGGCCGAGAGACAAACAGCGACCACAATGAGGGCACTAGTAGAGAATGATCGCATAGCCATCCCCACCCTTGCCTCCAACACCGAAGGAGCCAGCAGATATGCCACCGCCGCCACCAGCTCCACCATAGCTCGCTTCCGAAGGAGGGGCCACTGAGCCCTGGGCCGACAGGTGCGGACTAGCGCCACCGCTTCCGCCAATCCAGTCGTGCTCACTCTTCCCCCGGTATGGTGGAACGCCCTGAGGAAGGGCCCCGATTCCACCGGACGCGCCGGCAACTCCGGGCCGCACTATTCCCGCCGAGGGCAACGGCGCAAGCGAACCACCAAGCCCAAGATAACCGATGCCACCCGTACTGGTGTTGCCGCCACCTCTTCCACCGCCACCGCCCGCGACCGTATAGATGGCCGATGAGCCGCAGAAGACGCCGGTGACACCTCCGTCCTGTCCATCGGCCCCGGCTGTCGCCCCTCCCAGACCACCGGCACCAACCACAATCCGGTAAGTCGTGCCGGGATTTACTGGCACCACGGTGCGTAGGTAGTGACCGCTCGCACCTGAACCTGCGCCACCACCGGCGCCTTGGCCGGACGAAATGGAGCCGCCCGCGCCACCGCCGCCACCTGCGGTCCAAAACTCAACCAGGATGCCCGTGCATCCGGCCGGAGGCACAAACGGATAGGATCCCGGGCCAAGTTCCTGGGTTCCGTGCAGGGCCCCCGAGACCGCCGCCTTCGCTTGCACGGACCCATCGGGGAATACAACCCCTCCCGAGCCCGCGACCAAGGTTCCTCCCTTGACCGTGCCCGTGACGTTCAAGTGTCCCACTTGGGGCGACCCCGGGAACGAAGTTTGCAGGATCACATAGACCCGCGCAACCTGCCCGACCGCCGAAGTGGAGAGTGCGGCAACATCCCGCACCGATCGGACCTGAGCTAATCCAACCGAACAAGCCACCGCCCCAAGGGCGATGGCAACAGCACTGAAATGATTGGGTTTCATACCCGATCTTAGCATGATCCCGCGCTATCGGTAGAGCGGACCGTAGGCGGCACACGCTCGGAAATCCGCGTCCACCGAGCTCATCCCACTACCAAACCGCATCCATGCCGTGGGCCGGAAGACGTCCTCCTCGGCGACGTTGTGCATGTCAACCGGGATTCGCAGGATCGACGCCAGCGTCAGCAAGTCACTGCCGATGTGTCCCACCGAGATTGCCCCGTGGTTGGCGCCCCAATGCGCCATCACCGAGTAGGCATCGCGGAACGCCCCAACGCCCGTAACTCGCGGCACAAACCAAGTGGTCGGCCAGCTCGGGTTGGTGCGCGCATCCAAGATGTCGTGGACGTGCTCCGGCAGCTCCAGCGTGTGGCCCTCGGCGATCTGAAGCACCGGCCCCAGACCCTGGACCAAGTTGATCCGGAACATAGTGACGGGAATGCCGCCCTGCGTCGTGAAGTCGGTGGACCAACCACCGGCGGGGAAATACTCGGTGATCGACGGGCACCACTTGGTGTCATCAAGGGCCGCTCCCGCTTCGGCCGCGGTGATTTCCCACCATGGCTTGAGCGCATGACCGGTCCAGTCAAGGGCGGATGGACCCGAGTTGATCAGATGCAGGAAGCCACCCGCGGCCGCACCCTCGGGCGTCCAACCCGTCACGCGTTGCACCGCGTCGGGCGACCAGTAAGTGCGCACGTCGCTGAACATCTGGGCCGTGCCCGTCAGCAAGTGTCCAAGGAGCATCGAGGCGCCGTTCAGGGCGTCATTCTCGGTGGCGACCACGTAGGGCTGGCGAATGCCGCTCCAATCGAACGACGAACACAGAATGGCCTCAAGGAAGTCGCCGTTCGGGTTGTAGTCCGTCCAGTTGCGCTGGCCCTGGAAGCCACCCGCAATCGCGTTGTGCCCCTGCGCTTGTTCTTTGAATCCGAGGGCCGCGAGCTTGGGATTGCCCACCATCAGGTCGCGGGCGATGAGAGCCATCTTGATGCTGGTCTCCCATTCCAGGTCTTGGTGGAAGCGATCTCGCACCTTGTCCGGCGTGTTCCAGTCTTTGCCTTCCAAGCAGTTCTCGCGAACCCAAATGAGCGCGCGGTCAAACTCTTCGTGGTCATAGATGCCTCGCTCGATGCGGCCCGTGAACTCGCTCATGTCGACGCTCTCAGTGCGCATGCCCAGACTGGTCTGGAAGAAACCCTGATCCACAATGGAACCGGCAATGCCCATGCTGACGCCACCCATCGCCAGGTACGACTTCCCACGCATGGTCGCCGCCGCCAGGCCCGCTCGCACAAACCGAAGAATCTTCTCCCGGACGTCCTCAGGAATCGTCGAGTCACCGAGGTCCTGAACGTCTCGACCATAAATCCCGAAGCAAGGGAGGCCCTTTTGGTTATGCCCCGAAAGCGTAGCGGCAAGATACACCGCGCCCGGGCGATCGGTGCCGTTGAATCCCCAAATCGCCTTCGGGATCAGCGGGTCCATGTCCATCGTCTCGGAGCCATAGCACCAACATGGAGTCACCGTAAGCGAGACGCCCACACCATGACGGGCGAACTTCTCCGCACACTCGGCTGCTTCAGCAAATCCGCCAATGCAGCTGTCGGCAATCACGCACTCGACCTCAAGCCCACAGCTGTGCCGAATGTTCTCGGTGATCAGGGCGGCAGTCGAGACCGCCATCGCCATCGTGATCTCTTCCAGCGACTCGCGGACCCCGCCGTAGCGTCCATCGATGGTGGGTCGAATTCCAACTTTGGGGAGATCGCCCCGCAGGCGATTGGTCGGCGAGTTCAGATGAAGCGAATCGAGATTAGCCATGGTGCACCGTTGCTGGTACAAATTATGGCGGTTATGGGGCAGTCGAAAGGAAGTAGGGCGCGGTCTCGCGAAAAGCAGTCACCAATGAGTGGCCGACCTTGATTTCGCAAGAAAACGGATGGCTCGGTCGGCTTGTCGGCGGGATGATCCGCCGGTCGGTCCGGGCCCGGTTCCACACCGTCCACTGGATTCCCCCGACCGAAGTCCCCCCGGCACCCGTGATCTTCGTCGCGAATCACCATGGCTGGCACGATGGCTACCTCATGTTCCATCTCGTCCAGGCCATGCAGCGGCCCGCGCTCGACTGGATTCAGGAGTTCGACGCCTTCCCCCTCTTCGACCGCGTCGGGGGCATGCCATTCCCGCTCAACGACCCCGGCCGACGCGCCACGACCATCCGCAAGACCGTTCGGGCCATGAATGATGAAGGCAGAAGCCTGATGCTGTTCGCCGAATCGCACCTGCACTACCCTCCCGAACTTCTCGAATTCGGCAAAGCCCTCGAACTGGTGGCCCGCCAGGTGCCGACAGCGACCGTCCTCCCCGTGGCGATTCGCTACGAGATGGCCATGCACGAGCGCCCCGAGGCCTTCATGGCCGTCGGAAATCCCGTGGAAAAGGGCCCGAATCTTTCCGCCCGTACGCGGCTAGCGGTGCACCACCTCCTCGACGAAGTGACCGTCGCCACCCGCCATCACCCCGAGCGCTACCAGGTCCTGGTCCAAGGGACCAAGGATGTGAACGAACGCATGGACATGCGCTCAGCCCCCTGGAGTAAGAAAAGGAGATAGTTACGGCGTAGTAAAGTGAAGTCATGGTGGCCGCACTACTAAGCCTATTCATTGCCCCCCAATCCATCGAAGCCGAACTCAAGAAGCACGTCACCGCCCTGGTGGCACCGGAGCTTGAGGGCCGATTGGTGGGATCGCCGGGACTAGCCCGGGCCACCACCTACCTAGTCGAGCAGATGCGCGGGTCAGGCGCTGAGTTCTTCGAGTTGCCCATGCTGCCGCTCGTTCGCACGGAGTGGGATCCTTCCTCGACCACACTTTCGGTCGGGTCGGTGGTCGCCCCCGGATCGGCCGAGTTGGTGATCAGCCACCCGAGTCAGACGTTTTCGGGCGAGGGCGGAGCCGTACTCGTGCGCACCAACGGAGATGCACCGAGCCTCGATAACTTTCGAGTCGTAACCGGGAAGATCGTGTTCATCCTGGGCGAATTCAAAGGCCGTGCCCTGCGCAACCAGGTCTTTGGCGCGAACCCACTGGCTGTCTTCAATGTGACGGCCAAGCCAAAAGCGGAGCTCGGCCCTTGGGAGCTGAAGGATGGCCTGCGGGCTCGCCGATTGCCCCAGGGTCAAATCACGGCCAAGCAGCTCCTCGCCCTGAGCCAGTTGAAGGCGATGCCCAGCACCCCGGTGCCCTTCAACCGAACCCTCGTGACCCCGCTGCCCGGCGTCTGGAAGCTCAAATACGGAGTCCAGCGCGTGGACAATGGACTTCCGATTCCCGCATTCGTGTTCAAGGGAACCGAGGCCGGCCCTCCCGTCCTCGTGGCTGCTGGCTTTGACGGCCTCGGGTCCAAGAGTGCATGCGCGGGCCAGGCCCTTGAAGCGGCGACCCTGCTCACCCTGGCGAAATCCTACGGAGCGGCAAAGCGCGGCCCCAGGACAGTCATTTTCGCCTTCCTACCCGGTACCGCCTCGAATCTCGACGTTGCTGGATTTCTTGTTTCGGGTTTCCCGGCCCCCAAGCCGACTCGGTACTTTGGCATCGAGGGGTTGGGGGCAAAGGGCCCGTTGGAAGCAGCCCCGGGGAGCCTGGAAACATCGGCATTCGATGCCCTGGTCCTGAGCGCGAAGGAGTTGGGCGTTGCTTTACCAAAGTCGCCTAGTCCGTTCATCACTCGGACTTCGGCCTTCCGGTTTGCCGGTAGCCGCATCCCGAGCGCGATTTTGCTAGGCCCATTTTCCGAGAGCCGGGGCACGGACGAAGACACGGCCGAGTCATTGGATTACGAGCAAGGCATCAAGGCCATCCAGCTCCTAACGGTCGCGCTGCAGAAGCCCTGAGCTAACGGTTCATTCGCCCAGGATTTCGGTTCGAATTCAGCAGCGCCCCGGACAGGTCGAAGACCAACTCGAAATCGAATCCACTGGACCGGTAGGCACCGGTGGTGAAGGCCGGGTCCAGGTTCTGGACGTTCCGCCAAGTGTAGCGACCATCGAGCGAGACGTTCGAAAACAGGTTGTAGCGATAGAACGCCCCGAAAGTCCGGTCGTCCTGGGGGGCGTAACCGCGCGTGCGGCCCCAGTTGCCATAGATGCCTGTGGTCTGGCGCGCGGCCAAGCGATAAGAGAGGTTGGCGTTGATCCCCGTGGAATCGATCTTGTAGTCGCTTTGCCCACCCGAAATCAGCGTGTTGAACCCGACGCCGTACGAAAACTTGTTTGGTGTTCCCCGCAGATAGAGGTCCAACACGGTGGATTCGGACTTACCGGTTGACGCCGTGCTCAAGAAGGTCGTGTTCGTGTTCGAAAGGCTCGCATCCAGCAGCGTAAACCCGCCCAAATCCCACTCGCTTCCAAATTCGACTCCGACAGAACGCGAGTTCGACGAGAACGAGCCAAGCGACTGCGAATCAAAAAAGTTCGTGCGCAAGCGCAAACGGTCGCTGGCCCGATACGCGCTGGAGAGAGAATATCTCCGCACGTTAGTGCCGCCCACGCTCAGCAATCCGTCGCCGAGCGATCCGGAGTTAAACCCGCTATCGGCATATCCCGAGCCGGTGCCGTTGTCAAACCCAAGGTTAGCGAACTGGCCCGCCCGGCTGACGCGGGCACTGAACGTGCTCGTCCAGCGCCCCTTGCCCGAGTAGTCGACATTGAAGGCGTAGTCGTTCCCCGCCCCCGCCTCGCCAAAAGCGCGCGTCTGGGTGATGCCAAAGTTGCCCGAAACCGTGATCTCCGACGTCGGCAGATACGAAAGCGTGGTCTTCAGGGTGGTCAAAACGATCGTGGCGGGCTGCCGGACGTTTTGGTAAGTGACAAGACCCTGACCGGATTGGTACTCGGCCCCGAAGCGCAAGTTCAGGTTCTTGGTCAGCGACTTTCGCGCGCTTAGTTCAGTGGCGTCAATCCGAGACTCATCGGTCGTTCGCGACGCCCGGCGAGTCTGGCGCAGATTCCAGTCGATGCCTCCCGGTGCGCTGTAGCGTGTGAAAAGCGAAGCCTCAGTCGAGCGTGAGTTTCGCGTCGCAAAAGTCGTGCCCGTGCTCACGCGCGAGACAATGCTGCTGTTTGAAGCGCTCGCCCCGTAGCTGAACCGCTGGGCCTGGTTCTCCAGGGTCAGATCGTAGCCCTTTTCGTTGCGCTTAAAGCCGGTGGATTCGACCGTGACATAGCTTCCCGGAATATCCTTGACCGTGCCACGGAAGACCCAAGTTTTCTCGCGCCAAGACGCCTCCAAGGTGCGGGCAACGCCACTGAGAGGGTTGGCCGGGTTCAACAACTCGCCAAGCGCCTGGGAATACTGGATGTAGCTCGCGTCGTCCTTACTCAGCGGGTAGCGGTAATCGATGCCCCAGACCCGTCGGTCGCCGTCCAAAGTCTTCTCCGCCTCGGGTTGGTACGTCACCGTGATGGTCTGAGTGCTCGGCACAAACCGTTTGAAGTAGAACGTCTGGACATTGGCGGGGTCGAAGTAGTAGTCCCCCCCCGGTGCGCTCGCTGGCCCCTGCGTCTGGATGATGCCATTCACTTTAACCACCACCGATCCGGTCACAGGCCGGAATTGGAGGAAGTAAGGAATCGAGGGTTCGCCGAAGCCCTGGAACGATTCGATGCGACTATTATCGCCCTTGACCGAGCTTCCCACCTGTCGCAGGCCTGAAATTCCCACCCGACCGTAACGACCCAAGTTGTAGGTCAAGCCCGCGCCTTCAATGGTCCCGCTCTGGGTATTGAAGCCAAAGGTCTCGTACGTGACCGTAATCGTGCTCGTGGAACTCACCGGCTCAACGAAGGTAATGGTCCCCTGGTCGGCATCCACCACGAAGTCGTACAGAAGGCGCTTCGGCGAGCCATCCACCCGCACGTCGACCGAATCGGCCACGATCCGACCGCTCTGTAGGAAGTACGGCCCCGTGGTGTTCGCCCCTTCCAAACTGATCGTCCGCGCCGCGCCCTTGGTTTCGGTTCGCAAAGCTCGCACCGCGATCTTGCCCTTCTTGTATCCCGCCCCCACGCCCTTGAGCGATCGGCCAAAGCGCAGAAGCGAATTGGTATTGAGCAAGGTGCCGAAGATATCGCCCGCCGTCACCGACCACGGCCCCCGGTCCAAGTTCAAAGTGAACCGCTGTTGCTGTGGGTCCGAAAACTGGTTCTCGCTGAACGTGACCTGGAAGTTGATAAGGTCGGCCACCTTGTTCCCCGTCAGGGTGAGGCTGCCCGTGTTAGTGAATCGCTGGCCACCCAGTCCCTGGTACGTCAGTGACTGAAACGCTTCAAAGTCGCCGGTAACGTTCTGGATGTGATAGCCCAGCCGCCGCTCGCCGTTACCGCTGATCCGCCGAAGAACCTTATCATCGAGAAATCGCCACCCGGTCTGGGCATGGGCTACCGAGGAAGCCATCAGAAGGCAACCGGCGAAGACTCTCAATCTCGACATGAATGATGGTTAGATGTACAGGAAGTGCGTTTGGGTTCGGTCGCTATCCCACCGAGGCCGACATCGACTCTGTAACGGCGGTGACGTTGGTCCGAGCAAGCGTCGAAAGCTCGGCCAGCTTCTTCTCCAAAATTTTGGCGTTGCGCTCGCGATCCTTTTGGAACGAAACAAAGGTATCGAGAATGCGCTGCGCCGTGAGGCCTTCCATCTGGAGCGCACTCCCAATGTCGAGCGTCTTGGCGAACGCCGTCACCTTGGGGTCGTAGCTGACCATCAAGGGCGGCACCCCAACCGAAGCGGCAAGAATGCCCGCGTGGAGCCTCATCGCGATGACCGTGTCCATTCGGGAGAAGCGCTGCTGAACCTGCATCGGCGTACTCAGGTTGCGCATATCGGGAATTCGTCCGCCGTTCTCCTTCGAGATCTCCTGCATGAGCGGATAGTCCTCGTTCTTGTCCATCTCGACGAGCACGGGCATATAGCCCGCCTCGAAGAGCAACCGGCACAACTGGGCAAACAGAGCCACGGTGTCCTTCTTCTTGCCGTGCGGACGCACGCTGATGCCGACCGTCTTCATTCCCGCAACCGCGAAATCTTGCGTGTCTTGGGCGATCGTAGGGCGAGGGAGAAGGAACGCAGAGTCAGCCGTGACCCGGATCGGTTTCTGGACGCCCAGATTGCGAAGCAAAGTCATCGAATCGGAATCTCTGACCGTGATGCCGTCGGCCATGTTGAAGGCAGCCGCCGTCAGTCGGCGGGCAAAAAAGCCGTTCACCGGCCCCACACCCTGACCAACCAGAAACACCTTCTTGTTGGCCCGCTTTGCCTTTTTCACCAACGTTCGGTAGTAGGCAACGCTTCGAAAGCTGGTCGCATCCTGAAAAATACTTCCGCCCGGGAAGACGAGGGCGTCACAATTTCGGATCGAGTCGTCAATCGCTTGGGTGTCCATCCGCGGGCGTGAGGGGATCCCGTACATGCGATAGGTCTCCTCGGGCGCGCCACTAAGGGCGGTTAGCTCAAAGTTCGAGCCTAACCCCTCGACAAATCCCAGCATGACGGCGTCATCGCCAAGATTTCCACAACCTAAATATCCCGCCAAAAGCAGATGCCCTGCCAACCTATCCTCCCAACCTTGCGAGCCTTCTCCCCAGAACTGCCCACAACGCCAGACCAATGATACACCCGAGAACCCATCCAATCCCGATTCGCGCGACACTCAGGACAATTGGCGTGTGCAGATGGCAGAGCGTATTCACAATGCTCGTCTGGCCCATCGCGCCCAAAGTCAGCGCAACCGCCGCCCATCCGCCAAGCTTTCGCTTGAGTTCATCACTCAACGGGCGATGGGAAATCATCGACAGCAGGCCCAAGCCGATGATGAGCGCCGGGTGCCCAATCAGGAACTCCTTGGTGCGCGGCCGGACGTAAAGCAGCGCATCCAGGATGCCGCGGAACTTGAGTTCAGATTCGCTAACGCCCGACGGCGCGTCATTTCCAGTCCGGGCGATCATGAAGGCAATCGCGGCCACTCCGACCATTCCCAGCAGCGTCGAGCCCCAAGTCATCGGGCTGGACATCGCGCTCCGCACATCGGAAAGCCGGACGAAAAGGTAGCCACCAACAAGGAGGATCGGCACGAACACGGAGATCTTGACGCCGGAGAAAACGTCCGCCCGGATCAGATAAGGAAGACCGTTCAGCAAGGCGGCAATACAAAGACCACCGAGAAGCGAAAAGGCCGAAACCACGAGGGCACCAACGATCGGATCCTTCAGCCGCCATCGCTCAATCACCACAAATCCTGCCGTCGGCAGAACAAGCGAGATGAACAGGGCGACGTACTCGCGCGGGCTCCGGACCAGGGTCGCACCGGCAAGCAGCAAAACCAAGACCCCGAAACCGATCAGAACCCGCCGGTCGTCCGTGATCAAGCCCAGTGCGTAAAGCGACAGAAGGCCAGCCCCGAAGGCGACGAGCACGAACACCCACGAGGGCACTACGGGCGA
Organism: Fimbriimonas sp.; assembly: GCA_049317025.1. Classification (GTDB taxonomy): domain Bacteria; phylum Armatimonadota; class Fimbriimonadia; order Fimbriimonadales; family Fimbriimonadaceae; genus Fimbriimonas. The sequence continues at coordinate 42,373 of JBMOJD010000007.1, read as the reverse complement.
TTCGAAGGGCCTTGCTGGCCCCAGCCCGCCGCCATCCTTTACCACCGCATCACCGACTCGCAGAACGAAATCACCCAAGCTGGTCAGCGGGGCATCGCTCGAATTGGTCAATGGGCGAAGGAGCAACATGCGCATGTTTCGTTCGCGCGCAGCCTTCGAGTAGCGCTCAACGGCGTCGCTCATCGGCATCCGGTCCAGTTCAGCCGCCTGAGCGGCGTGGAGTCGAATCACAATTTCGGGAGCCAATTGGAGCACGTTAGAATCCCCCCCCAACTTGGCAAATTCGGGCGATGCGTAGAGGATTTGGTTCTCCTTCAGGCTATCGACAAAAGCACCCAACGAGTCTCGCCGACCCAGCACCTGCTCGCCCTGCGGAAGGAAAACGGTGGCCCCCAGAGTGCGCAGCCATTTGACCGTATCTTGAACGGTGGTCTTGCCCGCCCCGTTCGGATTGCTCGCCCGAGCGACGATGACGAGGCCCGCCTCGCGGACCAGTCGCGCCTGGCGAGGATTGATCCCGACCGCCGTATTGCGGATCAAGCCCGTATCCATGTCCGGCAGCAGGAGCACGCCACCGCGAGTCGTCAACTTGCCGATACTCTTCGGAAAACGGATTCGGAGCCCTTGGGTCACGCGGTCGATGCTTGTCTCATCGTGGCAGACCAAGGTCGGCACGGGTCGGGTGGTCTTGTCGCCGAACGTTTGAATCTCAAACTGGACGTTGCCTAGATTCACCAGTTCGCCGATGGTCTGCTCCGCGAGCACCACCGAGTTCAATCCCTCAGATTTCAGGCTCTCGAGGGCATCCTTAACCGGCACGCCCTGCGAAGTCGCGTAGGTCTCGATGACATCGTATTCCAGCGCCAAAGAGACCGACCGGTTGGCCGCCTCAACCCGATAGCGCTGCGCAACCGAGACGAGGCATCCGCCGATGCAGAGCATGAGCCCGAGCCAAAACCAGATAGGAAACTTCACTCCACGCTGCATCGAACCTCCAGTCAACCACATGCCTACAGAACAATGCTCCAGAAGAGCCCGAGGCCGGTCCCACCCTTGGCAATATTTAGGGAAATCGAATACCCCTGCCCCAGCCTGCGTCCCAGGATGATTTGGGGTCCGCGCGGGGTGCCAAGCAAGGTCGCAAAGCCTTGACCGCGCGAGTCGAACTGCCAGATATCGAGCCCGACCCCAATATCAAAACCATTGGTGCCATCTAGGACCGCCCCGAGCCGCACGGTTGGGGCGACCAGTTTCTTAGGCGGCACGTAGTCCGCACCGGAAAACTCCGCATCAAAATAGCGCGCGACCTCGCGCATAAGCCGACGCTGGACGAAGACCCCACCGTAATGGCCCGTGTCGAGCCAAAGCACCCTCGCGTTTGGCATCAGCTCAATCAGCCGCCGTGTGCTGTCGCCCGGAACAACGGTATCGAATTTGCCCCCGACCACAAATGCAACGCCGGTCTTGCGCGGAAGATAGGTCAGCGGCTCAATCGGGGCCAACAACTTCCGAAGCGAGCCTTCGGTGTATCCATTGCGACGGAAAACCTCTCGCTGAGGCACCAAGCGCGACGACTTCCAGAGGATATGCGCGAGGTCCACGCCGCCAAGCAGGAACGAGGCGCGGCTGATTCGTTCATCGACCGCAAACGTGGTGATCCCCACGAGAGCACCCAAGCTGACCCCAGAAACCCCGATGCGAGACGCATCGACTTCGGGACGGGAGACGAGAAAGTCGATGGTCCGCCGGACGTCCAGGACGCTCTGCTCCGTCATCGCAATCAGTTTGTTCGGGTCTGGTTCGATGGCCAGGTCGCCCGAGCGCGTCCCCGGCGGAGTGCGCGAGAGATGATATGGAAGGGTGATGATCACCGCCCCAACTCCCCGCGAAACCAATTCCTCGGCCAAATTCTGTTCCACCCGGAGGTCCTGCGCACCCCAATAGTGGAGGATCACCACCACCGGGCAAGGCCGTTTCTCGGGCAGAAAGATCCGGAGGGGCACGCGGTCATTGGCGGCGATCCCGGTTTGGTAAGCGCTGGGGAAGCTAGCCGCAAACTCCGCCATCCCGTCTTCGCGCGGCACTGGCTTCCAATTCTCGAAAGCAATCGGCGGGGGAGCCACTTGAAGGCGCAGGTCTTGTGCCATCGCACACAACCCGGTCAGTGCCAACAGTAGCACCACGAACCATCCCCGGCTCCAGTTCTTCATCTGGGAATTTGGGCCGGAGAAGTCTTGCTCCTCCGGCCTAGTGTTTCGTGGCCTCAGTCAGCGGGGGCAATGACGACGCGGCGATTGGGCTCTTCACCCTCGCTGTAAGTCGAGATGCCATCGATCTCGGAAAGCGCCTTGTGGACGATGCGTCGCTCGAACGCAGGCAGAGCATCAAGAACGGCCTCTTCGCCTCGGTCCTTGACCTGCTCAGCAATCTTGGTCGCGAGGGCAGTGAGTTGCTCTTCGCGGCGCTTGCGATAGTCGTTGGCATCCAGAGCGATGCGAATACCGTTGTCGAACTTGCGGTTCGCCATCAGGTTCAGCAGGTACTGGAGCGAGTTCAGAACTTCGCCGTGCTTACCGACCAAGAAGGCGGCATCTTTGCCATCGAGGCAAAGGTTCACGTAGCGGCCATGCAGACCGGCGACCTGAGTCTCGGCATCCAATCCCGAAGCCGCGATCACATCGCGCAGAAGAGCGGCCAAATTCTCGCCATCCTCGGCTGTGGCGAGGTTGTCGCCCGATTCTCGGCCTTCTTCTTCATCTTCCTTAGCAGGCTTTTCGGCGGCAACCGGCTCCGCCGACTTGCGTCCGCGTCCCTTCTTGGGCTCAGGAGCAACTTCTGGCTCCGGCTCGGGTTCGGGCTCAGCAACTGGCTCAACCACGACTTCCTTCTTGCCTCGGCCACCCTTGTCAGCCTTCGCTGGCTTCTCCGGTTTCTCTTCCTTAGCCGGCTTTTCGGCCTTGGCGGGCTTGGGCGCGAGGGCTTCGGCCCGCACTCGGACCTGGCTCTTGCCGAAGAGTCCCTTCAACTCTTCGATGACGGTAAGGCTCACCTGATCGGGTGAGACGCCCAGTTTTTCGGCGGCTGGGAGACGGGCGTCTTCCAGGGTTTTGGCTGTGAGCTCTACAGTTTCCATGTTTGTTGCAACTTACCTCGGATGGGTGTTCTTGAATCAGGGTGCGCCGTTACTTGCGCTTCTTGGGCTTGTGCGTTGCCGGCTTGCCGGTTTTCGTTTGGCCGTTCGAAATCTCTTTGGTGGGTTTGCCGTTAGCGTCGGTTTTGGGTTCGAAGGGGAAGACGCCGCCACCGGGTGCGTTCACCTTGCGCAAGGGCTCCAGCGGCTGTCGGTAAGCATAAAGCGACTGGCCAGTGGAGATCACGTTGGTGAAGGTCCAGTAGAGGACAAATCCGGCCGGGACCGGGAAAATCCCGAAGAACATCATGACCGTGAAGACGACCGACATACCGATACCCATCAGCCTCTGCTGCTTTATCTGGGCCGGGTCGCTCGTCGAGACCGGCATCAACAGCGTGGACGCGATCATCGAGATGCCGTAGAGGACGATCAGGATGTAGTCCAATCGACCCAAGTTGGGAGCCAGGAACCCGTTGGTCCGGGCGGAAAGTTCGGGGTTGATCCAGAGGAACGTGCCCTTCTCAAACTCAAACTGGTAGTGCAACATGCACTGGTAAACGCCAAGGAAGAGTGGCATCTGGAGAAGCAGCGGGAAGCAACCGGCCAGCGGGTTGATGCCGTACTCCTTATACAGCTCCATCGTCTTCATCTGCAGCTCTTGCTGCATCTGCTGTTGCTGCTTGACTGGGTCCTTCGGGTTCACCTTGTAGCGATCCTGAAGCTCTTTCACCAAGGGCGACAGCTGCGACATCTGGCGACCAAACATCAACTGCTTCTGGGCAAGCGGGAACACAATGGCACGCACGGTCAGCGCGAGCAGGAACGCCGCAAACGCGTAGCTGAACCCTGGATTGGCCCCCGTCAGGTTGACCAGAGAATCAATAAGCTGGTAACCGCCCGGGATAAAGCCCCAAATGAGGTCCGTCTTGTTACGCTCGCTGATCTCGGAGACCAGCCGCTTGTAGAGGTCTTGCCCAGACCATTCCTTCCAACCGAAGCGAGGATCGTTGCTGACATCAGTCACCGCAACCGGCGTGGTCCAGACCTTTTGGTCCAGAAGTTGACGCTGATATCCTTCCAGCGTGTGATGGGCGGTGCGGATACGACCGACATCCTTCCACTCCACGCCGGACTTAAACTGGGTGTCCGCCACCAAAACCGCCGCCGCAATTTCTAGTTGCTGCTTCTGCTCTGCGGTGAGGGCCTTGTCCTCGCCAACCTTGGTCTTGTACTGACCAAATTGGTTGACGATCGTGTTGTTCAGCAGCTTGGCGTTGCTCTCACGCATCATCGCGAGCAATTCGGGCGCAGACTCCTTGATCGGCTGGCGGTTGTTTTGCAACAACTGCATGCCAAGGAAGATCGTCGCCATCAGGAGCAACGTCTGCAGGATGTTGGATTTCATGGAGGGAGCGGGCTTACTCATGATGAGACTCGGGAATCAAAATCGCTTCCGACTTCGGGAACGGGGTCGTGCCCGCCGGGATGAAAAGGATGGCATCGCGCAATCCGTTTGATCCCAAGCCAACTACCTTTCAAAAGGCCAAAACGTTGCACCGCCACCAGGGTGTAGTTCGAGCAGCTCGGGGTGAATCGGCACGTAGGGGGCATCCAGGCAAATCCTCTTTGGTAGCAGCGAATCAAAAAGACTCCGAGTTTTCTTCCCATTGTGCCGTCGCCTCGCGCAAAAGCCTTTCCACTTCTTCCTTCAATTCCTGAAAACCAAGCTTGGAAATTCGATCATTCAGCACAAAGGCGAGGTCAAGTTGGCGACACGAAGATTCCCGGACATAAAGGATCGCCTGAACGCGCCTCTTGGCGTGGTTCCGGCTTGGCTTTCCGCCGATTTTCTTCGATGTGGCGATTCCAACTAGGCCCGTCCCCGGGAGCGATAGGACAAAAAGGGATGCTCCCCGAGCGCGGCGACCTGTCTGGAAGAGTTCGTCGAACCGTTTTTTAGACGGTCCTCTTAGACGGCGAGAGAGTGGCGACCGCGGTTGCGGCGTCGCTTCAGGACGTTCTGGCCGTCCGTCGTGCGCATGCGCACTCGGAATCCGTGCGTCTTGTGGCGCTTTCGATTGTTCGGTTGATAGGTTCGCTTCATTGTGCTTCCAATTCAATTGGCGTTGTGACCGGCATTGTACCTCACGCTTCCTTGCGGACATCGCGGAGGCTCGTCGGGTTCAGCGAAAACCGCTGGGTGAACGCCCGACTGAAGTGAGGCAAACTCCGGAACCCAACCGCCGCCGCCACATCGCCAATTCCCAAATCACTCTCGTCCAAGAGCAGTTTCCGCGCCTTTTCCAACCTCAGATTAACAAGATACCGGTGGAACGGCTGACCAGTCGCCCGCCGAAAAAGGTAGCGAAAGTGCGAGGTACTAAGCCCCAAATCGTGGGCCACGCTCGTGTCGGTAAGGTGCCGGGCGAAGTGGCGCTCGACAAACGCCAGCGCCCGCTCCACCAATCGCTCGGTCGGAGATTGCGGCTCGGCGTGAACAAACGGCACCAGACTCCGGATGGTCTCCACCGTGTAGGCGGCCACATCCTCATTCGCCTGCAACTGATCAAGGTGACGGGCCGATTCGAGCTGGATTCGGTGCATCTCCCGCGTCCCGCCAAGTTCCAAAGTCGCCGCCGTGACCATGGCCAGAAAAGTCAACGCCTCTCCCCGCGCCTCGTCCAGATCCTCCGTCGCGACCAGCGAGCTTTCCAACTGTTCGAGGGCCTGAACCATCCGACCCCGGTCCGACATCCGCACGATAGACCCAATTTCCGATAGCGCAATCCCCCCGCTACTGGAATGGAACGGACACCCACGGGCCTGCTCAATCTGCAACTGCAGGGAAGCAAGCACAAACGATGCCGGGCTACCGAGGTCGCGAAACCGGATACGGTCAATGGTGACCGGCTCAAGGAACTCAATCCGCAGCGCATCCACGCGAGCCTCGCGCCCGGCAATCGTCGCCTGACCCACCGTCTCCAAGGTCGCGCCATCGCCCGGGTTCAGCGAGACCGCCGTGATGTCGGAAGCATCCAGATAATGCCGACCGTTCACCAACTCAAATCGAGTAACGACTTCGCGGCCCAATTCACAAGACAGCGAGGCACCCAAAGTCCCGACGCCCTCGAATTCGCGGTCGGCGAAGAGAGCAAACGCCCCCACGAGCACAATCCCACGCACCGGGGCGACGCCCTCGAGCATGACCTCCAGCGAATACGGCTTCGCCCGGAACGGATGACTGCGGCCCGAGCCGCCATTGCTCACCCAAGCGCCCGCCTGCGAATGTGTTTGCTGGTTCGACGACCAGCAAAACTCGGCTTCAGGATCATTGACCGGAAGGGCGAGCACCGTTGCCTTGGTTCCGGTCGTGACCTGCATCAATTTTGCGCTTAGTCCAAGGAGAGCTTGGTGTGAGGCAAATGGCCGAACAGCGAATTGCGCATTCCCTTCACGCGGGGCCGGATCAACTCGGCATCGCGCTGAATGTAGATCGGAATGAACGGCGCATCCTGCAACACGATGTCCTCAGCCTGAGCGTAGAGCTTCTTGCGCTCCTCGGGGTCCAGCGATGTATCCGCTTTCTTGCAAAGGGCATCGTACGTGGGGTTCGAGTAGTTCACCTTGTTCTCGGGGCCATAGGTCGCCAAAAGGGTCGAGAGGAAGTTCTCGGCGTCAAGGTAGTCCGCCGCCCAGCGCATATGGAAGAACGGCTGCTTCTTCGCGTTGTGCTTCTCCAGGTAGGCGCGCCACTCCATCGAGTTCAGCTTCACGTTCACACCCAGATTCTTCTGCAACTGCGCCGCCACCGCTTCGGCGACAAGCTTGATATCGGTTCGCTGCTCGCGGAAGAACATGTCCAGCGCCGGGATTCCCTTGCCATCCGGATAGCCAGCTTCAGCCAGCAACGCCTTCGCCTTCGCAACATCGAACGGCAAGCCCTTGGCATCCGCGCGATAGCCAAACACACCCGGAGGCACGATGCCATCAGCACGCTTGTTGACTCCGCCCAGCACCTGGTTCACGATCTCATCCTTGTCGATGGCCATCGCGAACGCCTGTCGCACTCGCTTGTCCTTCAAAGCCGGATAAATGTCCAGGTTCAGGCCGATGTACCACAGTGACGGACGATCGAAGAACTGAAGGTGCGTCTTCAAGGTCTCGTCCTTTTGCAGGCCAGCAACGTCAGATCGCTCCAATTGGACCAAGTCAATGTCGCCCTTCTTGTACATATTCAGGCGAGTCTCGGGGTCCTTGACCACGGGTCGCTCGATACCCTCAATGCCGGGGGCGCCATCCCAATACTCTTTGTTCGCATCCAGGGCCACCAGCTGCTCAGGGGCGTACTTTGCGTACTTGAAGGGTCCCGTGCCGATGGCTTCCTCAATGCTCGAGAATTCCTTCAGCGGGTCCTTGACCGCTTCTTTGGCATAGACAAACGAGGCCGCATAGGTGAGCTTGCCGAGGAAGTACGGGCGAGCCTTGTCGATGGTGATGGCGATGGTGCCCGGATCAACCACCTTATAGCCGGTCACTTGCTCGGCCTTGCCATCAAGTCGATCCGTAACGCCGACGATGTCGGAAAGATACGTGCGGGCCACCGGCGAGTTGAATTTCGGATTGCAGGCGCGCTCGATACACCACTTAAAGTCATCGGCGGTCACCTCGCGGCCATTGGTGAACTTGACACCCTTGCGCAGCGTGAATGTGTAAGTCCGGCCATCGGGCGAGACCGTCCACTTCTCCGCCAACGCGGGCACCACCGTGTTGTCTTCGCCCCACATCACGAGGCCCTGGAAGACCTGCTGGATCATGTCAATCGTGTCGCCGTCCTGAACAACGCCCGGATCAAGCGTCGTCGGGTTCGTCACGATCGGGTACCGGAAGATCTTGTCCGTCCTTCCCCCCTTCGATTGCTCCGAGAAACTACCCTTGCCGCATCCGGCAAAGGCAAGGGCGAGGAAAGGCAATACGAGCAAAGCAACCGGCTTCATGAAATGGCATTTTACACAACTCGAAGGAAGTCCCCAACCGGGGACCTACTTCGAGGGCCAACTCAAGAGGCCGCGCGAGATGGCAGCAAACGAATCCGGCGATTCGGCTCCTCGCCCACCGCTTCGCTCGGCAGCCGTCGTGCTTCCGCCACCTGGTGCTGAATCTTGCGAATCGGAGCCGGTTGCGGCGAAAGCTCGAACGCCTTGCCACTTTGGATCACCGTTTCGATGCCCTGGTGCACTTCGTCCATGGCCTTGCTCTCAACCTCGGGACCACTCGACGAATGCTTGATCACCTCGTCCAGCGCGGTCGAGATTTGCGAGAAGGTGTTCGACTTCACCACCACCGTGTTCACGGGACGGCCCGCGAGGTCGCGCAGCTTCTTGGGCTTGTTCCGGAAGGTCGTGCCAATCGTCATCACCGCATCGGCCTGGCCAATGTCGCTGACCACGAACGCGGGCGCGCGCTTCTCGCGGATCGCTCGCTCCAGGCGCGTGCGGGCAATGCCGTAGGGATAGATCTTGACGAGCCCCCGCTGGTCGCGCTGATCATCCGGACGCTCAGCGCGCGACTCTTTTGGGGCTTCGAAACCCTGCACCGGAGGGCGATCATTGCTTCGCTCGGGGGGGCGTTCGGTCTGAATCCTCGGTCCCCGCGCCAGCGAGGGGAATTTCTTGTTGAAGGCCGGATCAATCGGCTCGGCCATCTGCTCCTGCTGAACGACTTCGACCTGGCCCGCACCCGTGCGCACCCGGATCTCGGGTCGCGCGGGCAAGCCTCGCAAGATCATATCGACCGTCTTCTGAACGTTGTGATGAACCGCCAATCGGTCGTAATCGATCAGTTCGATGACCACGTCGAAGGTCGGGGGCGACTTGCGCTCCAAGACCGTCTTTTGCGTTCCGCGCCTTTGCGCCTCGGCGTCGGAAAGCGTCACCGCCTGGATGCCGCCGATAAGGTCCGCCAGCGATGGGTTCAGCATCAAGTTTTCGAGCGTCTGGCCGTGGGCGGTGGCGATGAGTTGCACACCACGCTCGGCAATCGTTCGCGCTGCCCCCGCCTCCTGCTCGTTGCCAATTTCATCGATGACGATGACCTCGGGCATATGGTTTTCCACCGCCTCGATCATCACCTGGTGCTGCTCGGCCGCGGATCGAACCTGCATCCGGCGCGAGTACCCGATGCCCGGGTGGGGTACATCGCCGTCGCCAGCAATCTCGTTCGATGTATCTACTATCACGACCCGCTTCTCGGCTTCGTCAGCCAAGACGCGCGCGACCTCGCGCAACTTAGTGGTCTTGCCCACGCCGGGACGGCCCAGAAGCAGGATCGATTGGCCCGAACTGACGATATCGGCAATGATGTCGATGGTCCCTTCGAGCGCGCGACCCACGCGACAGGTAAGGCCCACCACTTTCCCATGCCTGTTTCGGATCGCGGAGATGCGGTGAAGAGTGCGCTCGATGCCCGCGCGGTTATCCGTGCCGAATTCGCCAATGGACTTCGCCACGAACTCGAGGTCATGCTCGGTGATCATCAGGTCGGGAAAGCGCTCGACCCGGTCGCGGTAGCGCACCTCGGCCGACCGCCCGTAGTCCAGAACAACCTCAACAAGCTTGTCGAGGTCTTCCGGGCGCTCCAGGCGCTGGCGGATGATGCTAGGAAGAACGTCGAGGAATTCCGCGATGCCGTCTCGGTAAACCATGGGGCAACTTGAGCGGGGCTAAGCCCTTCCTATCATGGGACGAAACACAGGGCCAATGTGCTCTTGGGTTGTCCACTTTTCTGGGGAAAGATTTTGCGGCTCATGCTTCGCCGCTAGCGGCTGGCGGCTTGCAGTTCGCGGCGGATTCGGCATGAACTCCAGCACGAGCCACGCCCCAAGCCCAGGCTCAAGTCTTAGGCCCAAGTCTTAGGCTCTTGGGCAAGCGCCCACCTCCCAACTCCCAACTCCCGCTAGCAAGCCGTCCAAACAGCAGGAAAACCGTCGTTGCCCGCCAAACTCATAGTCGTGGTCCTTCTCCTCGCCGCATCCCTCTGCATCATCAGTCAGACCCCGACCCTGGCTGAAGACGCCCGGCTGGCAAAGACATTGGATTTGGCCGAGCGGTACCTGCCGCTAGCCAAGCTCGCGGAGTTGGCGCAGGCGCAAAGTCAGGTTCCCTTTGAAGTCCCACCCCAGCTTGCCGAACGCAAATTGACCCTCTTCTGCCGGGGCCAGAGCGCCTCAACCGTCCTCACCATGACCGCCAACGTCCTCCACGGGAGCTGGAAACTGCAAAAGGGCAAGTACGTCTTTGAAGAGAACGCCGACGCCCGCGCTGCCGACCGTAGAGCGCTCGATGGCTGGATGGAAGGCCGCACCCTCGCCGCCCGGAGCTACTTGCGCGACCTCGCCGGTATTGCTGATGTCCCCGCCAGCGAACTCCAAGAAGCGTTGCCCGCGCTGCAAAGGCAAATCAGTGCGGCCGAGAACGATCGGACGCGGGAGAAACTCCAAAAGCAGGCCGACCTAATTGTTTCCGTCATTTCGCAGCAACCAACGATGGGGCGAGCCTTCGGCCAGATGGTAAAGAGTGCGAGCGAATCCGACTTCGACCGGCTAAGTTCCGGCCAGACCCTCATTGCGGGGCGGCCCGCAATTGGTGGTGCCCCTCTCCTGCCCGTCAACGCGTTGGTCTCACCCGATCGGCCCATTGTCCGTGCGGTTGCCCTACTCCGTTTCTCGGCTGGGCGTGTCGAAGGCCGGTTCATCTCAGGCGATGATGCCGATACCGACGCATTCAACATGGCCAGCAGCTGGAATCCCAGCATCGATAGTTGGGCCCCTCCAATTCCGGGCCTGAAATCCATTGAGGAGCGCGAGAAAAAATGGGCATCCCAATCTGATCCGGCCGTCTTGGATGCCAAGCTCAACGACGACGTCAGTCCCCTGCCACGAAATCTATACTGCAACCAAACCCTCACTCTGGCCGACCAACTCCAGGAACTGCATCACCGCACCGGCCTTCCTATCGTCGCCCAAGCCTATCGGGTCCCCGAGACTTACCTCGCCTGGACCCAAGGCAAGACATTACGCGACTGGATCGAAGCGCTGGCGGCGTTGCCGACTTACCTCACTCAGCGTGGGGTCCGGTTCCGCTCGGAACAGGGCTGGCTGCTATCCCGAAAAACATTGTCTTGGCAACTGGACGCAATCGAGCCCAGCGAGGCCCTGATCGTCAAGGCCGAAAGCACGACCAAACCGAACCAAATGCTCTCACTCGCCGACTACGCAGCGTTTGCCAACGGTCTCACCACATTGCAGGCCGATTCCATCGCCCAAGGTCGGCAATTCTGTTTGAAGTTCCGCGTTTCGCCTTTGAGCCAAGGAATGGTGGGTCTGCGACTTCTCGGATGCCTTTCCGCTAAGCAACAACAGCGACTTACCGGAGCAGGCGTCGCCTATGGCGAGCTGAGCCCCAAGCAACAAGAGCGCTTTCGCATCGCCCTCGCGGATGGCATCTGGCAGGGGATCCCGCCCGCCAATGTGCTCGCGCAGTTTGCCCCCGGCGCGCCCGCGTTCCCGCCCCAGATGTCGATGTTCTTCGTCGATTCCAAGAACAGCAACCACATGACGAGCCTTTGGCCCGAGGCATTGAACCCGCCATCCAACGAGCCTACGGTTTTCACCTCGAATCCCGAGGACGCCCGCAGCTACAGCCAAATCCGTCTTGGCATCTCTGCCAAGACGACCGACTCAGTCTCCGTCAACATGCTGGGCGACTAGCTGTCCAGCAACTGCCGCAAGACGTACTGCAGAATGCCGCCGTGGCGGTAGTACAGCATTTCCTGCGGAGTGTCGATCCGCACGCGCACGTCGAATGGCCGAACGTCGCCGTCCGCCGTCGTCGCCCGCATTCGCAGAATCTTGCCTTCCTTGAAGTTGTACGAGAACGCATCGGCAAGACCGACCAGCGAGAACTCTTCGTGACCCGACAATCCGAGTGAATCGGCAGACTGGCCATCGACAAACTCCAACGGCAACACGCCCATTCCCACCAAGTTCGAACGGTGGATGCGCTCGAAGCTCTGCGCCAGCACGGCACGGACGCCGAGGAGATACGTGCCCTTGGCCGCCCAGTCGCGCGACGAGCCGGTTCCGTACTCCTTGCCCGCGATCACGAGCAGCTTGCGCTCCTTCTGCTTGTATCGCTCGGCCGCGTCAAAGATCGTCGTGACCTCACCGGTCGGCAGGTAGGTGGTGAAGCCACCCTCCGTGCCGGGAGCCAGCTGGTTGCGCAAGCGAATATTGGCAAAAGTGCCCCGGACCATGACCTCATCGTGGCCGCGTCGTGCCCCGTACGAATTGAACATCGAAGGCGGAACGCCCTTGCTCGTCAGCCACTCACCAGCGGGCGAATTTAGCTTGATCGATCCGGCCGGCGAAATGTGGTCGGTAGTGATGCTGTCGCCAAGCTTGGCCAGCACGATCATGCCATTGAGGTCTTCCACCTCAGTGTTGGCGTGGCGGGGGAGATTCTCGAAGTAGGGCGGCTGCTTCACGTAAGTCGAGGCATCGTCCCAGCTGAAAAGCTCGGACTCCGCGACTTCGATGGCGGCCCACTTCTCGTCTCCGCCGAACGCATTGGAGTAGGAGTTGGTGAACATCTCTCGATTGAGGCTAGCGGCCACCGTCTCGGCAACCTCCGCCTGAGTCGGCCAGACATCCTTCAGGAAGACGTCGTTGCCATCCCGATCCTTGCCAATCGCGTCATTCGCAAGGTCAATCTCCAGCGTTCCCGCAAGGGAGAAAGCGACCACGAGAGGCGGTGACATCAGGTAGTTCGCCTTGACCTCCTGCTGGACGCGTCCCTCGAAGTTGCGGTTGCCGCTCAGAACCGAGCAAACCACAAATTCATTCTCTTGGATGGCCTTGCTGACCGCCTCGGGGAGGGGGCCGGAGTTGCCGATGCAGGTCGTGCATCCGTAACCCACCACGTTGAATCCGATCTGGTTCAGGTCGTCGAGCAAACCAGCCTTCTTGAGATACTCGGTGACCACGCGCGAACCCGGCGCCAGCGAGGTCTTGACCCACTCCTTGGGCTGCAGCCCAAGCGCAACTGCCTTTCGGGCCACGAGGCCCGCCGCCACCATGACGCTGGGGTTGCTCGTGTTGGTGCAACTTGTGATCGCCGCGATCACCACGCTACCATGGCCAAGCTCGGCCTTTGTCGCAACCGCCGTACCGCCGCCCGTAGGAGCGATATGGGGGAATGCCGCATGGAGGCTATCGCGGGCACCGCTGAGGGCGACGCGATCCTGCGGTCGTTTCGGCCCCGCCACGGCAGGCTCAACCGTGCTAAGGTCCAGCTCAAGCGTGTCGGTGAACTCAGGATCGACGCTGTCCGCGGTGTAGAACAGGCCCTGTTCCTTCATGTAAGCCTCGACCAATTCGATCTGCTCAGCCGAGCGACCCGTAAGCCGGAGGTAGCCAAGAGTGACCTCATCGACCGGGAAGATGCCGCAGGTCGCGCCGTATTCGGGGGCCATGTTGGCGATAGTCGCGCGGTCAGCCAGCGGCAGGGTCGAGATGCCCGGGCCGTAGAATTCGACGAACTTGCCGACGACGCCCTTCTTGCGCAGCAACTCGGTGACGCGGAGCACGAGGTCCGTGCTCGTCGCGCCTTCCTTCAGCGCGCCATGAAGCTTGAAGCCAATGACCTGCGGAATCAGCATGCTGATCGGCTGGCCGAGCATAGCCGCCTCCGCTTCGATGCCACCAACGCCCCAGCCCAAGACTCCCAGACCGTTGATCATCGTGGTGTGGCTGTCCGTGCCCACGAGCGTGTCGGGATAAGCCTGCCCCTGCGGGTTCACAAAGACACCGCGAGCGAGGAATTCCAGGTTCACCTGGTGGCAAATGCCCGTGTTCGGCGGAACCACCTTAAAGTTGTCCAGCGCCTTTTGACCCCACTTCAAGAACTGGTATCGCTCTTGGTTGCGCTCAAATTCAAGGTCGCGGTTGATCAGCAGCGCGGCTTCCGATCCGTAGGCATCGACTTGCACCGAGTGGTCGATGACCAATTCGACCGGCTGAAGCGGATTGATGCGCGAGGGGTCGCCACCCAGCGCCGCCATCGCCGCCCGCATCGCGGCAAGATCCACTACGCAAGGAACGCCGGTGAAATCCTGAAGCAGAACTCGCGCCGGAGTAAAGGCGATCTCTTTGCTCGGCTCCGCCTTCGGGTCCCAGTTCGCCAGGGCAACGATGTCTTCGGGGAAAACGGACCCTTGCCCCTCGGTGCGGAGAAGATTCTCAAGGAGGATCTTCAGCGAATACGGAAGCCGGTCGATGTTGTGGCCCGCTTCGGCGAGCGCCCCCAGTCGGAAAATCTCGTAAGTTTTGTCGCCGATGGTGAGGTTTGCGCGCGCGTTGATGCTTTCTGACATAGGTCCCTCCCCGGTGCTAGTGGGGTACTGGGAGTCTACCTAGGCCGATCAACGCATTTTGCCGGACGGGGTTCCGACCAACTCTTGAACCCGACGACTGAGTTCCTTGTACCGGCGAGCCCGCTCTTGGTCGAGGACCTGGGCGATGCGCGTGTCGCCACCAGAGTAGATCGGCAGGGTCGTCTTGGCCACCGCGATCGATGCACCTTCCGGGCCTCTGTACATCACCACGACGGGGTGATGCGTGATGAACGGGGCATCGAAAATGCCACTCTGCACCTTCGTCAAGGTCGTGCCGTCCATCGATTCCGTCGGTTCCGTTCCACTCAACCGCGTCGCGAGGTCCTCGCCGTGCAGGCGGAAAAACCGGAAGACTTCGTCCTCACTAGACCACGTGGTCCCCAATGTATACGGCTGGCCCTCCACATTGATGGATAGTCCCGCGGGAACCGTCGATCTCGGCACCAGCGCCTGCGCCACCGGGGCAATCGCGGCCAAATCTGGACTTGTCGTTCGGTTTTCGTTGTTGTGAATCAGCCTCGGGACCGCAAAGCCCGCGAACACCAAAATCAGGAGCGCCGCAACCAAAGAAGCAATCCAAGTGGAATCTCTCCGGTGAGAAGGCGGGGTTTGCGCCGGTGCCTGCGATCTATTGCGACCCCGAACCTCGACCAGCAACCGCGCCACTTCATCCTCTGAAATAGCCAGAGTCTCGGCAAGGTCAGCCGTCGTCAAAGAGCCCGCCGATTCGCGTGCCGCCGCAAGCTTCAGGATCGCGGCCGCCTCCTCCGACGTCAAGCGTTGGGCGGCGGTTGGCTCAGTGCGCAAGGTCTGCATAGGCTTGCCCATTGTAGGGCAAACGGTCCAATTTCGAGTGCCGGATGGGTCCTTTGCGTCCTACTTCTCGAACTGTTCCTTAATCTTTTGCCTCGCCCGCGCGGCCCCAGAGAGAATCCGACCGCGCCAGTCCCCCTGAGCCAGAAACTGGAGTCGAAACTCCTGATCCGGCATCCAACGACGCTTGTATGCCTCATTGCCCCGGAGCATGTCGAACCTCGTACAGCCCTCGCCAATCGCCCGGCGAATCGTGTGCGCGATCAGCACACTCCCGGGCGAAAATGGCGCCGCCGCCACTCCAGACTGGTAAAAGTAGCAGGTCTTCCCCGCTCGCATCGCGTAAATCGCCCCCACCGGCGAACCCTCCACCACCAAGACCGAAATCCACACGGTCCCCTCAGGTGCCGAAGCCACCCATCGGCGATGAAACTCACCACGCTTGCCCCAGAAGGATCCCGGCAGGCCCCGCCCGCGCCACCGTTGCTCATGCAGATGGACAAGCGAAGCCAACCCATCCTCATTCGGGGACTCGACAATCGTCGCCCCGAGGCTCCGTGATCGCCCCGAATCCCATCGATCCAAATCCGCGCGAAGGCTCTTGCCCAGCCGCTGCCGAAACGCCCCCCAAGTGCTCGGCAACGAGCAAGCCAGGCAGACGTCTTGATCGGTTCGGTTGCCCCACATCAACGAAGACAACGCCGAGCTAGGTCGTACATGAGCGAGAGCAACCGCCAACCCAGACTCCGCATACGCGGCCCGAACCTCACTCTCCGAGCCAACCCGAACCAAAGGATCCAAGTAGTCTGAGACGCTGGTGCCCGAACTAGTCCAGCCCCCCAAAGCCGACCGTCGGACCGGCAACGCACTCAACCAATCGTCTCCGTCCAACACGACCAGCAAATGAGAAAAACCCCCGAGAGCCAAGTGCCATTCGGGGGTCTGGAAAGGCGATAGGTCCGCCGTAGCCGTACAAAGTTCATGCCAGCGGCCAAGGTCCCGGAATTCTTGGAGAACAAGCCGGGCCACGAAGCCAAGTATGGCGGTTACTGCAGGATCACGTACATGGCGTTCTCTGGGAAGGTCAACCGAACCCCGCCCTCGACTTTGGCGAGTTTGCCGCTCCCGATTCCGTTGCCATTCATGTCGAGCACCGTCGCCTTGGTCAGGGCCGGGTTCCGCACGATGACGTCGACCAGGGCCAATTGAACCCTCCAAGGCGCACCGCCAAACGACCGCACCTCGTAGCCCGGGACCGTTTTCCCACCATCCAGCGGAACCCGGGTCGCCACTTCCTGCCAGCCCGTCGGGCGCGACTGCGTCGCGACTTGCACGAGGATCTTGCCCGAGGTCTTGATCGGCTGCCCGTCCATGCTCAGCACCAATACGGAGCCAAACTGGTTCCGAGAAGAAACCGTGACGTCAGTCAAGCGATGCACCGCCTGACGACCAAAGTGGGCCGCCACGCCCTGAGCCTGCGGCGCGTTCACCGTACAAAAACCCTTGTCGCTATTCAGCGTGAGTTCACCAGTGCTGGACTTGATGATTCCCATTGGACCATCAATCTGGCCCCCCAACGACTTCAGCTTAGTCTGCGCCGGGTCACCCCCGAACTTCACCGTCACCGGACCGGTCAGGTAAGTCAGCGGACTAAGCCCAGTCTTCACGCTCGAAGTCGGGGCGATATCGCCCGCATCCCGGTTCGGGTCGAAGCCCGGTTCCTCAGCCAAAAGCGGCGTCCGCCGCTCCCAAAGGTTCGCCAGCGATCGTTCTTCTACCACGGTCGGCTCACCCTTCTTCACGAGGCCCTGCCGGAACATGTAAGCCGCCGCCGGGAAAGACCCGAGCATATCAGGGTTACCAAAGAGCCACTTGGCCTGCGACGGCAAGTAGCCGTTGCCCGAAGTTGGCGGAGTCCACTCGTCGTCGCTGGTAGAAAACCAGAAGAACGTATCGACCCCCGTCAGGGACGAATAGGCCGAGATCAGGAATGGCCCCTCCGAAGCGAAACCGTTGGGCATGATCCATCCGCTTTCGGTGACCATCATTGGCCGGCCCGCCGTCTGGCGCAGATTGATCGGCAACCCACGCGGGTCGAGCAAGGCCGAATCGCTGGTGAACTTGTCCCCATTCACAATCGCCCAGCCCTCATGCGGCCCCTTATGAACGCCGCCGTAGTAGCGGTTCACCGCATCGACCTCACCAGGAAGGTAAGACCACCGCTCGACATCGTTCAAACGCACGGTGTCCGCCGTGCGCCAGTTGCCCGGGTTGACCAGCATCTGGCCGCCCAAGTCCTTGCGAACGTAGTCCACGATCATCTGGTTGAAGGCGCGCATCGTGTCGCCAAAGAACTGGGTCTGGTCGGAGAGCCGCACATGCCTTCCCCCCGTCCGCGCCTGGGTCATCTCCCAGATCGGGAGCAACTCCATCGAGCCCGCACTCGGGTTGTCCCCGCCCGCTCGATCGCCCATCCACGCGGTTTGGGCCTTGGCCAACGAGCCGTACTTCTTCGTCAGGAAGTCACCGAACAGCTTTTCCAGCCTCTGCTTCTGGGGCCCGGCGATATTTCCTACCGTCCAAAAAAGCAGGCTGTCTTCGTTCTGAATCTGAAAAATCGCCAGTGCGGGATCCTTCACCAACGGAATGCCAGTGTAAGGGTTCGGCTCGGCCAGGATCTTCTTCAGCCACGACTTGTACGCTGTCTGCAACTGGGGGTCGAAGTACAGCAGTCCAAGTGCCGACTGCTTGTCGCCACCGGCGATGCCCCAACTCGGGCTGAACTTCATCGGCACGCCCCAATAGGGACTGAGGGTCGTGTAGATCCCCTCCTTGCGCATGGCCGCGACGGCCCGCCAGGCGTAATCGCGCTCATCGGTGTTGATGTCGGTAAGTGCTGCGTTCGGGTTCTTCTCCAGGTTCGGGCTCATCTGGAGGTGGAGCCGCACCATGTTTACTCCGCGCTTGGCCAAAAACCGGGCATGACGCGCCAAATCCGGTTCCGTCTTGCGCCCTTGCGGCCTCGGAGTGAACGGCTTTTCGTGCCCCGTCCCGGTGTTGACCGCCCAGAATCGCACCGGCTTGCCGTTGCCCAGCACGAAGTCACCGTCCGCGCTCGCCCGCACAAAGCCCGATTCGCCCGCGACCTTCTCGTTCAGGCTCCGCAGGTCGAGCAGAGCATCCGCCCGGAAGTCGTCCGGTTTCGGGTTAAACGACCAACTGCTGCCCCCGTCTTGGGCTTGCGAGGCAATGCAAGACACCAGCAACGCCGAAAAGCCAAGCAGCGAGAGGTGACGGTAAACGCGTTTATTCATGGGTCTCCAATAATTGTCTGCGACTCCTCACCTTACCGCTGTACATTAGGTCACATCGCGCCAAAATGCATTCATGATCGCCCCGTTGCTCCTCGTCCCTCTCCTCGCGCTGGGATCGCCCGCCAAACCAGTGGACCTCAGGCCCCTCGAAAAGCGCCTTGGCATCCTTTGCGAGCGATTGCACGGGCGAATGGGCTACAGCCTCACCCTCCTCAACACCGGCCAACAAATCGACCACCGAGGCGACGAATCGTTCCCCTCCGCATCCACGATCAAAACGACCATCGCCATCGAAGCCATCCGCCAAGTCGACGCGGGCAAGCTGAAATGGACCGACTCCAAGCCTGTTCCTCCAATCGCCGACCGCAAAGAATGGGAGGCGAGCATGATGACTTACCACCTTAAGGAAGGCACCTCGCTGAACCTGGAAGGCTGGGTCACCCTCATGATCACCCACAGCGACAACCTCGCCACCCGGGTCGTGCGCGAGTGGGTTGACCCGTTTGCGATCAACCGCACCCTCGATTCCTTTGGCCTGCCCAAGACGCGCCAACTCTCCAGCTTTCCCGCCACCGCAACCCGCGAACGGAAACTCAATGCCCAATTCGGAATGGGCACGACCACGCCGAACGAGATGAACCGCCTTCTCCAGATGATCTATCACCGCCAAGTCGCCTCCAAAGCCGGCTGCGAACGGCTCCTCCGCATCATGGGCCAGCAATATTGGGATGATTACATCGGCACATCCGCCCCCATCGAGGTCCCCGTGCTCAACAAGTCAGGTGCCATCAGTCGGAGCCGATCCGACACCGCCATCGTCCTCTCCCCCACCCAACCCTACGTGCTGACGATCTACACCGACAACCAGAAGGACCAACGCTGGACCGGCGACAACGAAGGTGAGAAGGCATTGGTTCAGCTCGCCGAAATCGTGTGGAACACCTTGCACCCGAACCGGCCCTACAAAGCCCCCGAGGGATACCGAAGATTCGCGCCTACCGGAATGGGCATGGAGTAGTAAAATTGCCGCGATGTTCTTGCCCGCTCTCATGCTGACCGTGTCCACCCTCGGAGTCGCCCCCGACACCGGTCCGGCAATCGTGCCCCGGCCCGCCAAGATGACTGTAACGACCGGTCAGTTCGTGCTGAACGCCCAAACCAAGATCGTGGCGAGCGCAAGTCTGCGGCCCTCCGCCCATCTGCTCCAATCGTTCCTGAAGCCGGCCAGCGGATTTCCCTTGAGCGTGGCTTCCTCGGGCAAGAACAACAGCATCATCCTCACCCTCAACCCCGACGCCATGGAACTGGGCGACGAGGGCTACCGCCTTTCCGCCAACAGCGACCGCGTGGAGATCATCGCCAAGAAGCCAGCGGGCGTGTTCTACGGCATCCAAACCCTGCGCCAACTGCTGCCGCCCCAGGCCTTCTCCACCAAGCGGGCAAGTGGCGTCGATTGGGCCCTGCCCAGCGTCGAGATCGAAGACACCCCTCGCTTCCGCTGGCGCGGACTAATGCTGGACACCGGCCGCTACTTCATGCCGATGCCCTTCCTCTACCGGTTCGTCGACCTGCTCGCCATGCACAAGATGAACACGTTTCATCTCCACCTCACGGAGGACCAAGGCTGGCGAATCGAGATCAAGCGATATCCCAAACTCACCGAAATCGGTTCCAAACGAACCAAGAGCATGCTCGTATATCCCGACAAGTACGAGGACAAGCCTCACGGCGGGTTCTACACCCAAAAGGAACTCAAAGAGCTCGTCCGCTACGCCCAAGAGCGCAACGTCAACATCGTCCCCGAGATAGAGATGCCGGGCCACTCCCAAGCGGCCATCGCCTCCTATCCCGAGCTCGGCGTCACCGGTAAACCCATCGAAGTCAGCAACACATGGGGCGTCCACGAAGACATCCTCAACGCCGAATACAGCACGGTTCAGTTCATGCAGAACGTCCTCGACGAAGTGCTGGACATCTTCCCGAGCCAGTTCATCCACATCGGTGGCGACGAAGCCCCCAAGGCGCAATGGAAAGCCAGCGCGCGCACCCAGGCCCTGATGGCGCAGCGCGGAATCAAGACGGAGGCAGAACTCCAAAGCTGGTTCATCCGCCAGATGGACCGCTACCTGACCTCCAAAGGCCGCCGCCTGATCGGTTGGGATGAAATCTTGGAGGGCGGTCTCGCCGAGAACGCCACCGTCATGTGCTGGCGCGGGATCCAGTACGGCATCGCCGCCGCTCAATCCGGTCACGACGTGGTGATGGGACCCACCAGCCACACATACTTCGACTACTACCAAAGCCGCAAGCCCGGCGAACCCCACGCCATTGGCGGATACCTCCCCCTCGAAACGGTGTACGCCTACGAGCCAATCCCCGCCGCCCTGACTCCCGACGAAGCCAAACACATCCTTGGAAGCCAGGGCCAGATCTGGACCGAATACATCCCCAACCCCGAGCGCGTCGAGTACATGGCATTCCCCCGCGCCGCTGCCCTCGCCGAAGTGGTCTGGTCGCGGCGGGAAGATCGCGACTACCCGAACTTTCGCGCCCGCCTCGACCAGCATGTCGAACGTCTTGGTCAGATGGGCGTGAACTACCGCAAACTCGACCCCAACGTGAACCTTCGAGTCGGAGGATGGCGATCAGGCGAGATCGGTGCCAAACCCGTCGAGCGCATCTGGGAACTCGGCGGAACCATCACCCAACCGGGGACCTACTCATTCACATTCCAATACACCGGCGGCTCGCACCGCCTTGAGATCGATTGGGTCGAGATTCTCGAAGGGGACCGCGTGGTCTCCCGGGTCGACCGCCAAGGCGTCACCGGGGCCCGGGATGAAAACAACGAGTATCGGTTCAGCCTCGCCGGCTTCGATCCGACCGTCCGCCACCGCCTCCGGGCCAAAGTTCGCGCCGACGGCGGAAACGACAGCAATGGCGACATCTTCGCCGTCCGGGTAACCGCCGAAAAGAACGGCCGCTAAAGGCGTAGACTAATGCTGATGTTTGACGAAGTGTTCGAGGAAGCTTGGGAACGGCGTTACGGATTTCCCCCTGCTTCGCATGGCCATGGGCTAGACCGCTTCCTCACCCATCGATCCGTCCGCCGGTTCTCCGACCGTGCGGTGCCCGAAGACCTCGTGGAGACCCTCATCGCCGCCGCCCAAAGCGCCTCGACCAGCAGCAATCTTCAACTTTGGTCAGTCGTTTCGGTCCAAGACCCCGACCGACGCGCCGCCATCAACGACATGTGCTCGAACCAAAAGCAGATCATCACTGCCCCCTGGTTCTTCGCCTTTTTTGCCGACCACCATCGCCTCCGGCGGGCCGCTGCTGCCGCCAATGAGGCCGCCCCCGCGCTCGACTATGCCGAGTTCTACACCATGGCCGTGGTAGACGCCGCCCTCGCCGCCGAGCGCATGGTCTGCGCCGCGCAAGCTGTGGGCCTCGGGACCTGCTACATCGGTTCTCTGCGCAACGACCCCGAGGGAGTCGCCAAGTTGCTGAATCTTCCCGATGGCGTCTTCGGAGTCTTCGGCCTCTGCATCGGCTACCCCGCCGAGGGCCTCTCTGCCGACGTCAAACCCCGACTGGATCAGTCCTCGGTCTGGTTCCGCGAGACCTACGACGCCAACGCCAACGTCGCAACCTACGACGAGCGTATGAAGGAGTTCTACCGAACGCAGAATATGGGTGGCGAAGCGACCTGGTCGCTGCGTTCCGGCAAACGGGCCTCGCTCGATGCCCTCGGTGGACGTGACCGCGCCCTGCCTTGGCTTCAAACCCGGGGGATGCTCCGCCGATGACCACCGTCTTTGCCCTTGAAACTCCGCTGGGACGAGCCTGGGCCGAATTTGACCAATCCGACTTGGTGCACTTAACTCTGCGCGAGATCGCCAACGCTGCCCCGCCCGATTCCCGCGCAAATGATCTCCAGAACCAACTCGATGGCTATTTCGCCGGCACGCGCCAGCAATTCGAGATCAGCTTGCGGCCGAAGGGCACTGACTTTCAGCAGCGAGTCTGGCACGAGCTCGGCCAAATTCCCTACGGAAGCACCTGCTCCTACGGCCTCATCGCCCAGCGCCTCGGTGACATCAAGGCCACGCGCGCCGTTGGCCTCGCCAACGGCCAAAACCCCATCTGGATCCTGATCCCCTGCCATCGTGTGATCGGCGCGAACGGCCACCTCACCGGCTACGCTGGCGGCCTCGACGTAAAGGCGAAACTGCTGGAAGTAGAGGGTCTCCGCACACCTGACCTTTTCGCGGAGGAGCCCAACTAGGCATGGTCCCCTGGCGATTTAGCAAGCCAAAGGGAATCGGATTTGGCATCAGCAAGGGCTTCTATCTGAGCGTCCTAAGTTCGGCCAGCGTCCTCGAAACCCTTCGCGACCTAGTCGAGCCAAAAGGAGCCCTCGGGGCAATCGAAGGCTTCATAGTGCCGCTCGCCGGCGACGCCAGCAAGGAGGCCCTCGGTCAACCCCTGCGCCGAGGCGCCTATGGCCTCTCGACCCGCGACCGCAAAACCGTCCTCCGCATGCTCGTCATGAGCTGCGACGAGGCGGGCTACAACCCCGAAACTTTCGCTCGATCCAGCCTTGCCGCCACCGCCCACCCCGACCTCCTCGCCCGCATGCGCGGCGCGTGGACAATGTCGCAATTCACCTTCGAATCCCACGACCCCGAGGTCTATCCCGCCATCGACTTCCTCCTCCATGTCGCCGCCCGACACGCCGCCCAGAGTCAGGGAGTGGTCGCCGACCCAATCTCGCGCCGCTACCTCCTGCCCCAAGAAGTCCTGCGCGCCCCCCGCCTGGACCCGAAAGTCGACGCCCGCGAGCTAGTCTCCGTCCAACTCCGCGTGCTCCCAAGCGGAATCCACGCCTACACCCTCGGGATGCAAAAGTTCGGCCTCCCCGAACTTGAGCTTCTGAACCTGCTCGATGGCGACGCCCCCATGGCCACCAGGTTCCTAATGACCGTCTGCCAAACCGCCCTCGCCGGCGACCTCGTCGTCTCCGGCGACAAATTCGGCCACCCGTCGTGCCCCCTAGAAGCCCGCGACGGCGGCTTCGACCGCGGCCTCTGGGAAGGCATCGCCGTCTTCGAACTCCTCCCCCCCACCGCCGCGACCCCGTCCGAGGCCCTGGCAGCTTGGGGGAGTGGCCTTTGACGTAATCCAATTGCGGCATAGGGGCTTGACACTTCGCCAGAATCATCCTAAACTGGGACGTGGCAAGTGAAGTTCGTCCAAACAGCCTGCAAACAAAATTCGGGGTAGGGCTTTCGTTTACCCTGACTATTCTTGCGGTTCTCTATGAATTTGATTGCATACCCTTCCTCCATCACAAGGAGGAACCTCATTCCATTTCGACACATGAACTGCACGAGGAACTGGAAGGTAGCCGAGCCAAGATCACGCAAGACATCGCTAAAGCTGTTCAGCCGATCACTTCGAGGCTCAATTCCATTGAAGCCAAACTCAAACCTCTGACGCCAGTCGCGAAGAAGGTCAAGGGTTGAATCTGCTCCTTGTCAGACTCGTTGCGAGCGGCGGAGAGCCAGCCCCATACCCCGCGATACTCCAGCTTCTCACGCTTTTACTCTATATCGTTACCTGCTACTTGATGCTAGCTTCGATGGAAGAGCGCCACAAGAGGGAAAATCCCGAACCGGAAATACTGCCCGACTCCAAATCGAAATCCATGGACCCATCGGTTGAACAACCTCCGAAAGGTCTGCAAGATTTCCTTTCCTACCAGGTTCGCAGCTTATGGAAACAGATTGTACACAAGTGGGAATTCATTCTTCTCCTGACGGTAGCTGCTCTCCTTGCATTCGTGTTCCGGGCACACTACCAGCCCTTCGTCTCTTGGGCGGGCCTCATAGCAATTGTCTACGCAATCGAACACCTTGGTGGCCTTGGACACACTCAAAAATCACTCACCACATCAACGAACGATCTAAAGCGACTACTGGAATCTCTTAACGATGTTGACAGTAAGATTGCTGCCACTATTCAATCCATTCGCAATGAAATGGGGACCGGCAGTTGGCGTGAGCAAGTGCGCAACTCTTTACGACGTGGATTTCGAATCATTGAAGTGTGCCATGTGTGGGATGACCAACCGACCTTTTCCGACTCACTACCGCGATCTATCGGAGCATTTAGGGAGACCACTGAATTTGGAAGGGCGCCGGAAGGCTCACTTCTCCGAGACCTCGAAGTTCGGTATTTGGCGAACCCTGTCGCAAAGTACACTGTAGTCGGAAAACTTGATCCTGCTGGAACCGAAATCCTTCTACCCACTCAAGTGCCCAGCAATCTAAATGCTCTCTCGTTAATGTGGCGCCTTGTACAGGTCCGAAAATTCAATCTCTCTATCATTCAGCGCTGCCGTCGTGTCGAACAGGAACTACAAAGAGAAATCTCCGAAATGAGAGATTCCGAGGCCACCTCCATGCCAATTCAATTCGATCATTCGGTGTCAGGTTATCTGTCTAGTAAAGACGATCTTATGGATTTGAAACTTTGCCGCACAGATAGATTCTCCGACTACTTCGACCTTGTGGCCACATTCGGTAACGATACCCAGAAATACTCGTTTCCATTTTGCACGACGCGCCCTTATCAGGTCTACACTCTCATCTGCTCAACGGTCCCTTGGATTACCCTCCTCGGTTCACCCAATGCTAAGATCAAGAATGAAATTTTTGACTTCAACCGATTCCAACCCGAAACACTGGAGGCATCGTACGCAGTTGCATTAGTTGATGGGCAGCAGGTAGGGGAGATTAAGTCCTTGTCGCCTTCGGCAATTCAGCTTCAGGCGGCAGACTACGCCTTCGACCTTGTCGCCGATGCCGGCTCAAAACCCTTTGAGGACCACGCTGATTTTAAGAGTCGTCCAGATGCAAGCTCTACCCAATTAAAGTTGCGAGCGCTCGATCGTTCGCTCAGGGCCGAGGTACGCCACTCTGTGCCCATGGAGCTATATCTTGTCGGGCAACTTATGTGGCTATTTGCCAATGATGCTACGCCCAGCAGGCTAGAAGAAAAAGTTCTCAAGTCGGATCTCAAAGAAGGGCCAACAATTTTGCGTCTATTTCTTGACCAGGAGATCGAACTTGGGAAGACTAAGAATGGTGAAATACCTTCTTCCCTTGCCAATGACCAGGAAGCAGCCCTGATCTGGAGGAGCCTCTAGACATGGAGATTCAGCCACTGGTGGATGCGTTAGCAGCACTAGAACGCCTGATTCCACAAGCCCTTTGCGATGGATGGGAAACCAAGACTGCCCAAGACTTTTGGCTCCCAAGAGAAGGTGAAAGCAATGACTTACTAGCCGCCAGACTTACAGAACTATCTAGCTCAATTGTCGGAAGTTATCGCTGCCTAAAGACTGATCCCAAGGTAAGGGAAGATATGGGACTGGTTATCAGCCTAGGTAATCAGATTTCCTCTCCTCACTTTCAATCAGAAGATCTCCAAGAGATCATGACGGATCAGCTCCGGCTAAGGTTGACCCGATTTGGTTCACTGAATACTGCCGGTGGGCGAAGATTACGGATGGAGATCCTATCCTCGTGCTGGCTTATCACCTATTTCTACGGAATTCGGCAGGACCAGTTTCTTGAGGCGGTCATGCGCCTCATGACCGTAGCCCAGGCAATTCCCACGGGCCTCTCGTACCTGGTCATCATCTCAGCAATTTTGGATGACGAGCGGTACCGCCACCAGATGAATATTAGCCGAGGCCGAGTCTACATCTGCAGGAAGCGGCCAACTCTGCTTTTCGGTCAATCTCAAGAAGACTATCTGGCTTCCGCAGAGGCTGACTACCGTCAGCAACTATCTTCTCGAAACGAGGGCAAGCTTCCCGCCTTGTTTTTCCTCGCCTACCTCTGCTCCCAAATGCAGATTGCTCTCTGCCTTAGTGCCAGTCGAGGCGGCCAGCCCTACGTAGTACTGTTTGCAGATTCGGCTGATTTCATCGCTCCTGAGTCGAACCAATCGAAACTGAAAGAGTGCTGGTCCAAAATGGGACTAGAGATTGTGCTTCTGGAAGGAACCCAGATAGAGGACATAGGGATGGGTCTCTTTGGAACTCAGTCGGGCGCGGGATACTACGGCAGTGAGAATGACACCCACGTTGGGATAGATCGGGGGCCCCGCTACCGGGGTTTCCCCCTGGAAAGAGAGAACCTGCATTCAAAGCGCCGAGAGGCAGAACGCTATTACTTGGAGGTCAAGCGTGCTGCTGCTATCGATTCGGACCGTCAACCGTCGGCCGAACCCGCCAGAGAAGAGGTCACTGCCGATATTGTCGAGTAGCCCTGTCTTGGCTTCACAATAGCACCAATTCCGTGCATCATAGAACCATGGCCCTTATGCAAAGTCTCAATTCCGCCGCCGAGAGTCGGCAGCTTCCGGCATGGACGTCGTGGAAAGACGGACGTCCGGCGGGCTATTTCGATCTACCCATGACCGCCGAGGCGAGCGCGTTCTACGCCGAGAACGGTTTCCTCGTCCTCGACCAAGCCCTCAACATGGAAGAGGTGCAGCAACTCCGCAAAGAAGCCACCCGCATCTGCCGCGGCGAACTGGGCCAAGTGGGCGGCGTGACGCCACCCGAGCCCGGCGAGACCGACGAAGAGATCATCCGCCGCTATCTTTGCATCCACTTCCCCCACAAGATTTCCGACCTCATGCGGGGCACGTTGGCCCACCCCGCCATCGTCGCCGCGCTCACCAGTGTGATCAGCCCGAACGTGAAATGCATGCAGTCGATGCTCTTCATCAAAGCATCGGGCAAACCCGGCCAGGCATGGCACCAAGATGAGATCTACATCCCCACCCGCGACCGGTCGCTCGCCGGAGCCTGGATCGCCATGGACGACGCCACTGTCGAAAACGGCTGCCTCTGGGTCATTCCCGGCTCCCAAAAGGCGGGCGTCCTCTACCTCCAGACCTGGCACGGCGACTCCCGATTCGACTGCGCCCTCGAAGCCCAGAACTTCCCCTACACCAACGACGACGCCGTCCCCGTCGAGGTCAAAGCCGGCAGCATCGTCTTCTTCAACGGCTACCTGCTGCACCGGTCACTTCCCAACTACGCAAGCGCGGGCTTCCGCCGCTCACTCGTGAACCACTACATGAGCGCCGAATCCTTCCTGCCCTGGTACGGCGCCTCGATTCCGGACGACCAGCCCGTCTCCACCGCCGACCACCGCGACATCACCCTCATCGCTGGCGTTGACCCCTACGCGTTCAAAGGCACCGAAAACCGTCACGGCGTCCACGTCCGCCCCAGCGGCGAGGGCGGTTGCGGGAGTATGAAGTACAACGAAGCCGCGGGCACCGACGCTAGACGCTAGACGCTAGTCAGCGTCCGGCGTCTTGCGTCCCGCGTCGGGCCGTAAGGCCCAAACTCCTAACCCTTCCGCCGACAAACATACATCGCCTCAACCTCATCCAGGCTAAGCGACCTTTGCGCCCAGGCTCCGGCGGTGCCGCCGTAAATGGCGAGCACATCGAAGCCCGCCATCTTCAGCATCCGCGCCATTTCCGGCGGGATAAAGAGGCGCTCGTAGATCTGGACCACCTTAGAGCCGCCGGGCAAGTCCCATTCGTCCTGATAGCTCGAAACCATCGTCGCCGGGTCAAATCGACCCGCCACCACGAACTCGTCCTTCATCTGCCGAATCGTGGCGTACGCGTTCAGCGCCGTCAGCAGGAACGGCCCCGCAGGCTCGAGCACGTCGGCAATGTTGCGCATGATCTCCAGATCGTGGAGCTCGGCGTTCATCCCCTGCTCAATCAAGCCCATCGCCCCCTCGCAAAGGCAAATCGCGGCATCAAACTTCTCTGGGAAAGTGAACTTGGTCGCATCGGCAAGAACCCAAGTCACTTCGACCCCAAATCGCTCGGCTTTGCGCTGGGCCTCGAAGAGCATCCCCGCCGAGATATCTAGACCCGTGACCTTGAACCCACGCCGCGCAAGCTCAACCGAGTGCCGCCCCGTGCCACACCCGACGTCGAGAATCTTCGCCCCCGGCTTCAGGCCGTAGAGCCCGAGAAAGAAGTCAACTTCCTTCTCGGTGTTCTTCGTGAAGCCGTTTTCATCGTAATTCGACGCATGCGCGTCGAAAAACGAGGCCCAGACCCCTTTCTTCTCTTCCACTCCTTAAAGCCCGACGCCTTTGGCGGCCCAAAGGAAGCCACGGCGCATGATCTCACGGGGAATCTCGGCTTCCAAAAGGTCAGCGTGGTGCCCGAGCGCATTGTAAAACACTCGACCTTGGCCATACATCTTCGTCCAGATCGTCGGCATCTGGCAAGGGTTGGCCGAGTGCGGCCCATCCACGCCCGCAAGCGGGAAGGGGCAAGTCGCCAGCACATTGTTGCCCGGATCGGTGTGCAGGTAATACTGCTCGCTCGTGACCTCAAAGTCGGAAATTCCCGCTGTGATCGGGTGCGGGTTGCTTGTCACAATGTTGACCGGATAGGTGATGCCGTCATTGCCAGGGTGGGCCACCCACTGGCCCCCGGTCATCCACTGCCATTCCGTGTTGTCGCGGAACGAATCGCACATGCCGCCGTGGGCACCGGCGATGCCGATTCCATGCTCACGCACCGCCTCGAAGACCGGGTTCGCCTGCTCGTTGGTGATGTGGCCCATGGTCCAGATCGGGACCAGCAAGCTCTGGGCGTTCACTTTCTCAACATCGGCGAAGGCATCGAGCGTGTCGCTCACCTCAACTTCAAAGCCGGATTCGGCGAGAATCTGTCGAAAAAGCTCGGCGACCTTGTCCGGCTCGTGTCCATCCCATCCGCCCCATACGATCAATGCCTTTGGTACCATATCGCCCCGAGATTACCTTCGCCAAGGCAATAACCCAGCTCACAAACCCAGTTCAAACCGCAAGAACTCCGCCCGGTCCGGGCCATCGTCCAAGGTCCCATACTGCTTCACCTCCAGATAGGTCAGAAGCTCATCGATGCGACGGGGGCCAAGGTTCACCAGGTCCGGAGCCGCCAGCGCCCCCCACCGCAACCAACCCAAGACCCGCAGGGCATCCGCCAGCGAAACCGATTCCGAAGCATGCACGAACTCCATCGCCCGCTCCACGCGCTCGCGAAGTTCACTCGGATCAAGTCGCGACCGTGCCGCTCGCTCCTCCTTCAAGAGGTAATCCACCGCACCCACAAAATCACCCAGCGATCGCCGCAAAATGCTGATCTGGACAAACGCCCCCACCGCCCGGCTCGTCTCGCCAAAGAGCCCCCGAATGGTGATCCCCTGCTCCGCCAACGCGTTGATGACGGCCGGAAGTCGCTTCGCATGAGCCAAGCCCACCAAGTGGGCCATGCAAGACTGCCGAACGCCCTCACCGGCATTGAATGGACTCGCCGATAGATAGCCAAAGTCAGGCGACCAAGCCCAATCGAGCAATTCCCCAAGCACATCCAAAGCCGCAAAGGCGCGCTGATCCGAAACCGCCGCCGACCAGCCCGCCGTGAGGGCCTGGACCCGCAAGTGATCCTCCTCGTTGATCATCAGGCTAAGGCAATGGCCAGGATCGAGCAAAAACCCGCGACCCGGTTCTGTCCACTTGAAGTCGGGTGAGACCATCCGGCAGGCGACCAAAGCGTTGCGCTCAGAAGTCGTGATGGATTCCCGCGAATGCCAGCCCAGTGGCCTCGCTGCCAAAGTGATCTCCTTCAGAATCGCAAGGTGATCTTGGTTCGTGGCCCGGTGAGGGAAGACATGGGCCCGCAGATTGCGCATCACCCGCGTTCGGGTGCTGAGAATGACATCCACATGGGGCGCCTCGGCCGCCAACCACGCAGGATGAAGCGACACCTCATGCAAACGGACATTCGGACGCATCACCGGATCTAGTCTAACAGGCGAACCAAAACTTGGGGCAAAGCCACTTCCCAACCTTCGAATGCAAGCGGACGAATACCCGCCCGCCGCGCCGCCTCCAAGTCCCGTTCCGAATCGCCCACCAATACGCTGTGGTCAATGTCCGTCGGCCACTTGTCGAGCGCCCACTGGATCATCCCCGGGTTGGGCTTGCGATAGACGCTGTCCCCCCGAAACTCCTCAACCGTCGCCTCGGGATGCGTCGGGCACCAGATCCAGGCGTCAATCCGCCCATCGCCTGCCCGGATCTCGGCATCGACAGTCTGAGTCAACTCCAGAAACTCGGCCTCGGAAAACATGCCCCGAGCGATGCCTGATTGATTCGTCACCACCACCAGCCGGGCAAAAACAGAAAAGTACGCCAGCGCGTCAAGGCATCCAGGCATCCAATCCCACCGGTCGCGATGCCCAACGTAGCCATGGTCCACATTCAAAACACCATCGCGGTCAAGAAAAACCGTCGGCAAGAACTCACCCCGGGCATCTGGCGCGATCAGAACCCCCGGCTCGTCTGGCCTCACGGCTGCTCGGTGGCCGTCCGCACCCGCGGATACGGGCGGCACAAAGGGTCGCCAATGATCGTGTCTTTCCACCGAAGCAGCGGCGAGGCCATGTAAAAGCTCTCGGCGAGATTGAACCCGCGCGTATAGCGGTCAAAGAGGATCGTGGGCCGCGCCATCGCCGCCAAATACGGCTCCTGCACGTAGCCCTTGACCCCGGTCACTCCACTGCTGATGAGGTCGGTAATCAAGCTCTGGCCCGTATCAGTCGGGGTGAACGTGCGAGCACTCGTGGATACGAAAGTCTCCGCAATTGCCCCCGGTTTGAACTTCAACGCTCGGTAGGTCGCAGCATTGTACGAGCTGTCGTTGCTACCCCAACTGGAATAGCCCGCCAAAGGCTCGTCCGAGCCAACAAAAGCATCGGTCTGATCCAGAACCACCCGAAATCCGCGTGGCTTGAGCAGTTCCGCCACTTCGCCCAACTGCTGCTGCATCTCGCCATAGCCCTTGCTCTTGCGGTTTGGCGCCTCGTCAAAGAGGAAAGGCCCCTTCTCCGGCTTCGCATTCAGCGAGTTCTCAATCAATTGCAGAGCGTCTTCGGTTGATTTCCCATCCAGCCGAGTCACCAGATAGAAGCCAAACTTCGCCTTAGTAAACGGCTCCGCCTTGCCATAGTAGGGGCTGGTCAGCTTGCCCAGTTCCTTCGGATCGGTGATCTCGGGCAGGTTCAGGTCCATCGCCCCGATGGCCGCATCCACGCTGAAGTTCATGCTTCCGTACTTGGCCGCAATGCCCCGCGTGATCACGATGTAGTCAATGTTCCGCAGCCCTTGCAGGTGGGTTCGGACCGCGGGCAGAAGCACCTTCTCGAAGTCGTTCCGCTTCATCCACTCCCCGTCCGGCACCGCCACCAGGCAGATGTTTTCTTTGGGAACGCCGCGCTTCTCCGCGTAGGTCCTGCCGATCTTGACGCTATCCGGTACCGAGCTATTGACCACCACAACCACCCTGCGCCCTTCGGCGGTAGGGGTGGCTTGGACATTGACCGAAGCGACAGCGGGCACCGGCTCGGCGGGCTGGCTCTCGCGCAAGATTCGGTTGTAAGACTCAATGTCCAGCGCGGGCTTCGGTTGGCATCCGACCGAAAGAAGGAGGAGGGCGGCAAGCATCACTTTCATGATATTCCAGTCTTGGGCGGGGCTAAAGGTACATTCTCGGCGGATGGCACGAAAAGGGATCATTTTGGCGGGCGGCTCAGGAACTCGGCTCTACCCCCTCACCCAAGCGGTGAGCAAGCAGCTGATGCCAATTTACAACAAGCCGATGATCTTCTTCCCCCTGACGACGCTCATGTTGGCGGGAATCACCGAGATTCTGATCATCACGACGCCCGAAGATCAGTCCCAGTTCCAGCGACTCCTGGGCGATGGCTCCCAGTGGGGAATCAGCCTCACCTATGCCGTCCAACCCGAACCCAAGGGCCTGGCCCAAGCCTTCACCATCGGCGCCGACTTCCTTAATGGCTCGCCATCGGCGCTCGTTCTCGGCGACAACATTTTCTATGGCCACGATCTCACGCTCTATCTGAAGCGAGCAAACGACCAAACCGTGGGAGCCACCGTCTTTGCTTACCACGTCCATTCGCCCGAGGCTTACGGCGTGGTGGAGTTCGACGAGAATCGCCGGGCTATCTCGATCGAAGAGAAGCCCAGCCAACCAAAATCGAACTGGGCCGTTACCGGACTCTACTTCTATGATCACCAGGTCGTGGAGATCGCGCGAAACTTAGAACCCTCTAAGCGAGGAGAGTACGAGATTACCGATGTCAACCGTGCCTACCTGGACGCTGGCCAAATCTCGGTAGAACTCCTAGGCCGTGGGTTCGCTTGGCTGGACACCGGAACCCACAGTTCACTCCTCCAAGCCGCCAATTTCGTCGAGACCATCGAGCAACGCCAAGGTCAGATGATCGCTTGTCCCGAAGAGATTGCCTTTGCATTAGGATTGATCGACGCCGCCCAGCTAGAAAAATTGGCGGAACCTTTGCGGAAAAGTGACTACGGTCGCTACCTCCTCGCCCTCCTTGGCCCGTCATAATCAAGGGGCATGGAGCGGATTGGAGTTATCACCAGCGGGGGCGACGCTCCAGGTATGAACGCGGCCCTGCGCGCCGTGGTGCGCGCAGCCATCAACCGAAAGGTTGAGGTCGTCGGATTTCATCATGGTTACGAAGGAATCCTGAACGATGAAGTCATGCTCATGGATTCCAAGAGCGTCGGCGGCATCATCGACCGGGGTGGCACCATCCTACGAACTGCCCGTAGCAAGCGGTTCATGAAGCGCGAAGGCCGCGAAGAAGCCTACGCCAACCTCGTGAAGAATGCCTGTGACGGCCTCATTGTCATCGGCGGCGATGGATCGCTAACCGGCGCGCGCTGCCTCCACGACGAATTCAACTTCCCTGTGATGGGCGTTCCCGGTTCGATCGACAACGACATATCGGGGTCGGACTTCTCAATCGGCTTCGACACCGCCGTCAACACCGCCGTCGACGCCATCGACCGCGTGCGGGACACGGCATACTCCCACGAGCGAGTCTTCGTCATCGAAGTCATGGGCCGACGAAATGGCTTCATCGCCCTCGAGGCGGGCCTAGCCGGTGGAGCCGAAGCCATCCTGATTCCAGAAATCCCCTACAACCTCGAAGAAATCTGCAACAACCTGCGCGCCGCCTCCGCAAAGGGCAAAAAGAGCTCAATCATCGTCGTCGCCGAAGGCGCGGCGAGGGCCGCCGACGTCAAAGAATTCATCTCGACAAATACTGACTTCGAATGCCGCTACCTGGTCCTTGGCCATATGCAGCGCGGCGGCGGCCCGACCGCCTTCGACCGCGTGCTGGCCATGCGCCTCGGAGCCTACGCCACCAACCGCCTCCTCAGCGGCTTCCGCAGCGAGATGGTCGGGGTAGATGGCAACAAGTTGGTCTCCCACCCCCTGTCGTACGTCCTCAGCACCTTCCGCACGGTTGACCCCGAAAGGCTGCTGCTCGCCGACGCGATGGCCCAATAGGCGTAGACACCCCTGTGAGTCGCCAAACCACCGTCATCATTGGAGCCGGCCTTGGGGGCCTGGCCACCGCGCTCCGCATGGCTCACACCGGCGACCGGGTCATCGTCCTTGAGAAAACCGACCGCATCGGCGGCCGCAACCGCGCCGAAACCGTGAACGGCTGCACCTTCGACGGGGGGCCGACGCTCATGATGATGCTCGACCCGTTCTACAAGCTCTTCGCCGATGTCGGCGAGCGCCTAGAGGATCACCTGGATATCGAACTCTGCGACCCGAGCTATCGCGTTTTCTACAGCGACGGCTCCCGCCTGGACGGCTCGCCGAATATCGCCAAGATGGTCCGGCAGATTCACGAAATATGCGGCCCAAAAGACGCCCAGGCCTACGCTGCCCTCATCGGTGACCTCGGCGCGCTCTACCGCGATGCCATGCCGAATTTCGTCCAGAAGAACTTCGACTCCCCCCTCGATTTCTTTGGTTTCAAACAGCTAGGCCTAGTTGCCCGCCACGGCATGCTCTCGAACCTCGGTAAGAGAATAGAACGCTACGTAGATGACCCTCGTCTGCGAATGCTGTTCACCTTCCAAACCATGTACCTCGGGCTATCGCCCTTCGAAGCCCCCTGGGTCTACTCCGTCCTCACCTACATGGAATACGGCGAGGGTATCTGGTATCCCAAAGGCGGCATGGTCGAGATCTGCGGATCAGTCGCGCGCCTTGCCGAAAAGAAGGGTGCCGAGATCCGACTAAACTCCCCCGTCAAAAGTGTCGTCGGAAAGCGAGTTGAGCTAGAAAGCGGTGAAGTCATCGAAGCCGATTCAGTAGTCTGCAACGCCGACCTACCCTATGCCGAAAGAGCCCTGCAAAAGGCACCCTCGCCCAAAAAGCGCCGCTACTCATGCTCCGCGTACATGATGTACATCGACTACGCCGGTAGCCTCCCGACTCTCCTCCATCACAACGTGTTCTTCGGCCCCGACTTCAAAGGCAACTTAGATCAAATCTTCCACAAACTAGTCCTGCCCGATGACCCCGCGTTCTACGCCTGTGTCTCCGCCCGCTCCGATGCCGCCAAGGCTCCCGCCGAACACGAAAACCTCTACGTGCTCGTCCCCTGCCCGAACCTAGATCGGCCCTGGAGTGAGGCCGACGCCGTTGACCTCCAAGAGAAAATCTTCCGCCGCCTCGCCAAAGAAGCCGGATTCGACCGCAGCCTGGTGCAAGGAATCCAAACGAGATCGCCCCAAGATTGGGCCGACGAACTCAACCTCGACCGAGGCGCCGCCTTTGGCCTCAGCCACGACTTCTGGCAAAGCGCGTTCTTCCGCCCCTCGAACCAAAGCAAAAGCAATCCCGATATGGTCTTCGTCGGCGCAAGCACGGTACCGGGTAACGGACTACCCATGGTACTCATTAGCGCCGAATTAGCTCAGGACCGACTGCTCAAGAAGCGGGCAAAACGCTAGCGCGCGTTCTTCCAAGAAACCGGACCGCCCGCCGGCAAAATCTTGGCCCAGCCGTCTCTGCGCTCAAGCTCTTTGGCCCCATCCAAAACTCCCTTTCCGATAGGAACCCAAAGAGTCTTACCGGCAAGGTAGCCAGGAATCGTCAGTTCCAGTTTCTCCGGCTCTTCGGTCGCAAGCAGGATTCCTTGTGGATAATCGACTGCCTCCGTTGATCCCGTGAGCTTCAGCGAACGCGCAAAGACCGCATTCGGAAGAATCGTGGCCATGTAAAGCGCCAACCGGTGATACTCTTCCATACCCACCGCATCCATCCGCCCGAGCAATGCCTTACTAGGTGGCTTCTGTGAGGCAAGCAAGACTCCCTTCTCGACGTTCTCAACAAGCCATTTATCGAGCTGCTCTTTCGTGACGCCCATCGCATCGGCGGGCTTCAGCAAATTGGCTTGCATCCCGTCCCGAATCCACATCAGATACAGCCTTTCGCCCAGAATCCCATTCGCCCAATATTCAGGAGCTGGTTTGGGAGGTGCGGGCATCGGGGCCGCTTGAACGGCCACCGGCTTCGCTTTCTTAACCCCCGACGTGGCCGGGACAGGCTTCACCCCCGGAGGATTGGCAACTGGAGGCTTAACCGGAACCAGCCCCTCTGGCTCACCAAACCCAACCGCCGGCAAAGTCGCATGCCCATATTCGTGCGCAACCTCCCGCGCCATCTCCAACGGATCCTTAAAGCTCCTAAGATCATAAAAGTAGATGGTATTGACCTTAGTCTGCGGATTCATCTGCCGATCGACATCGAAAAGTTGCTCACCGCCCGCTTTACCCCCGTAACACACATACACGTCCACAATGCGCCGGTTGAACTGCTCCGCGTGCTCCAACCGCAGCTGATCCACGTTCATCTGCCACATGCGCAAAAGCATCGCCGCAATCTGAGGCGAAACATCGCCCTCATCCTTGCGCTCCTGGTTGTAGATCCGGAACCGCAGCTCAAACTGCTTGGTATCGCCACCAACTAAGCCGTAACCCGAAGTGATCCACTCGAACATCCAGCTCTGCCGATCCGGACCAAACCGTTTAGGCGAAAGCTTCGGCGGATTGATCCGCCGAAACATCTCTTTGATCAGCAGGCGCGATTGGCCGCCCGGGTCGCTCAGGAACGTATCCCGAGCCACGGCCTCGCCCGCAACCTGGGACAAAACGGAGGCCGCGAGCACCGCCAGCATCAGTGGCCCTGGGCCTCCAGATATCGCTCGGCGTCAATCGCCGCCATACAGCCCGTGCCCGCCGCCGTGATCGCCTGGCGATACACGCTATCCGCAACGTCCCCGCAAGCAAAAACACCCTCAACATTGGTCCGCGAAGAGCCCGCTTGCGTCTTCAGATAGCCCACTTCGTCCATTTCGAGCACACCCCGGAAAATCTCGCTGTTTGGCTTGTGCCCAATCGCGATGAACACGCCACCAATCGGACGCTCCGTCAGTTCGCCCGTCACCAAGTTTTTCAGCCGCACGCCAGTAACCTTCTTAACCGGCTCGGTGTCCCCAAGGATTTCGTCGATCGTCGTGTTCAGCACCACCTCGATCTTGGGATTCGCCAACACGCGATCCTGCATGATCTTGCTCGCCCGGAACTCCTCGCGCCGGTGGATCAGCACGACCTTGCTCGCATGTCGCGTCAGGTAGTTGGCCTCTTCCATCGCCGTATCGCCTCCGCCAACCACGATCACCTCACGACCCCGGAAGAAGAAACCGTCGCAAGTCGCGCAAGCACTCACTCCAAATCCACCAAACGTGACTTCCGACTCCAGACCAAGCCACTTCGCCGTCGCCCCGGTCGAGACAATCACCGTCTCCGCCTGAAACTCCTCATCATCGGCCCAAAGTCGGAACGGACGCTCGGAAAAGTCGACCTTCGTGATGTGCTTGTATTCGATCCGGGTGCCAAATCGCTCCGCCTGCTTCTGGAAGAGCTCCATGATCTCCGGCCCCATGATCCCCTCAGGGAAACCCGGGTAATTCTCGACGTCCGTCGTGATCATGAGCTGACCGCCCGGCTGCAATCCGGCGAACAGGAGAGGCTTCAAACTGGCGCGCGCCGCGTATAGGGCTGCCGTATAGCCAGCCGGACCCGAACCAACAATAATCACGTTTTCTTTCATATCTTTCCAAAGGCGGAAGGCTCAGACTACCCGCGCGGTTCCCGCCGCCGGGCTTGCCAGAATCGCCGCCGTCGCATCCACGGCCCGTCGCGCCGCCAAAACATCGTGCACTCGTAGCATCGCCGCACCCTGAATCTGCCCCACCGTCTGCGCCGCCAAGCTGCCTTCCAGCCGCTCATCAACCCCTAACGGCTTGCCAATCTTGCTCAAGAACGACTTGCGACTGACTCCGAGCAAAACCGGATAACCCGTCGCGACCAAATCCCCCAGGTTGCGGATCAAAGCGAGATTGTGCTCCAACGTCTTCCCAAAACCGATGCCCGGATCAAGCCAAATCTTCGCCGGATCAATTCCCGCCGCCTCGGCAAAATGCGCCCGCCCCACCAGATACTCCGCGACCTCGGCCACCACATCCCCATAGGTCGGGTCAAGCTGCATGGTCTGCGGTCGGCCCTGCATGTGCATCAAACACACCGCACAACCCGCCTCCGCACAAACCTCCGCCATCGCCGGATCAGAAAACGCGGTGACGTCATTGACCATCTCCGCGCCCGCCAAAACGGCCGCCCGGGCAACCGTCGCCTTCATCGTATCAATCGAAACCGCAAAGCCGCGCGCCACCAAAGCCTCGACCACCGGCACGGTCCGCCGGATCTCTTCCTCCGCATCCACCGGCTCGGCCCCCGGGCGCGTGGACTCCCCCCCGACATCAATCAGGTCCGCCCCCTCGTCCATCATCCGCGACCCCGCATCCACCGCAGCTGCAAACGAAAAATGCCGCCCGCCATCGCTAAAGCTATCCGGCGTGACGTTGAGAATGCCCATCACCAGGGGACGGTCCGTCAGGCGAGCGATGGCCATCAGTCGTCGATGCGGCGCACTTCGCCCGACCAATCCTCGTCAACCACCGGGTTGGTAAGGTCACCAATCTTCTCGATACTGACTGTCACCGTATCGCCCGCCTTCATCCAAAGCTGAGGCGTCCGCGCCATCCCCACGCCCTGCGGGGTCCCCGTCAAAATCACCGTTCCCGCCGGCAAGGTCGTACTCGCACTCAGGAACTCAATCAAGAACGGCACATCAAAAATCATATCGTTCGTGTTCCAATCCTGGACGACTTCGCCATTCAAGATCGTCCGAATCGCGAGGTCATTCGGGTTAGCAATCTCGTCCGGAGTCACCAACACCGGACCCAGCGGAGCGAAAGTATCGAAGCTCTTGCCCCGGCACCACTGCATGCCGCCGCCATTCTTTTGCCAATCGCGAGCGCTCACATCGTTCGCCGCCGTGTACCCGAGCACATAGTCCAATGCATCCGCCCGGCTCACATTCTTAGCATCGCGCCCAATGACAACCGCTAGCTCGCACTCGTAGTCCACCTTCTCGCTCAGGAGCTTCCGGGGCAAAACAATCGGGTCCCCTGGGTTCTGCGTCGCGTTCAAATTCTTGAAGAAAACAATCGGATGGCGCGGAATCTCCGCCTTCGTCTCTTCCGCATGGAACCGGTAGTTCAGGCCAATGCAAACGAGCTGAGTTGGCTCAACCGGCGCGAGAAGCTTGTACTCCGCCACAATCTCCCCCGTGCTCACCAAGCCAGTGTAGGGCGAGCCTTCGAGGCGAACAACGCCGCCCGGCGTCTCTTCTCCGAACGAAATGACTCCCGTGTTGTCCCGAAAACGAACGATCCGCATGAATCTAGTTTACTGGGTCACTACCCAACCAGAAGCGGATACCGACCCGTATCGTCCAAGCCCGCAACGAGGTCCGACGTCGATTTCAACTGCGACTTCTCCGTACTAAGCAGTAGCGCGAGCAGGCTTCGATCCGACCCAGACGTGTTCATCTGGCAACCGTGGTAGGTCAAGCTGGAGTAGACAAGCAAGCCACCTGGCTGGACCAGCGCGTCGACTTCCTGCCAACGATCCCCATACTGGGTGCGCATGTACTCGATCTGGGCCTCATTGTCTTGGGCAAAGAAGTCGCCCGTCCCCGTGAATCCCCACCGGTGAGACCCCGGGACGAACCTCGGCGGCGCACTGTCCGGGGTCAGACGGGTCATCGGGATCACCGCCAAAGCGAGGCCCTGGGGCGAATGCCAGTCCTCGCTCCAAAGAGCAAAATCCTGGTGCCAACCAATACGAATCTGGTCGTTCGGACGCCGAACGCTCAGGCTGATCCCCCAAAGCTGGATGCGCTTCGCATCCAAGATCTCGACCAGCGCATCAATGAACCCCGGTTCCCGCAAGAGCGGTTTCACCGAAGGCAAGTAGCGCGCAACGTCCGGCTCCAGCCAGCTCTTGGGTTGGTGGGGCTGTCTAAATCCCGCCTTCGTCACCGGCGTATCCCCCGCGTGCTCGGCAATGTGTCGCTCATGCTCCACCGCAGCCAGCTGCTCCTGCTCGAAGTAAGGACCCGGAGCAATCACGAACCCATGTGACTGATTGAACGCACGCAGAAACATCCTAGTCGCGATTCTACAAGACGAACGGGTCTCTGCCTGAGGTACACCCAACCTGTGGCAGCAGAGATTCTCGATGGGTTGGCTCTTTCCAAAAAAGTTCGGGCCGAATTGGCCGAGCGAACCGCCCGCCTACGCACCCACGGAATCGTGCCCCGGCTCGACGTCCTCGTCGCCGCCCAAGACCCCGCCAGCCTCGCCTACGTGCGAATGAAGCGGAAATGGGCCGAAGCCGCCGGGATGGAAGGCGAAGCCTTCGAGATCGACGCCAACACCACCCAATCCGAGCTACTTGACAAAGTCCACGAACTCAACGAGAACCCCATCGTCCATGGCGTCCTCATCCAGCATCCCCTGCCCAAGCACCTCGACGAAGACGCCGCCCTCATGGCCCTCGGAGCCGCCAAAGATGTCGACGGCATCACGTCGCAGTCGCTCGGCTTGCTCACCGCCGGACTCCCCGGCTTCCGCTGCGCCACGCCCTTGGGCATCACCCGGATCATCGAAGCCTACAAAATCCCCGTCGAAGGAAAAAGAGCCGTTGTTATCGGCCGATCAGTGATCCTTGGCAAGCCAATGGCGTTAATGCTCTTGGAGCGAAACGCCACCGTGACCATTGCCCACTCCAAGACCCGCGACCTGCCCGAACTCTGCCGCGAAGCCGACATCTTGGTGGCTGCCGTCGGTCGTGCCGAGATGGTGAAAGGCGATTGGATCAAGCCCGGTGCCGTGGTCATCGATGCAGGCTACAACAAAGTGGAAGGCCGCAAAGGCGACGTGGGCGACGTCGATTTTGGGTCCGCATCCCAGGTTGCCGGTTGGATCACCCCCGTCCCCGGCGGGGTCGGCCCGATGACCGTCGCTTCTCTTCTCGACAACGCAGTGACAGCGGCGGAAAAAATCGCGTCCATTACGTATTCTTGAGTCATAAACCATGAACTTGCTTGATAGCTTTCTGAGTGCAGTCCGTGCCATCGGTACGAACAAGCTGCGATCCTTCCTCACCATGCTCGGCGTCGTGATCGGCGTCGGCTCGGTCATCGCCATGATCGGGATTGGTGAGGGCACCAAGAAGAAGGCCGTCGAGAACATCCAGGTGATGGGCACCAACATGCTCACCATCATGCCGAACTGGCGACGTGGTGCCGTCATCGGCGGCGCGAACGATGTCCCCGTGCTCAAGGATGAAGACGTCGTCGCCCTGCGCCGCGAAGTCCCGCTGATCGACCAAATGACCGGCACCGTCGGTGGCCGCGTCGACGCCAAGCACCGTTCGTTCACCAAGTTCACCCAGATCACCGCCGCCCAACCCCAGATCGCCATCATCCGCAACGCGACGAAGATGCACCAGGGCACTTGGTACAACCAAGACGACGAAGTCGCCGCCACCCGCGTCTGCGTGCTCGGCTACCTGGTCTACCAAGAGCTGTTCCAAGACGGCAACGCCATCGGCGCCACCGTCCGCATCAAGAACCAGAATTTCGAGGTCAAAGGCGTGGTCGCCTACAAAGGCGGATCGGGCAACTGGAACCCCGACGACCAAATCTACATCCCTCTCAGCACCGGCAAAACTCGCCTCCTCGGCAAGACCAACCTCGACACCATCGTCCTCAGCGGCTCCCGCACCGAGCTTCTGCCCTACACCCAAGACCAAGTCGAAAAGACCCTAGGCAAGACCCGCAAGAACTCCTCCGGCGAGTCCCTATTCCGCGTCATGAACCAAGGCGAATGGATTGAGCAGATGGAGACCCAGACCAGGCTCCTAAGCGTGCTCCTCGCCGGCATCGCCTCCATCTCGCTCCTCGTCGGCGGCATCGGGATCATGAATATCATGCTCGTCTCCGTCACCGAGCGCACCCGCGAAATCGGCCTCCGAAAAGCCATCGGCGCGAAAAGAGGTGGAATCCTCTGGCAATTCCTTCTCGAAAGCATCGTCATGTGCACCCTCGGCGGCGTCCTCGGCATCGCCCTAGGCTTCACCGGCATCATGCTCGTCTCCGCTGCCCTCAAGGTGCCACCCCTCATCAACACCCAAGCCGTCATCATGGCCTTCGGCTTCTCCGCCGGCGT
>JBMOJD010000006.1:0-68256 GCA_049317025.1 Fimbriimonas sp. | reverse complement strand
ACCAGGTTGAGCGCGTTGACTTGATGGATGGGGTGAAGCTGTTCGACAAGGACTCATGGGTGCTCGTTCTGCCCGACTCGGTCGAGCCGATTTTCCACGTCTACGCCGAGTCACCCGACAATGCCGCCAGCCGCGATCTGGCCCTTCGCTACGCCCAGAAGATTGCCCAGATTGCGAACTCCTGAGAGGACCACGCAACCCCGCCAGGTTTGGGCTCGGCGCGGTTACTCAGTCCCTGGGTAGTTTCTCAGAGCCTTAAATTTGGACTCTTGAGTTTGGTATTTGGTTTTGGAACAAATCCTTGGTTTGCCGAAATGCGCATCCCTGCAAGTAGCCGTCGCTCTTTGCGACGCGGTTTGCGCGAGCAGCCTGCCAAGAGCCGCAGCTACAGGGTAAGCGCCAACGAACCCACGGTTATGGCTCCAAGAACCACGGAGTGGTTCAAAACCCAAAAGCCCTGGGTAACCACCCAGGGAACCATCCAACCGCCACAAACCCCACCCCGGAGGGGTTGCAAATCCCCTATCGACCGGATGCACGAGCCCGGAGAGGCACGGGCAAATAGGACATCCGAAGCCAAACTCGCCCTCTCACCAAAAAAGTGCGCTGCCCCCAAAAATCCACCATAATTCGGGTGATGGCCGAGTTCGTCAACCAACTTCACTACGGAGACAATCTCGTCCGCCTGCGTGGCGATGGCGTGGATAAGGCAATCCCGGACGAAGTCGCGGACCTCATCTACCTGGACCCGCCCTTCAACTCGGCCCGAAACTACAACCTGCTCTTCAAGCAGCACAAGGGCCAGGATTCGCCCGCCCAGATCATGACCTTCAAGGACACCTGGACCTACGGCCCGCTCCTGATGCAGGATTTCAAGTCCGACGGGCGA
This sequence comes from Fimbriimonas sp., assembly GCA_049317025.1. Taxonomy (GTDB): domain Bacteria; phylum Armatimonadota; class Fimbriimonadia; order Fimbriimonadales; family Fimbriimonadaceae; genus Fimbriimonas. The sequence goes on along the minus strand of JBMOJD010000006.1, from coordinate 67,367 downwards.
AACTCCGAGCTGTTCGAGCTGATGGACAGCCTCCACCGCATCCTCGGCCCGTCGGAGATGATGGCCTACCTGCTCATGATGGCCCCGCGCCTGCTGGAGCTCCACCGCAAGCTCAAATCCACCGGCTCGCTCTACCTCCACTGCGACCCCGTCGCCAGCCACTATCTCAAGATCATCCTCGACGTGGTCTTCGGCCCAGAGCACTTCCGAAACGAAATCACCTGGAAGCGGACGAGCGCGCACAACGACGCGAGTAAATACGGCTGTAATACCGACACACTTCTCTACTTCACCAAGGGGAACGGCAAGTGGCACCAGCAGTACCGCCCTCACACTCCGGAATACATCTCTCGTTTTCGACACAAGGACGCTGACGGGCGGCCTTGGACGGACGACAATTTGAGCGCAAAAGGCTTGTCTGGTGGGGGCTACACCTACGAGTACAAGGGTATTTCTGGCTTCTGGCGCTGCCCGCCCGAGACAATGGAAAGGCTCGACGCGGAGGGCAGGCTCCACTTCACGAATGCAGGCGGCATACGCCTGAAGCGCTACTTGGACGAGAACAAAGGGACAACGCTACAGGCACTCTGGGACGACATCCCCCCGATCAACTCCCAAGCCAAAGAACGACGCGGCTACCCGACCCAGAAGCCTCTCGCGCTGCTCGAACGCATCATCGCCGCCAGCACCGACGAGGGCGACGTCGTCCTAGACCCCTTCGCCGGATGCGGAACCGCGATGGTCGCCGCCGAACGGATGAACCGCCGCTGGATCGGCATCGACGTCACCTACCTCGCCATCAACGAGGTCATTGCCCGCTTGGGCGAAGAGAAGGCCGAGGGTCGCGAACTCAAATACGAACTCCTAGGCACGCCACGGGACGAAGGCGCGGCCAAAGCCCTCTTCGAGAGCACCAAACATCAGAACCACAAGCCGTTCGAGCAGTGGGCCGTCACCCTGGTCGGCGGCAAATGGAACGACAAGAAGGGCGCGGATCGTGGCATCGACGGGCGCATCCAGCTCTGGGACATGCAAGGCAACTACCGCGAAGGCGTCGTCCAAGTGAAAGGTGGAAACGGCCTCAACCTCAGCAACGTCCGCGACTTCGCCCACGTCATCGAAAACAACAAGGCTGTCTTCGGCATCATGATCGCCCAAAAGGAACCTACCAAAGAGATGAAACTGGTGGCGGAGAACATGGGCTACGCCGAATGGCCCGGCAACAAGAAGATTCCCCGCTACCAAATCCTCACCACCGAAGGAATTCTCGAACGCGGCGAAACCGCCATCCTCCCCGAATCTTGGCTAATCCAACCCGACAAGGGTGTAGGCCGAGCCGTCCAAGCCCAAAGCGGAAGCCTGTTCGACGGTCATGATGAGTAAGGATCATTCCCAACCCTGACTTTGTGCTTCCCAAGAGTAAAGAGCGCGAAGCGTGTGACAGGTCTTTCCAGTTCTCTCCGGCCCGAGACTCCAGGGGGCCGCTCGAAACAAGGTATTTTCTTCAGGCCCTCGGCGGCAGCATCTATTGGCACGAAGAACCGAAGACCGAGAAGAACACCTGGATCAACGCCCCCCCCAATCGTCGCCGCCCTCGAGCTCTATGATGGATGATCCAACACTCCGTGCGCTCCCCAGTCTAGGATTAGCATCTCCGGCAGCCCGATCCGATCTCACAACTGTCACGCAACCTCTCCCAAAGCCCGGAGGGGTTCAAAACCCAGAAGCCCAATCCCCAAAGCCTTGTGTAACCCCCCAGGGAACCAGCGAACGGCCACACAAACCCAACCCCGGAATGGTTGCATATCTCCGCAACCCCTCGCAAATGAGCGCTGACGGTTGACACTCAGGCGCAAGAAATCCCATAGTCACATGAGACCAAAATCCTGACTTAATTAACTTTCGCACCCCCGGAGCGCACCAAAATTAAGTCCAAAATCAAGTGACATCGGTCACAAAGCTTGCGCCTCCGGCGCGTTGCCGTCGCTCTTGGCGGCGCGGTCCGCAGCGAACAGCCTGCACTCACACCAAACCTGGCCTATAATCGAAGTGTGAAGCTTGCCGTCTGCATCGTGAACAGTCGCGACAAAGGCCGGGTGACCGATGAACTGGTGAAAGCCGGATTCAAGTTCACGGTCATCGGCTCAACCGGTGGGTTTCTGCGCGAAGGAAACACCACCATTCTGATGGGAGTGGAAGACGACGAGGTTGGTAACCTGAAGAAGCTCATGGCCACCCATTGCCAGCGTCGTGAGCAACTCGTCAATGTCACGCCCTACGAGGCCGCCCCTGCTGGTGCGTTCATGCCCAGCCCGGTCAAGGTCCCCGTGGGCGGCGCAGTCATGTTCCTCCTCAACGTTGATCAGTTCCACACTTTCTAAACTCGAATCCCTTGCGGGCCTGACCGTGGCCAAGCGGCTGGTCATGAAGCTGATCAGCGAGCAATCTGGCACCCACGCCGTGCTTTTCTACGGCAAGCAGGGCAGCGGCAAGACGGAACTGGCCGAGGCCCTCGGCAACACCTGGCTTTGCGCCAATCCCACACCCCAGGGCGCCTGTGGCGAATGCCAGGCTTGCCGGGCGGTCGAACGCGGACGAAATCCTGACCTATTGCGCATCGAAGCGACGGGAAAGAGCGCCCAGATCACCCTCGATACGATCTCGAACGAGAAGCCGAAGGACGACGAGCCGACGCCGTTGGCCACGTTCTTTCGCACGACGCCGCTCTATAGCGGCCACAAAGTCGGCCTGATCATCGGGGCGGAACGGATGAATTCGCGCGCATCGAGCGCCCTCCTGAAGACTCTAGAGGAACCGCATCCACATGCCAAAGTGATCCTCACCGCCAACTCGGTTGCGCTTTTGCCTCAGACCATCGTTTCGCGCTGCCTCGCCGTCGTGTGCGAACTTCCCCATCCGGATGAAATGCAGGCGATGTTCCCCGAGGCCCTGCCCAGCGATTTTGTCCTCGCCGACGGGGCGCCCGGTCGCCTGAAGACCATCCTGAGCAACCCCACGGCCTATCGTCGGGTGGCCGAATTGGTGGAAAGCCTGCCGAGCCGCTCAAGGGCGGAAGCCTTGGTTTGCTCCGATACGCTCCGATCCATAGGGGAGTCTCTGGGCAAGGGTGATGCGGGCGTTCGGGCCGGCAACACCGAAGCGGTTGACCTGCTCGCGCTTTGCATGGCCCGCAATCCCAAGATTAACCCGCAGTGGCCCCAACTTGCCATCGAGGCCCACCGTCGGATCCTTCAGAACGGCAGCCCGCAGACCGTTTTCGACGCGATGTTCCTGCAGATGCTCTAAAGCTCAGCGGACTCGGTAGGAGATGGCCCGGAGGAGAGCGGCCAGGTTGGCCTCGGCCTGCTGGCGCATCTCGGCGGCCTGGTCCCGGTTAATCCACTCGAACTCAAATGGGCGAAGCCCAAGCTGGCCCAAGCGAGTCAGATCGGCCCTAGCCAAGACCGCCGGTTTGGGATAACCACCGAGGGTCGGGCCATCCGGCCCCAGCACGATGAGCTCGCCCGAGGGCGTCCATTGGACGGCTCCAACCGTGGTCGGCTCGCTGGCAATGCTGATTTGGTGCGGCCTCACGTCGGGACCTAGCCGAAGCCCCATGCGGTCGGCCAGGGGTCCCACCCCGAACTCACGCGAGGTCAGGTCTAGCTCAGAAGACCACTGCGGACCGGCCAAAATCCGAATGGGTCCGATCGCAAGGCTTGGGCTTCTCTCCGCAAGCCGGACCTCGGCGAGGCGGCAACCGGGTTGGATCGCCACGTAAGCAGTTCCCCGCGCCAAGACCTTCACTTGCATGGTCGTTCCGGCGCGGAGCCAGAACGACCGATTCTCTTCAAGTGCTCGGGCATCGATTGTCACCTGGGTGTCGCAGCCGACCACCGACACCATTGAATCGACTTCCAGTTCACCCGTGAGCACAGACGGCAGGAACAGTTCGTACGCAGAGGCATCGGGCGAAAGGCCCGCGAGGGCAAGGGCGAGGCGATGGCTGGTCGGGTCGATAGGACCGCGCGGTGGGACCCCGAAGCGACGCCGGGCCGGGCCACCGAGCCGCTGGAGCGAGACTTGGAGGGCCGTCCCGACGCTCCGGAGACTCAGGCGGCCACCTCGTAGCCTGCATCGACGAGGGTCGAGACGACGAGTTCGGCCATCTCGACACATCCCGGCGTATCGCCATGCAAACAGATCGAATCCACCGATTCGGCGAGCCGCAAGACCTGCTGGCGAATGTCGTTCGGGTCAGTGAGGACGGCACCGGGCTCCCCACGCGGGACCAAAGTTCCGTCAGGACGCATGGCCCGGTCGGCGAAACCTTCCGAGATCAATTCAACCTTGGCACGCTCGGCGATGACGGCATGGGCCGTGCTTGCGAGACCGAGCAATGGCACTTGGTAGAGACGCAACAGCATTCCCAGCGAGCCCCCGCCGGGGAGGAGGCTGAGGAAGTGTCCGCCCGCCTCATAGGGAGTCTGTCGTTTGGCTGGATTCGGCAGGTTCCAATCGTGGGGCAGCACCGCCGCCGTATCGTTGTAGAAAGCCCCGTGGGGCTTGATGTAAGCGAACGCCTCCAGCTTGGCGAACGTTTGAAGCTGGTCGAAGATGCTTCGGAGATAGACGGTTTGTTCGCCCAATTCCATGCTCCGGCGGCCCATGGTGAGGCGGTCCGGATAGCCGGGGTGGGCCCCGATCCGCACTCGCGCCTTGCGGCAGAGGGCGAGCGTTTCTTCGAGAATCTCCTGCGAGCCCGCGTGGGCACCGCAGCATACGTTCGCGCTGGAGGCAAACCGAAGTAGGTCGGCATCGAAGGGGAATCCCTCGCCGATATCGACATTCAGGTCGATCCGCCGTCGTCCCACCACATCCGAGACTCTCATAGTCGCTCTCCTTGCCTTGCGTCGAAATCATCGCGCTGGATGGGCACAAATCGGACCCGGTCTCCGGCTTCGATCGGGAAATAGCCCGCCTCCTCGTCCACCAGGACCAGAGGGGTTCGCCCCAAGAGCGCCCATCCTCCCGGCGTCGGCAATGGGTAGACCGCCGCCTGCCCGGCGGCGATGGCGACTGATCCCGGTTCCACCCGGGGCCGGGGTCGGGGCCTTCGCAAAACTCGGTCGAGAGGCGTGGGTAAGCCGAGCAGGTAGGCAAAGCCTGGGCAGAATCCAAGGCAAACCACCTCGTAAGTTGGCTCCGAGTGGAGCGCTACCACTTCGGGCGCAGTCAGCCCTAGTTCGGCGGCCACCGACTCTAGGTCCTCGCCCAATTCGTAGCAGACCGGGATGGTATGGTCACGCCCGCCCACGGCGACAGCGTCCGCAGGCTCGGAAAGAGAGTCAATATCGAACCCATCTTCAAAATAGACACCCATCGAATCGAACGCCGGGACAGCCTCGCGCAACCCGACTGGGGCCGATTGGGCGATCCAAGATGCGGTCTCAGCGGGCGTTCGCCGCAGGTCTCGCAGGATATAGGCGTTTTCGCCAAGGGCCTCAACACGCATCAATGCCGCTAGATTACGCCATGAACCAGGTAAACCGGATCATGCCATCTGTTCCCGTCCCCATCGTGGTCGAACCTGGAGTCGAGTTGCCCGCCTACAAGACAGCCGGCGCGGCGGCGGTTGACCTCTGTTGCAACGAGGACTTCTCGCTCGCACCGTTGGAACGGAAGCTCGTGCCGACGGGAGTTCGAATCGCCGTGCCGGAGGGATACGAGGCCCAGGTCCGCCCGCGAAGCGGTCTTGCCCTGAAGCATGGAATCTCGATGGTCAACACCCCCGGCACCATCGATTCGGATTATCGCGGCGAAATCGGCCTGATCTTGATCAATTTCGGCGAAACTGTCGTCCAATTTTCCAGAGGCGAGCGGGTGGCTCAGCTCGTGCTTTGCCCAGTTTCCCGATTCGAATGGCAGCCAGTGGATCAACTGGACGCCACGGATCGAGGCGCGGGCGGATTTGGGAGCACGGGCACGACCTCCGAGAAGACATGACCGAAGTAATACAAGACTTTCAGGTGGACATCGCCCGGGTGAACCTGCATCGGATTCGTGGTGAATACCGCGAGGCCGAGCAACTCGCCCTCGCGATCCTTCGTCATGACCCCGAAAATCTGATGGGGCACACCCTGATGGGCGAGATCAACGCCGAGCGGGGCGAACTCGAGCAATCGGCGGAATGGTACGAGCTCGCGCTCGACCTCGAACCAAAGTCGGAGCCCCTCCTCCAAAAGCTTGATCAAGTCCGCACCCGAATCCGCGAGCGCGACGCCGCCCTTACGGCCGAGCAATTGGGCCTGAACCAGGCGAACGGCAACCTTAAGTTGGCCGCGATGGCGTTTGTCCTGCTCGTCATCGTGGTGGCTTCGGTGGCGTTTGTGCTTGGGCAACAGAATGAAGGTCGTCACCGTGCAGCGGTCGTCCGCAAGACCGTGGACGCGCCGTTTGCGCCGGGAACAGCCTCCGAGACCATTCGTGAGCCCGTCCCGGCGAGGGGATATCCGATCCCTACGCCGGTCACGGTCCCGACCGTCGTCCAGCAAGATCGCCTTTTGATCGAGCACTTGGCCAAGGGCACCGACGGAGCGCGTGTGCTCTCCGCAGTTGTTGATCCCCGCACCCAGGGGGTGACGATCACGTTCGGCTACGGCACCGACGATGAGCCGCGCAAAATTGCGGCTGAACTCGGAAAGTCCGCCATCGGATTTGCCCCCGAGGGCTCGGTGATACTCCGCGGAATCAAGGGCGGTGCGGTCGAATTCGTCGCCAATGTTGACCGAGCCAAGCTGAAAGAAACCGAGGAAGCGGGCTGGAACGCCCCCACGGGAACCACCTGGGTCGACCACGTCCTGACCGACGAATGGCCAAAGTCAACGGGAACAACCACACCCGACGCCCCTCCGTCTTCGCCATAATGATACGTCATGCGGCTCACTGTTCAGCTCTACACCCTTCGCGACGCACTCAGCACGGATTTGGAAGGCACCCTCGCCAAAGTTAAAGAAATTGGCTTGGAATATGTCGAAATCGCTGGATTCTATGGCAAGTCCGCCGCCGAATGGAAGACAATGCTGGATGGTCTCGGCCTCAAGGTCTCGGGCAGCCACACGGGCATCGACCTTCTCCTGAGCGACCTCGACGCCGTGATCGCCGACTCCAAGACGCTGGAGAACCCCTACATCATCCTGCCCTGGATCGGCGGCGATTGGATCGCCAAGGGCTGGGCCGAGTTGGGCAAGGTCGCCGACGGCATTGGTGCCAAGATCACGGAAGCTGGCCTCACTTTCGCCTACCACAACCACGATTTTGAATTCGTCACCACCGACGGCAAGCTCGGCCTCGACGAATTCTATGAGAACAGCGACCCGGCCAACGTCAAGGCCCAGCTCGACCTCGCCTGGGTGAGCATTGGCGGCGTGGACCCCGTGGCCTACCTGCAGCAGATGTCGGGCCGCGTGCCTTTGGTCCACGTCAAGGACTACGACCCGACCAAAACTCCGCGCTGGCAGGCTGCCGGTGAGGGCATTCTCGACTTCGACGCCATCCTGCCCGCCGCCGAAGCCGCGGGAGTGCAGTTCGCCGGAATCGAGCTCGACGAGAGCGCCGAGGACCCGATCCTCAGCGTCCGCAAGAGCTTCGACTACTTCGCCAGCAAGGGCCTGAAGTAAGCCTCAGAGGTGTGCCCCCGCGAGTAATCGCCGGGGCATTCTCATTGGTCTAGGAGCGCGTATCGCCAGCCGCGAATGCTCACCGAGCAGTTCAAGACCTTTAGCGCGTTCAGGAACCGTTCCAAGATCAGTGCCCCGATATGGATGGTCTTTTCGCGGCCAGGCTCCATGCCAGGGATTGCCGCCCGCTCGGCGTTGGTCATCGGCATCATCCAACCCACCGCCTTGCTGACCTCCTCGAAATCCAGGATGGCCCCGTGAACTAGCTCTGGCTGCCATGTGAGCAGTTGGTCGCGGATCGACACTAGGTTTGTGCCGGTTGCGCCGAGGACGACGGCATGACCGCCCTCGCCGGGCCGATAGGCGAGGCCAATTCGATCATCGACTTCGGCCACCGCACTCAGGATTTCCCGTGGGGTCAGGACTTCGGGAGCGAGGGTTGTGCTCTTCAGTCCGAGGGTCCCGATTGGGTAACTCCGACGGAACCGAACGTCCCATCCGTCTTCCGTCCGGTCTGCGGTTACAAGCTCCGTGCTCTGGCCGCCCGGATCGATGATCGAAAGCCGAGGGTATTGCGCGAAAATCGGGTCGTTCGCGACGGAACGAAAGCCCAACTCGGCCTCCTCTTCCCCACTCAAGATGGTGATCGGCGTTCCTTGGGCCAGGCCACGGGCGATGAAGTCGGGCGCGTTGGTTGCGATCCGGGCCGCCATGGTTGCTGCGGTGCGGATGTCATCGACGCCTAGCTCATGCGCCCTGCGGTGAGCCTCGGCAATAGCGGCAAGTGTGCGGGTCATGGCACCTTCTGTTAGCAAACCGGTGGCCTTGGTGCCATCGCCGAGCGCGGTTACCGCACTGGTCTCCAGCAAGGTCGTCCAGCCGGTAGGCTGCCTCTCGGCGACCAGGAGAAGCACAGAATTGGACCCAACATCGATCACAGCACGTCGCATGGTCTCTAGGATGACGGATCTTTGGGACTTCTAGCACGTCGGCTGGGGCCAATCACCCGACTCTCAGCTTGAATTATTAAGGAAAAGAAACTTCTTGAACTAGAATTGTTAAGAAAGCGTATAATCTTAACATGCTACAAGTCATCCTGACCGATCAGAACTACGCGATCGCGGCAACGTTGGCCGAGCGCGAGCATCAATCCGTCAGTGCTTGGCTCAATCACATGATCGAAGCCAACGCACCGACTCTCCCAGTTGGTACGGCAACGCCGGAACGTCGCACAACCTCGCAGTGGCTCGAACAACTCGAAGGCCGCCTCAAGTAAGCGAGACCGAACAGAAGAAAAGGCCCGAGTCAAGTTGACTCGGGCCTTTTCTGTTTGCCGGTATCACGGGAGCGGACTACGGAGTGCAGCCGTCGGGATCAGGCTTCGCATCCGGAGCCTTCGGAGTGAGCAGAATATCAAACGGCAGGAACTTGGGTCCTGAATCGTAGACCGGGATCGTGACGCGGCACTGGAATCGACCAGTGTCGTATCGAACGCCGTTGTAGGTGAAGGATCGGTAGTACGAGGTCGGGACCGACTCATCCGTGATCTGGAACGATTCGGCGGTGGTCGGGATCGAAGCGAGGAACTTGCCGTTGGCGCCAGTCTTGACCTGACCAACCTTCACACCCGCATTGTCGAAGAACTCGATCTGGATCTTGGGGACGCCCGCACTGGTATCGGCATTCAGCAGATTACCGCTCAGGCGAACTTGTCGGGGGTTGACTCGGTAGTAAGCCGAAACCGTCTGTCCATCGACTTCGGTGTAAACGATTTGAGCCGCTGCCGTCTGCTTGTCACCGGCGAGGAACAAACCTGAGTTTCCGGCCAGCGTGCCATAGGCGCCGAGGAGGTCGGAGGTCTTCCAAAGACCGGGACTCTCGATGACCTTGGCTCCAGTGGAAGTGTAGGCCACGACTCGGAACTGAACGGTCTCGCCGAACTCGATGTTTTCGGGATCAACCGGATCCCCGTTCGCACGGCTGGAATAGACCGCTTCAATCTCTCTGCCCGTCAGGGTCCCAGTTCCCGTATCGGAATTCGTGAGGGAAGAGCCACCACAGCCTCCGAGCAGGACGCCCAGCAGTACACCGGCAATCACATGAACACGCTTCATCGCAATCTATTATGCCAACAGATTGGCGTTCTGTGTGCAGGTTCTTGAGGAATCGCAACTTTCTCGGTGAGATTCATCACAATTCCCGTTCTGGGCCTTTCGGGAAGGGGCGGCACAGAATGAGCCTACAATGGCGAAGGACACATTATGGAACGCACGATTCTGAAGGGCATCACCGCCGAGGCATTCGTTTCTGACGCCGACCGCTGGACTCTCGACAAGCTCAAGCATGTGCCTCTGCTCCCTCAGGTCATCCAGAAGTTCTACGAGGTCGGCATCGACCGTTGGCTCTACTGCCTGAATATGTCGATGTCGGTGCGCTGCGGGCCTAACCAATACAAGACGCTTTACAACATCCTACGGGAGAGCTGCGCCGTGCTCGACATGCCCGAGCCCGAGCTCTACATCACGAGCAACCCGTATCCCAACGCCTTCGCGGGCGGAGTCGAGCGGCCCTACATCACGTTGCGCTCCTCGGTGGTCGACACCCTCAGCGACGAGCAGCTTTATCACCTCATCGGCCACGAGCTTGGCCACATCAAGGCGAACCACATCCTGTACATGTCGGTTGCCCACATTCTTGCTCCTCTCCTGGAGATGATTGGGCGCCGGACCTTTGGATTGGGCGACGTGGCCTCCATCGCGCTCATCATGGCGATGTACGAATGGTATCGGCAGGCCGAAATCAGTGCAGACCGCGCTGGGCTGCTGGTTTGCCAGTCGCTGAACATCAGCATGGACGCGAACCTCGCGCTCACGGCTGGGCCGAACCGCTTGCGTCACGAGATGAACCGCGACTCGTTCATGGAGCAGGCGCGCGCCTACCAAGACGCGGGCATGGTGGACCAGATCGCTAAGGCGTTGGTCTTCTTGCTTCTAAGCAGCACGTTCACCCATCCGATGCCGGTGCACCGTGCTCAGGAGTTAGAGCGATGGGTTCTTAGCGGGCACTACGACCGCATCATCGGCGGCGATTATCCGGGCGCGCCTGCCCGCGAAGCCTCGGCTTCGGTCTGAGAGATTGCCCTCTTGCGATCCAGCTAGGTCGCAAGAGGGCAATTCTGCTTTAGGCGTCGAACCAGTGCATCTCGGGGTCATTGTTGAGGCACTGGACGTAGGTGAGCTGGCCATCGTGGTACATCACGTGGTTGGCGGCGATGTTGGCCAACGCGTAGATGCTCATGGGCTCACCCCAGGGGGCCTGAGTCATCTCGGACAACTTCTCCGGGCTTGCGGATTCGATGGCACTCGCCAGGGCTTCGCCGGAGGCGACCACGGCAGCAGCTCCGGCCTCGGCCGTGTCCAACGATGCCTTGAACGCGGCACTCTCCTCATCGGAAGGACGAACAAAACCAGCCCCGCTGACCAGCCCGGCCATGGCCATGTTCATCCCCGCCACTTCGGCGGTGAAGTCCTGCACGGTCCGGCTGACTCCGCCGTGGTTAGCAACATAACATTCGTTGGAAATGGCCTTCAGATCCTTTCCATACATTTGGCAAACACGTCGAGTCCACGTCGCAAGTTCTTTGGCAGCGTTGATTTCACTCATGATCATCGGGCATCGTACCCCCGGATTTGGCAAATTGTGGGTCCTAGGACTATCCGCCTTTCGACAAGGATTCGAACGGCGATCTCGCCACGAAAGTGTGCTTTCGTAAAAAGAATCTTGCAACGACCGAACTTTCTGTTTATACTGCTAACGGAGGGGTAGGAATTGGCGGCAGCATTGTGCCAGTCATGACCTTCTTTACCTAACCGCTATGCGTAAGTCAGCATTTACATTGATCGAACTGCTCGTCGTGATCGCGATTATCGCGATTCTCGCTGCCATTCTCTTCCCCGTTTTCGCCCAAGCCAAGGACGCCGCGAAAAAGACCTCGGCTCTGTCGCAACTGAAGCAGATCGGCACCGCAGTGCAGGTCTATCTCTCCGACTACGACGACACGTTCCCGCTGGGAGCGGTCCGTTCGCCCATCTCCTATGCCGGCGGAAGCACCACGTCGTACGGATACACATACGATGCGATGAACCCGTTCCCCGTCTCGGTGTTCACCTACGACAACAGCGCGATTGACCAAGACCGCCTGAACGCCGCTTCGGCCTTCGCCACCAATGCGATCCAGCCCTACATGAAGAATGTGGAAATGTTCCGCGATGGCGGCACCACCCAGGATCGACCGGCGGCCCGATTCAACCTCACCCCCAACGCCAACCGAGCGGCGGGCGGAGCGACCATCCCGACCCGAGCCCCGAAGGTTTCTTACACCTACAACGGTCTCCTCACTGCCTACAGCGGCTCGGCGATCACCGCCGTTGCCAACGTGCCGGTCTACTGGCACGGTATGGGCAAGCGCACGATCCTTGGCCATGCCTACGCATCGCCGAACCTGATCTGCGACTTCGTGGACCAAGCCTGCCGATATGTGGCTCCAAAGCCTGGATGCAACGCCGTCACCGCCAACGGTGAGCAGTCGTTCCACACGACCAACACCTTCCGTGGTGGCTGGAACGTGTTCTCGGGTGGACTGATCTTCTCGTATGCCGACAGCCACGCCAAGTTCCGCAAGCTGTCTCTGCCCCAAGACATCCCCAAGGCGACCCAGACTTCCGCTTCGACCAGCCCGCTCACCGATCCGTTCGTGGGTTACCACGCCAACGCATTGGCCAACGGTCGCTGGTATGACCGGTACGGTTGCCACAGCTACATGTTCCGCCCGGACTTCGACTTCACGGCTGAGCCCGGCCTCCCGACCTTCAACGACTCGGTGGAGTGATGAAGAAACTCATTGCTTTCACTTTCGTTGGCCTGATTGCCTCGGTCGCGCTCACCGGGTGCGGCTCGTCTTCGGATGACGGAGGGGACCCCAGCAAGGCCCCCCGAGTCGAAGAAGTGAAGAGACCCGAGGGCTGGGAATCTCCCGAAACCGCGATTGGCAAGAAGCACGCCGCGGCCAAGGAGAAAATGAAGGAAACCACCGACGGCGATGCCGACGGCGGCAAGTAACCTGGCCAGCTGAGCCAGAATCAATTCCACCCTTCCATTTGGGAGGGTGGAATTTTCATTTGCGATATGAGGCCCCACCTGCTTGCCATCCATGAGTGCCTTCGGAGCGGTGATTTTGCCGCCGCGGGCCGCGCGGTGGATCGGGCTCTGGGTGTGGCCGCCGATGATGCCGAAGTCCAGACCCTTGCTGGAGTCGTGCGGACCAAGCTTGGCGAGTTCGGCCGAGCCACCCAGCATTTTCGGCTCGCCCTCGACCTTGCGCCCGATCATTTCGATGCCCTTCTTGGCTTGATGATGAGCCTGAAGGCGTCTGGGGACGTCGCCGCGGCACTTGCCGTAGCCAAGCGGGCGGCAACAGTTCAGCCAAACAACGCGCTGGTCTGGAACACCGTCGGGCTGTGCCAGTTTCACCTTGGCGAACTCAAATCTGCTCTTGCCGCCTTCGACAGTGCCCTTTCGCTCAATCCAGCCGCCGGGGTCGCTCTCCAGAAGCACCGTGGCCAGGTTTTGGTCGGGCTTCAGCGCGATACCGAGGCGCGCCTTGCGTTCGAGGCGAGCCTCAAACTTCAACCTCGGGATTCCTCGGTGCTCACACGGCTTGCCAGTTTGCACCTGCAACACGACCGACCGCAGGATGCGCTCAAGGCCGCCACCAAAGCGTACGCCCTCGACCAGAACCAGTTCGAGGCCATCTTCATCCGCGCGCGGGCCTTCGCCCAGTTGGGCCAGGCCGACAAAGCCCGCGAAACCTTCCTCGATGGAATTGTCCGCGAACCCGGGATGGCCACGCCCTACGCGATTTGGCTGATCGAAGAGGGCTTGTTGGCCGAGGCGCACGCGGTCCTGGACCAACGGATCGCGGACGAGCCGAACGACGGCATGGCCCTCTACTACTGGGTCGAAACCGGACCCACGCCGGTGCCAGAGGCAGTCTTGGCCCAGCTACGTCTCGTGGCCGCGAACGAAGAGCTGAAAGCAGAGAGCCGGGTTTACGCTTCCTATGCCCTTGGCAAACTCTTGGAGAGCCAAAAGGAGTACGACCAGGCATTCGGTCACTACGCCCGCGCCAATGCGACCATGTTCGGCCAGAAGTTCCGCCACCAAAACGACCTCGTGAGCACCATTCGCGACGAGGTGGACCACGCGATTGCCACCTTCAGCGCCCAGCGCCTTGGCGAACTCGCTCTCCAGGGCCAACCAAGTGAGAGGCCGATCTTCATTGTCGGGATGATCCGCTCGGGCACGACGCTGCTCGAGCAGATCATTTCCAGCCACCCCGACGTGCATGGTGCGGGCGAACTGCGCTTCTGGATGGAGCGGGGCCCCGTTGCCCTCAAGAGCCTTTCGGACCTACCCAAATACGGCGGGGCCTACCTGGAACTAACCGATCAGATGGGCCCGGGATCGCCAAAGCTTACGGACAAAATGCCACTGAACATGCGGTTCCTCGGCCTGATCCACGCCGCCCTGCCGAACGCCCGGTTTGTCCATATCCAGCGCAACCCGCTCGACACCTGCTTTTCGATCTACGCCACGCCGTTTGCCGACCCGCCGCTGTTCTCCTACAACCTCACCCACATCGGCACCGTCTACCGCGAATACGTTCGATTGATGGAGCACTGGCAGGCCGTAATCCCCTCAGACCGGTTGCTCACGGTAGATTATGAGAGCCTCGTCAGCAACCAGGAAGAGGAGACGCGTCGCATCATCAACTTCTGCGGATTACCCTGGGATGAGGCGTGCATGCACCCAGAATTGAACCGGGCGTCCGTGCGAACACCCAGCACCCTCCAGGTGCGCAAACCGGTCAACCGCAACGCAGTTGCTCGTTGGCAGAAGTTCGAGCCGTGGCTGGGCGAGCTTGTGGAGGCCCTAGGGCCCCTCGCCCAGCCATCAGCCGCTAGCCCACAACCACGCTGATCGGCAAGACGATGTTCCCGCCCGGGGCATTGGCGATCGGCTCGCCCGCGAGGTTGCGAATGCCGCCCTCTCCCGTTGCCAGTTCGATCAGGAAGTTTCCGCTCGTAACCGCCTCTGCGGGAACGACTCGAATGGAGTTGCCTTCGACAGAAACGTTGAACACGACTTGCCTCCGCGGCTGGCTCGTCAATGGCCCACTAGCACGTGTGAACTGAACGGTCTGCCGGGCGATCGCGCTTTGGGGGTCAATCTTGTCGCTGAACTCCAGCAGGAACGACGAGGTCTTCGTGCCGATCAAAAGAACCATGGAGCCGATTCCTTCGGTTTGGCCGAGTAGGGCATTGTCACTCGTGAAGGCGAAGTAACGATCAAAGGTGAATGCCCGCGAAGGCACCAACTGGAACCAACTCTCGAACGGACTTCCCGCCCCGCCAGTTGCCTCCCAGTACCTGATGCTGGTGCGGCTATCCTTGTCGGCGAACCCAAGCGAGAGTCCTTCTAGGTAGGTTTGCGTACCGTCCTCCGACTGGTGCCAGATCGCATGAGACCGAAGGCGAATATGGCCCGTGATACCGCGAGTCCATTGCTGAGCCATCTCGCCCTGAAGGCTTTGCAGCCAGTTGATGGCATTCTGATTTGGCTTCCAGACAAGCAGGTTGCCCGCCGAGGACCACGCCCCGGCGATCTTGCAGGGCAAGAAGGCGGCGGCCCCGCCGCTGTCTTCGGAGCCCGCGAAGGGGAAGACCCTAGCGTCATCGCTACCAGCGGGAATATCCAGGGTGACATCCCCAACCGGCTTGCCTTCCACGCTTCGCGGGTCGACTTCCTCGGTCAACTCGAAGGAAAAGCCCGCCGAGAGCTCGGCGATAAAGACTTTGTCATCGTTCTGGGTCGGACGCTTGCTGACCTCAAATCTCTTGATATGGAATCCTCGCTTACCACCGGTGGCGAGCGAGCCATTGAACACGACCTTCTCAGTGATGCCTTCGGCAAAGGACGTGACGGATTGGTTCTCGGGTTTGGCCCCCAGAGTCCACCTAGTCCAAGCGTAGCCCGCGCCATCGGTCGTGGCCGATTCGGGGTTGAGGCTGCCCACGACTTGGTCCAGTTTGAAGTTGACCACGCGGCCGACCACCGGGATCGAGCCGCCCGCGAGCACCCGGACCCGCAGAGGGATGGCCGTCGTCCGGTCAGCCTCGGCCACCTGGCCGTCGCCATCCACGATGCTGATGTGCTCTTCCTCGACCTGAGCGTGGAAGACATAGAATGCCGGTTCCTCGCTATCTTCCCGGGCGTCGAGCGAGGCCACAACCGATTGGAAACTGGGCGTCGCCGCAGGTTGCCAGAAGACGTGGGCAATGCCGGTGTTGGGATCGACGGGAACCAGCTTCTGCGGCTGGGCGCCGCCGATTCCGCTGTCGTCGATGAGCAAGCCATCGTTGGTTTGGAACAGTACCGACGAAGAGGTCGTGTGTCCGCAAATGTTCGAGACCTTCACCTGCAGCGGCATCGGCAGAGGACCCCGATTGACCGCGTTCAGCAAAAGCACCTGACCATCGCCACTGAAGTAGGAAAGCCGCCGCAGGCCGCGAATCCGGTCGATCGCGTACTGGACCGTGGTATTCGTGTTGTTGACGTCGCGCAGCACCTGGCATTCGCCGGGCTCGTACTGCACGTTGTTGGCCTTGCTCAGGTGGAGGAAGAAATGGATCGGGTTGCCAATCGGCTGGCCCGCCACATCCAGGAGGCGCGCGGTCACCTGGGCATCGGTGATTCCGATCTGGACAATCGCGCGGGCAATGCCGTCAACATCCGTGAGGCCCTGGACGGTCAAGAATTGGGTTCCATTCGCGGCCCCCACGATATCGATCGTGAAGCTGACCGCGACGCCGGTCACGGGCCAAAGGCCATCGAAAACGGAAACCTCCAAGGCCCGCATGATGACCTCATTGGGCATTGCTTCCTGGCCATCTCCACCCACGTAGTTAAACTGGATGGCCTCGCCGAGGGGTTGGAATAGACGACGGCAGTCGGAGATCCGGGTCCAGAGGCCGTTGACGTCCTTGTTCAACTTGGCGAGCGGGGCGTAGTGGTGGTACTCACCCCGGATTTCGAGCGGGGATTTGATGCCTTCGACATCGTTCAGCAGGGCGCGGGCGGCGAATTGCCAAAAGTCACCGGGGCGCACGTCAGCGGCGGTGACCTTGAGTTCCACCGAGATACCGCTTTCAAGTTCAAAAGTCTGGGCCCCGACCGGGCTCATGCCGTCCCATGCGCGAATGATCCAGCGATCGGTCGCCGTCGGCTTGGCGAGCGAGAAGCCCGCGTCTTCGACCTGGATTCGGTCTTCGCCCTTGTTGCGCACCGTGGTGACGATCTTGCCGACTCGTCCGGCAAGCACGTCGTCCTCGGTTAGGATTTCCAGGAAGCGAGCCGTGTCTAGCGACCGCGAGGAATCGTGGCCGAGGCTGCTCACGGTCAGAATAGTGCCGCTGGAATCCACATCAAGGATGCGTGCGGCGAGTGATCCATTGTCGCGCGACCACTTGAACTTGAGCAGGGCGCCCGATTGGTGAACTTCGACGCGATAGAGCTGATTCTCCAGCCCCGTGTAGCCGCCCGCAACGGGGACATCGCAGGGGTCGGTTGCCGCGCCTCCGGCACTCGTGGTGACCTGGATAGTCGGCACCGGTCGCGGGGCCAGCGGCGACCAACTGCCAGGGAGATCGGTGCAGGGCACACCGGCATCCCACTCAGTTAGTCGGATGCGCCATTCCGTCTTCACCCGGGTCGCGGTGTCGGGGCCACCCAGAGCGATCTCGCGCAAGGATTCGTCTTCATTGGGCGTGATCAGGCGTTCCCAAACGTCCAAGTAGGCGACATAGTCTTTGTTCGATTGATAGTCAGCATCATTGACTTGCTGGGTTAGTCCGAATGCAGCATCATTCTCGACCAGCAGACCATCAACGTAGAACCGGCCAGGGCCCACAATGAAATCCGAGAGGTTGTTTGGCGGCCCCATCACGACTGGATTAGCGAAGACCTCAAAGCCATCCATATGGGGCGCCTTGAAGTGATACGGGGCCCCGTTGTAGCCGATGATATCGGTGCGCGACGTGTTGTCCAGGTACGCAGCGATGTCGGCCTGCTCGTTCAGATCGGCATCCAAGATCACGCGGCCCTGCTGGTGGAGCACACGATTAAAGTGCCTACTCTTGTTGAATGTTACGCGGGAAAAATCAGCTTTCATGCAAGTCCTCGGGTCGAATGTTCAAAGAAGACGCCTGCTTCCATGCCAAACCGTACGTACTCTTCGAGAGCCGCATCGAGGTGGCGCAGTCGGCGCGCTTGGTGAAGCGTGTGCCAGGCTCCCATCTCGCCCTCATCCTCGGCCCCGCGCTCGATGGCGCACGGGCAGTTGGGCGAGAGCAAGGCATAGGAGTCGGATAGGGGATCGAGCGATACAAATCGGGGCCGGGTTTGGCGCACAGCCTCTTCGGTCAGCAGTTGATCCTCCGCAGCGCTGACCTTGTGGCCAAGAACCTTCTCGCGGGCACTGACCAACTCATCGTAGCGAGTGGCGGGCTGGCATCGGTAGCGGCGAGGCACCTGGGAGCCAAACGGGATGTGCGAGAACCGCGTGCAACCCACCTGGACGCGCTCGCTCCAGACCGTGTCCATGCAGATCGACTCGCTGATGCGGTCCACCTGCTTGACGGAGATTGGCCCTAGGACCGTGCAACGATCCAAAGACGTCGGACAGGCAAAGTCCGCCTGATTCGGCCCTGATCGGATCGCGTAGCCGACGGCAGACCCATCAATGATCGAATCCGACAATGCCACACCCACCATGTCTCGGGGAGCGCGGATGGCCCCGATGATGCTCCGGCGGATATTGACGTCCAGGTCTCGATTGGCGGGGTCCACCGTCAAAGAAGGCTTGCCCGTCGGCCAGACCGTGCTGTGGGCGATGTCGAGGCGGGCAAGCTTCGCATCCACCGAGATCGCTCCAGTGAACAAAATGCCTTCGAGTTCGAGGACCGTGATCCCCCTGACGTTTAGCGAGCCCGCCAGTGCAGGTCGGAAGTTGTTCTCCGACTCGATGCGGAGGAAGCCCTTGGTCTTCTGGATCGTCACATCGCCGACGCTGATCCGATTCCCCAGGATTCTGATCGTGGCGATGGGGTCGATATCCGGGTCCCAGGCGGCAACCGCCGAGGCCAAATCGGGAAATCCCGAGTCGGAAACGTAAAGCGTCACGTCGGGCGCAGTGGCATCGGCAACCGAGAACCGCCGCCGGTCGTAGGGCCCCGCTCCGATCTCGCCGGGGAAACCGTAGGAATACGAAACCTGGATGCGGCCCTTCGTGCCCATCGGGACGGCGAGAAGCCCGCGCTGGACGTCGATGGCGACGCCGCGCGATGGAACTCGCCAATCTTTCAGCGAGGCCACGTAGAGGTCAGTCGTCGGCACCGCCTTGCCGTCGATGAACACTTCGAAAACGGGCTGGCGACCGAAGTAGACGCCGTCTTCATCGAGCGAGCTGCCCGCCCGGAACTGGGACAGCTCATCATAGAGCGGCCGCCAAGCCAAGGCCTCCGGCACCTCGGAAAACAGCGGCGAAGCCTCCAAGCCCAAGTCTGTTCGAGTTCGGTTGTACAACGGCGAAGCCACCCCGAGGGCACTGAACCAAAAATGCTGGGCATGGCCGGTAACTGGGCGCACGTCCGATCGCTCGACCAAGAAGCTCTGCGTCCGCCAAAGGTGGATGCCGATGTTCGGAATGTTGTACTTGCCTCGGCCCGCCGCAACCCGGCGAACATCGGGGTGGTGCGGTGCCTGCTCGAACGGCGTGTGGGCAAGCGATGCGGGCCAAGAGGAACGCAACGCCGCAAGACCAGGCCGATCAATTCGCAGGTGGTTCAGTTGCTGGCTCACGCCCAAGCGCTGAAAAAACTCCACCGCCTTGGCGGGATACTGCGTGAGGTCGCGCGCGATCTGCTCGATGACCGGTACGGTCCCCTTTCGGCGGCGATAGGCAATTGTGTTGGCGACGAACGCTCGCTGGCTATACTCGCCATCCGGTGAGGGCTCGATGCCCTTGAGCCCAAGCAGGTCGCCAATGTAGGGCACGACCCACTCATCGCAGGTTTCGATGAACCAGTCGCGATAGAGTTGCTCAATGTCGTCCTCGATGGCAACGTATTGCTCCTCCAGGATCGCCATGAGGCCACGGAGCGGACTCCCCGCCTCTGCATCACGAACACGATAGATTGCGGGGAGCAGATTGTAGAGCTTGTCGCCGTTCATAGCGTGTCCTCCAACTCGATATCCAGCGGGCTGATGGTGAGGACTTCGGCGATAACAGGATCCGCCCCCGTCCAAGTTGCTCGCCTCGCCACCAAAACCGGGCTCAGAATGGGCGTTGACCCCGTCACGACCACGAGCCGGAACTCCTCGACATCAACTGCGATTACCCCGGGCGTGTTCTGGATCAGGGCCACCGCTTCCGCGAGGGTCGCTTGCTGGCCAAAGCCACGGTTCTCGAAGCTGAACCCGGCAATGAGCCGATCACGGGCCGCGTCCAGCACGACCGTCGAAATCCTATCTGAATCGACGCGAAGTTTAGCTTTGATCCGGAAGAACTGGGGCTGGTAGCTCTCGACCCGGACCAAGATGGCGGGCTCCTTCTGGGCCCGGATCGCCGATTCCAGCTTCATAAAGGTCGAATCGGTCTTGGCGAGCGGCTTGCTCTCGATGCCTCCAACCGTGAGTAGCAGCCACCGCTTCTCGCCGCGCTGCACTTCGATGGCCTGGGACTTGCCGATGCCAGCAAAGCTGCGGGCAAAGTCTTCGAGGTCTTTGCGCGAGACAATCCGGCCAAACGTCAGGACGGTCTGAGGCGCGTTGGACCGGGCTTCGTCGCGCGATTCGGGGTTGACTCCACCTTCGGTCTCGATGGGGTTGCGCACTCCGCGAATGCCCGCTGGTCGATTCGGCAACAGGGTCAGGCGGTTCTCGCGCAGGCATCCACCGGTTCCGATGCCGGTTCGGTAATACGCCACCACATTGTTGACCCCAGTGGGGATCCGGGCGCCATGGGTTCCGTCGCCAAAGATAACTCGCGGCTTCCCATCATCACTGATGCGGACCACATAGCCCCGATCTTCGGGCCCCAGCGCGTAGAGGCTCGGCGCTTCGTGCCACAAGATGCCGTTGACGCGAATCTCAAGCGTGGTCGCCGAACCGGTCGAATTCTCCGCCGGTACGTAGGTTAGGGGAGGTTTACGCAGTTCGAACGTCTGGTTCGGTCGGCCACCATCACCATGCCCAAGAATCTCCGGCGCGAGCGTCTCGCCATGGGTGGCAACCACAACGTTCGCGCTGAGGCTGACCGTCTCGCGTCGATACTTGTACTGCATGTCGGTCGTGAAGACCAAGGTCGTCCGCGCTTGGTAGTGGACGATGTCCTTGAGGAATAGCGTCTCCGAGACGCGCACGCCGTGGAGGTCCGACCGCTCGCCACTGATGATGACGGGGCGGCCCGGGACGAGGTCAAGGATCAGTTCCTCAAGCGTCAGCGAATCGTGCTCGGGAGTGCCCTTGCCCAAGTCGGAGGTCACACGCAGGGGTGCGAGGGGCAGCGCGTACGAGCCGCTATAGACCGTGGTCGATCGGGTCTCGAACTTGAGAGTGTTGTTGGCGGGCGCCTTCGCCGACTTCGGTTCTTTGCCCTCGGGCGTCACCAAGCGAAGCCCGGTGGCCCGACCGCTCATCCCAAACTCGGCCACGCCCTGCGTGATGATGTTTGCAACCCGAAATGTCTCTGTACCCACTCCCAGCGATCGGAGGACGACCCACTGCCCCTTGTCGAGGTCGGTGACTTCGCGCTCCAAGAAAATCGTCGGGTGACCATCGACCTTTTCCTGATAGGTCTCCTGATCGCTTCGCTGGGTGACAAACCTCGGGTTCGCATCCCAATCGGGAGACCAGGCGGTTTTGAGGTCGGCGGCGAGGGTCTTGAATGCGGGCGCATTGTGGCCAAAGACGCCGGTCCGGTGGCGGAAGGCGAAGATACCGACTTCCGGGTTCGGGAGCACAGGGAGTCCGGCGCCTGCGGTGTAAGGTTCGGGCTTGGGGGCGGGTGGCGGAGCCGGAGCGACGGGAGCGCGATAGACCGGCGCATGCCGGGTGACCCAGCTTTTGTTCCAACTCGCCATCTTGAACATCGTGCCAAGATGTCGATCCCGGTACGGTGCGTCGAAGACGGTTTTGAGGTGCGTTGCGTTGAGAGTCGTCGTCAACAGCATGGGAAGGATGTTGATGAGCACGACAAACCGGGGTGGATTTGGCGCGGCGACGGGCGGATTTTCGAGTTCGAGGGTCGTCACCTTGAGCTCGTCGTCATAGAGGCGCGCCGAGACATTCCACACTTTGGGCACGGCCTTGTCGCTCTCGTTCACGACCAACAGCAGCGGATCACCGACCCGAATCTCGGTGGGATTGCCCTGGACAAAGACTCGCCGGGTCGTCGCCGTCAGAATCTGCGGCGTGGTGACCTGCGGGAGCATGCGGTTCCACTCGACCCGGACTTCGACATCCGCCGCTGTCTCGTAGGTCTGGGGCAGTTCCCCTTTCTCCGGGATTGTCAGCACGCGCGTGTGGGCCTTGACCACTTGCTGGCCCTCGGTGTTCGGGATCGATTCGACCTCGAATGCGAGGTAGGCCGTGGCCGCAGAGCCTGGGTTTAGCTCGTAGCCGATCTCTCGTGCCAACTCCAGCACCGAGAATCGCTCGGTAGCCGTCCGCAAGAATCCCTCGTTAGCGATCCGCTCTTGGTAGAAGGTCAGAACGTCCGCCGTGACCGACCAAGCATCGATCAGGGCGATCGTCGGATCATCCGCGTCGCGCGTAGTAAGGCCTGCCAGCACCTGGGGGCCGTAGTCCTGGAGCGAATCTTGGGTTGCCGCGTCGTCGATCGGGAACTTGACCCCGGCAATGCGCCGCACCATGTGCTCGCGGAAGGTCGGGAATGTGGCCACTCGATACTCGACGTGGGAAAGGCCAGGGGCATTGAATCGCATGGCTATCGACCTCCTCGCATAAAGAACTCCAATCGCCCGTCTTCGGGCCGACTCCGGTCGTTATCCAGCCGCGCGATCTCCCGGGGCTTGATATCAATCTTGCCCGCCGCGTACTCGCCCGCCGGAACCTGGCCGAACCTCTGGAACCGGTTCGTGCTTGGCGAAGTCGGGTCGAGATCGACCCAGGAAACGCCCTGCACGCTCATCGCCCGGGCCACGATTTCACTCACGTAGATGGGCACTCCGAACGTCAGTCGGTCGGGGTCGAAGAACGCCCCCGGCGTGTTGGCAAATTCCCGCAGCAAGGCGGCCTTCACGTGGGCCCGAAACGCATTGGGCTCGACGCAGATTGTCATCGCGATATCCGGCGGCACGCTGATGGGGGCCTTGATTTCGAGGTCATAACCAGCTAGGCGCGACATCTCGAAGAAGGCGATCAGGTCATCGCTGAAGGCATCGGTGATCGGCTTGCCGCCCTTGCGGTCGACCAAAAGTACGACGCTGTACCAGCTGCCCGTCCAACGTCGGTATGCCACCGCCCGCTGGACTTCGGGATGGCGAAGCGCAAGTTCGGCGTAGTCGGCATCGGTGACCGCACGCTCCAGTCGCTGGAAGGCATAGGGCGCAAAGAGCTTCACCGAGCGCGTCGCCTCGGGGTCTGTTCCGCCAAAGCTGGGCAAGGGGTTGCGCACTTGGCGGATAAACTTGGAGTTCAAAGCGATGTGCGCAATGGATTCCGCGCCCACGTTGCCTTCGGCCCCATTGCCAATTCGGTAGACCGGCGTGAGGTCCAGAGTCGGGCGCATTCCCCGGGTGCCATCGCCGAAGCGCAGGCTCGATCTGCCGTTTTCGTCAGTCTCCAGTACGAATTCCTTCGAGAACGGACCACTGGCGAGCAGATCGCGCTGGGGTAACCAGGCATCGCCATCAGCCTCCAAAAGTCGAATCTCCGGGAAGACATTGGCAAACGACCAAGTCCGGGCAGACAGGGCGGACGACCGGGGATCGAATGGCAATGGCTTGTTGTCCACGTCCCGGGCCAGGTGTCCACGGCCACCGCCCGACCGACCGCGCAGAGAGACCGGGTTGTAGCGAAGGCGCAAATCGCCGTTTGAGAGCCAGAGCGCTGGTTCATTTTCGCGAATGGTCTGGCCATGGTCGGCCAAAACAAGGTTGCCCCGGGCGACCACGCGCGGGACGCGTCCGGTCTCGGTCGTGGCTTCCAACTCAAAGCCGAACGGCAAAGCATCTTCGTCGTGCCACGTCACATGCAGCAGCTTTCGCAGACCGGTTTCGCCCGGGAGCCGGATTGATTCGCCGCCAAGGGCGACGCTGGTAAGCCGGACCACGTGCCGCTTCGTCGGGTCTGCATCCGGTTTGCTGCCCGCATCATCACAGATTTCCTCGAAAAGCAAGGTGTCGCCCGGCTTCAGCCGTCGCAAGCGGCCGGATGCCTCCTGCTCGCTCAAGTAGCCAGTTTGATCCCAAAGCGTCGCCTGGGTCGCCCCTGCCGGGAGCGAGCAGCCCCCATCGAAGTAGGCATGGATGGGAATCTCATTCAGTTCGGGCCACAGAACGGCGTCATGCATGGTCTCGAACACTGGCCCCTGCGGGTTCTCGACCGCCGTCGGGGGCAGGACCGCTTCGTCACTCCGATGGATGAGCAAGGGAGCGCCAGTTGGCAGGTGGACCGAGTTGCCCACGACCTGGAAGTGAACCCAAGCCCGGGCGTTGCACCCATCGTGCATGGGATAGTCGAGCATCCGGGCATGGCGGCGGATGGACGTCCGGCGACGCGCGGTGCCCAGGTAGGCCTCGGTCGCCACCGCATCTTGGTAATAGCTGAGGTAGTCGGCGGCATGGGCCAGGACCTCGACAAGCGCAACACCGAGGTCAGCGGGGTTGCGCTCGGTCCATTGCGGCATCGTCACCGACAGACGATCCAGCATCAATCGCCGGAAGCTCTCGTAATCCTTGCTTAGGTAATCAATCGCGGGCGTGCTTCCGAGCTCCGCTCCCTCAAAACCTGGCGAAACACAGTCGAAGTCGCTTGGGCACGCGGCCTTGAAGGAGAACTCGACCGACGAGAGCTCCGGGTCGAACCCGGGCGGCGGCACATTGTCGCCCGACGAGCGCACGAGCTGGAATTGGTAGCTGGAAAAGTCGCTCGCCCCTTTCGTCTTGAGCGTGACGACCTGGCTGCCATTGACGTGGACCAAGCTTCCCAAGACCACATCGGGCGCCCCAAATCGGACTCCGCCGGAGATACGAATCTGGTCTTCCGTGAGCGTCGCCAAGCCAACATCGCGGGCGAACCGCAGGGTCAAAGTCGCGCCATTGCCATCCGCGTCCTGGGCAACTTCCAGATAATCCAAGCCATTGATGGCGGCGTTAGCCGGATCGAGGAGGATCGCCAGACGGTGCGGTCGATTGCAGGAGTACTGTTCGGCCATCAGATGGACCTCCGGAATTCATCGGCTCGCTGGGCTTTGGTCTTCTTGATCGAGTAGCGCACGACCACGAGGAGCACACCCTCCTGACTGCTTGCCTCCACCGATTCCACCAAAATGAGGTCGCCCAAGGTCTGCTGGAGCGCGCCATGAACCAAGAACTGGGTCGCGGCCGCTAGTTCGTTGCTTCCCGGGGCGAAGATCAGGTTCTGGAGGCCACTGCCGAATGAAGGCCGATTCACCCTCTCGCCCGGCGAGGTGAAGAGCACCTGCTCGATGAGGTCGCGGATATGCTGGTCCTCATCGACCCGGGCGGTGACGCCAGACCGATCCATTCGGTACGGGAAGCCGATTCTTGTCATTGTCCTTTCACCCTCATTTGGCAGTTCAAAACGTTCGGCGGACCGGCGGGAATCTGATCCGCCGATAGGCAAAGCGCCATGCTGGTCTTCAGGAGCGCGGGCTGGCCACCGATCTTAATCCGAAGCGCCCCCATCATCCACTGGATCTTCACGCACGGCTGCGGCTTGGGGCCCACCATGAAGGCACACCCGGCGATCATGCACGCATCACTCAAGATCAACGCGGGCTGGCCCGAGAGCCGGACCCGCGCCTGCGATGGTATCGCTTGCACCTGGCCGCCATGAGGACACATCGCGGTCAGACCTAAGTGGAGCAATTGCACTTACATCACCTCCAAGGCGCCGTCGTTGATCGAAACGCCCGCCGCCGAGAGTTTGATCTTCGCCGCCCCGGTCGAGATCTCGATCCCGGACGAATCCATCACCATCTTCGAGGGAAGGGCGACGGCGGGCGAATTTGCCTCCACGGTGAAACCGCCCGCCCCGCTGATATTGCTGAGGGTCAGCGTGATTGCATCTGTCTTGAAAACCGTCATCTGAGGCAGGGCAGGCGAGGCCGGCACCTCACCGGTCCCCCAGAAGCAGCCCACCCAGATCGGGAAGTCCGGGTTGCCACCCTCAAACTCGACCCAGATATTGGCCCCCACTGGCGGGATGGCGAAGAACCCAACCCCAGAACCGGCATAGGGTACACATGGCATCGCCCAGCTCATCTGGCCGTCGGCAAGCACGTCGGGCACCGAGACTTGAACCCGACCCAGCATCATGGGGTCGATGTTGTTCACAACGGTGCCTCGGAATTTGCCTAAGAATTTGTCCATTTTGTTGCTTGGGAGTTAGCCGACTTATGATCCTTCATTAGATTGCTGGAGGCACGATCGGCGTGGTCGTTCCGGTTCCTTCGCGCTGGAGCGAAAAGCCTTGGGTGTACTCACCCCGTTTGATCGAATGGGAGACGCTTTTGACGTAATACAGCCCGTCGTGGGTGGCTCCTGCGCCCCTGACCCAAACTGTTCCACGTGCCTTCAGGATGCCGCCGTAACGAATGGAATCCAGCTCACCATCTGCCTGCACGACCTCGGACGACGCCCTCGCCTGGGCATTCGCACTCGCCATGGCCTCGGCGATGGTCATGCCTTGGGTATCCCGCAAACGCGACCGGACGATGGTGGTTTGGGTCAGCGCCGCGGGCCGCGAAGCCATCGGCAGTGTCGAAACCGGGATGTCCCGGACCGGGACTTTTTGGCCGGACATCCGGTCAAGGATGTCGCCGCTGACCGACGTCGCGCGCTGAGCGTTGTAGCCAACTGAGAACCGACGTGCGTTGCTGGACGGCCCCATGTTCACATTGATCGGGTTCTGGGGCAGGCTCATTACCTGTCGCGGGCCGAAGTAGCCGATGCTCATCATCGGCAACGGACCGGGATCGATGTAGAACACGTGGCCACACGCCCGAGCCATCGTGCGGATGTAGGCCAGGTCGGTCATGTTCTGGACGTTGGTGCCGTCGGTCGGAAGGCGGATCGAATCGGACGCGGACGGCAGCGGCATCGGCGTAATCCCGTATTGGGCATAGCCCGCGAGAATGAGGCCAACCGTCGCGAAGCGGGGCATGGCCGTGTGCTCGGCCACCTTCTCTTCGAAGTCCATCATCACGCTGATGTCTTCTCCGAGCAACGTGAGGGTCGAGCCCGTGCCGCGATCTCCCGGCTGGAGCCGCTGCTCCAACACCACGCCGTCCATCAGCACCACCGGCCGCAGACCGAAGTAAGCCACGAGGACAACCCGACTAAGGGCGCCCAGACGCGGGTCGGCAACCAAGGGTGAATCAATCGTATCCTGTGGCCCCGAACGACCATCCCGGAACACCAGTTTGAATCCAGATCGAGCCTCGAGATCGTCGGTGTGGTGCACTTCGCACTCTTGCAACGCCTCCATCATGGCCGGACTCGCCGGCAAGGGAACGCCGGGGCCGATCAGGAGTTGGAGGTTGATGCCGAGCATGCTCATAGTTCAAAAACCTGGCTTGGGGACTCGGAAAGTGCGACCAGTTTCGATCACAAGCTCGTAGGGGTTGAGGGTCTCGTTGGCATCACAAATGCGCCAAAACTGGAGCGGATCGCCGAGGATTTGGGCCGAGAGTTGATCCAGACGATCACCCTGCTCAGGAGCGATTTCCAGCAAAGTTTCGACATCAAGCGAAGGCAAGAACCTTCGCTTCTTGTAGGCAAGGATCGTGCCGTCGGGATGAACGAAGTTCACCGTTTCCACGTTTTGGTAGCGACTATCAGAACTAAACATAGTCTTACTTGATCAGGTCTTTGACCGCCCCTCCAATACCTGTCACCGAGTTCAGGTTGCCCATGGCTTCCTTCAAGATCTGGTGAGCAAGGTACACGTAGTACCCGGGATGAGTCACCGGCAAGTCGTTGTAACTAAGCACCTTCAACGTCAACGAAGCCTTCGCCCGGATCGGGTTAAGCTGAGGATCGTACATCTCCTCTGTGATGCTTAACTCGTTGACGCGAACCGGCAGGACCCGCTTCGGCCCCCAGACAAAAAGGGTGAATGGACCTGTTGTCGGGACAACCTCGATCATGCCCGCCGCAAGTGCAATCGTGTTCGCGATGACAAACGGGCTTTTGGGATACGCCAAGAGTTCGAGCGCGGAAAGCTGAGGGGTAATCCCCAAGGCCTTGCTCAGTTCATCACCCTCGCCGAGCTGATCTGTGGCATCAATATCGATCTCCACCCGAATCTGTTCATCCGGTGCCCCGCTTAGGCGAAGAATCTCGGACTTGGCCGCGTTCTCCTCGGAGTAATGCGGTCGAATCGACCGCGTTAGGGTGTCCGGGTTGTATTGGAAAATCACAACACTGGCCAGGGGCATGTAGGGATCGACCCCGACGATGGCCCCTTTCATCACCTTAGGAGAAACTGCACCACTCGTCATCGAATTTCCTCGCTCATCTCAGCATCCTCCGTGCGATCTCCCGCGCCGCCGAACGGGCCATGGCATCCGGCCTTCCTGGACGGATCGAAAGGTTCCGAAACACCGAAGCGTCCAAGTCCTGACGGATTTCACCTGAGGCCAAATGAGCGGAAAGCTCCGTGTGGAAGACTGTGCTCAACTCGCCCTGGTGTCGCGGGTCCCCTCCGACAAAGGTAAGTGAGCCAATATTGATCTGAACATCGGGCGAGTTCAATTCCATCCCCGCACCTCCGAGTCCGTCAGCGACCGATCCAATTTCTCGCACTCCGTGCGGGCAGCACGTTGAAGGTGGTCCATATTCACCGGCACACCCTCATCTGCCGCGTGAAAAGCTGCATGAAGGGCAATGTTCTTGATGTTGCCACCCGAAACATTCAACTGGGCCAACCGGTGAAAATCAAGGTGAGCCAACGGGGTTTGCAAAGGGAATGCGCGCCGCCAAATCTGCTCACGATGCTCGGCATCCGGGATCGGGAAAGTCACCACAAAGCGCAAGCGACGCAAGAACGCGGTGTCGAACGCCGACTTTAGGTTCGTGGTCAGGATCGCCAGCCCTCGGAACTGCTCCATGCGCTGGAGCAGATAGCTGACTTCGATGTTGGCGTAGCGGTCATGGCTGTCCTTGACATCACTGCGCTTGCCAAACAGGGCGTCGGCTTCATCGAAAAGCAAAACCACCCCACCAGATTCGGCCGCATCAAAGATCTTCCGCAGGTTCTTCTCGGTCTCGCCGATGTACTTGCTGACCACCCGACTCAGGTCGATTCGGTACAGGTCCATTGAAAGAGCATTAGCCACAACCTCGGCAGCGAGTGTCTTGCCCGTGCCGCTGGGACCGCTGAAAAGAGCGGCGATGCCGAGCCCGCGATTGTGGCGGGCGGCAAAGCCCCACTCACCGTAGACCGTCCGGGCATGGCGAGCATGGCGCAGGAGGTCGGCGAGGGCATTGGCTTCCTCCGTCGGTAGGACCAAATCTTCCCAAACGGCGTTTGTCTCTATCCTTTCCGCCAGTTCCTCAAGGCGGCCGCGAGTCTGCCGTCGCGCGGCATCCCAAAGGCTTTGTGAATCAAGCCCGGCTTCCGAGAGTTGCGCCTCCACGGCGACTTCTTGGATCTGGCTGAGGCCAAGCCGAAACTCGTGGGCGAGTGCCGCGACGTCAGCCCCATCCAGCGAAAGATGCTTCTGCCAAAGCTCGTGCCGCTCGGCCGTGTTCGGGACATCAACGTCTACAACCACGCTGTTTGTCCGCAAACCCGGAACCCGGTCGTGCGCCTGCAGCAAAACTGGCCCAACCAAAACCTCGGCGGTCCGGATCGACGCCGGATCATCAGCATCCAGCCAGAGGGCCCCGCCCACGAGGAGCGCATGGCGATTCCAAAGCCAGACGAAGTGCTCGCGGTCCCGGGCATCTTCCAGCGAAGTCGTCGGGCGGTAGCAAGGCAATCCCGCACGCCGAGTTGCTTCCAACCCAACCGCCTTGGCCGCCTCGGGGTCAGCCCCGACCAGTTGGACCAAACCGGTGCCCTTGCGCCAAGCCGTCAGAATTCGGCCAACTGCCGATTCCTGCGTGCTTGCCGCAATCGCCCCGCCCTGAACGACCTCTAGCCAGCGGACCAATCGAGCATCCAGCGAGGGCGCCCCGATCAGCGCATGCAACACCGATTCATCAACCCGTAGCGAAGCCTGACTGATGGAGCGCCCCACTTCGACCTCAACCAATCCCCACCGCCGCAACGGCGCTTCCGGCACGATCGCGCTCCAGTGCGCCCCGGGCAATTTCGCGAGGCAAATCGAAAAGGTGATGGGCCCCCATTCGGTGGCAAACCGACCATCCAGCTCGACGGCCACACATGCGAGAAGAACCGACTGCTCGAATGGGCCGAGACCAAAAGCTTTGGCCAAGCGCTCGAATTCAGGCGACCAGCCGGGATGAGGCGAATCGATGCCGTGGAACCGCTCCTGCAACCAATCGATGCAAGACTGAAGGTTGCCGCCCAAGACCATCGGTGCCACCGCATCACCTGGTTTCATTTGACCTCCACGGTCGGCCAAGGCTTGCCCGCGACCACTTGGATGATCGACTCGGCTTGATCAACGCGGACTCGGAGGACAAAGTTACCTTTGGGCTTGCCCGCAGTGGGAATACTCAGCTTGGTGGCGTCGGCCCCGCGCACGGGCACGGTCATCCGAATCTGCGGCCCTCCATCAAGCTTTTGGATAATGAAGGCAACCTTTTGGCTCTTCCCGACCGTGCGCGCGAACTCGACCTCAATATCGGTCGCTGTGACAGTTGCGGTCTTGATCACAGGTCGGAAGAGGAACGGAACCGGGTCGCTCTCGACTGGCCACTTTCGCCCACCCGCCTCCATCTCTTGGGTCACGGTCACGCTGTCCACGCCATAGCCAATACCGGCGGGCAGGTTCACATTGATCTGATCGCCTTGCACGGCAATCCCCGACTTGATCGGCGGGAAACCATCGACCGTAACGACAACATCCTTGCTGAGCCCAACACCGCTGATGACCAGCTTCTCGCTTCCGGGCTCGCCCACGATCTGCGCCGAGCTAAGCTGGGGCGCACTGAAAACGCCCGCCCCGACGGCGGGGCGCAGCACGGGCATGCTCGGCTCGGGGTCGAAATCGGCCTCCAAAACCACCGTACTCGCGACGTAGACCACGGAAAGAAGGTGCTGCTTCCCCGGGAAAAGGCTCCAAAGCCGGCTGCGCTCTTCGATGGTGAGGTTCGTAGGGGTCAGCTTGATCGAGTCAATCTGGCTGGCCAGGTTCGATTCCTTCACCGCCTTTACTTTGGAGTTCTTGCAGACGTCCACGATCTTCTTCTTCGTGAGCTGCGGCTGGGCCTGGACAACCCGTAGGAACTGGGCCAGCATCAGTTGCGGCGTGACGTCATCCACGCCCGTGAACGTGATGAGATAGTGGAGGTCGACGGCGGTGGTCGGTCGTTCAACCAGGCTGCCATCGGACCGTCGCGCTGCTTGGTCGCGGTTGCGATAGCCAGGGTTGAACGAGACATGGAACAGGTGCAGGTTCAGCTGGTCGGTAGTCGGGACCAACTTGTCAATGCTGGTGGCGGTGACAGTGCCGGAAAGACTGCTCAAAACCGCGTCCTGCAGCCAGTTGGTAAGGGTCGCCGTGACCGCCGCAATCCGTCCTAGGCTGCTCATGGTCTCCCCTTCCCGGCCCGCAAAAAGTCATCCAGAGCCCGGGTCTCGCGCGCCGGACGCGACGTCGGTCGCGTTGGGATCGGAGCAGGCGCCTGGACTTGAACTTCGATGTTGCCGATGTTGATTTCGAGCTTGGGCCTGGCGACGGGGGCAACGGCCCCTGGTTCTTGGCTCGCAGCCCGAGTTGCGGGCAGCGATTGCGGTGACACCGGCGGAGTTGAACCAGATAAAACCGTCGTCACGACCGCGCGTGCTTCCTGGGGAATTTCGCGAACGATCTCACGAATTCGGTCGGTCGTCGGCACCGACCCACGCTCGCCGGTCGGGGCAACGGCCACCTCGTCGGACGCGGCTTGGCGTCCAGCCAGGCTGTTCGAGGACAACTCGGGCGAAGTTGTCGCCTCCACGCGAATGGTTAAGCCGGAACCGCGCCCGGCCTCCACAGCTCCTTGCTCATTGCGCTCAGCGCTAGACGATGCCGGGAGAAGCGGTTGAGAACGAGCGGGAACTGATTCGACTTGGGACGCCTGAGAAGCGAGCCATTCCCCTCTTGCCACAGCCGTCAAAGGATTTTCAGTTCGCGGCCCCCTTTCGTCGGCCAGCGAAGCACCCTGTGGAGATACGGGAGGTTCGAAGGAGTCGATATCCAGATTGGCCCCAGGATTCGCAACGCGATGAGCCCCAGGGTTTGCCCCGACATTAGCCTGGGGATTAGCCCCGGGACTAGCTATAGGCGGAGCCACAAAAGTAGCACTTGCGCGGCGAGGGCTTTCCACAAATCCAACTTCAGGCAAGATGTCCAGATCGGGAATCGACACGCGCGGCAATGGACGCAGCATCGCGACCTCGCCCCGGGCCTGGCCCAAAAGCCGATCCAGAGCGTCCATCAGGCCCCACCGACCATGGTCAAATAGAGGTGCCGCCGAGCGGGCGAGAGGTCCAGAATCTCCCGCTCGCTCCAACCGTATGCCCGGGCGAGGGTGTGGACTTCACCAAGAATGGCACTGGCCCGACTCTCGACCGCCGACCAAACGAACGACGCCGGATCCAAACCGACGTGCCAAGAATGGCCGCATTCCAAGCAGGTCGGTTCAAAGCCGATCTCCGCCAGCGGGTCAGTATCGCCGATGCTCGCCAAAGATGCCGAGTCAAGGCCAGACGCAAGGGCTACTTGCTCCCGAGCGGCGGCATGACTGAGGCCCAAGGAACCCAGCAAATGCCGAGTCGTAAGCCGGGCCGCAGATGAAGCCCCTTCGACCGCCAAAAGCTGTTCAATCTCAATCGCGAACTCTAGCGCCACCTGGCATTGTGGGCAGACAAGCTCAGACTCCACTTTTCGCCCGATCCATTGCCGTTGCAAGGCCAACAGCTGGCGATTTCGGTCACCGAGAGGCACGTCAAGGAGTTCGGAGGTTTCCACCTCCGAACGCATAATCCCCAACAATAGGACGCCCTGGACCAGGGCGTGTTGCCCTGACCCTGCTTCCCAAAGGTCCAACCATTCCCGTGCCGAAAGCGTCACGCGATGACTTCCTTAGGAGGGCTCAGTGAACGTGGGCTCCGAAGGCTCGACCACGTCGTAGTCGCGCTCCCATCCCTCGTGCTCAATCTTCAGGCTCTGGATGAGAGTTGCATTCGCGTTCGCATCCAAATCGGCCTGAGCCTGGAACTCGCTTACCCACGCTCGGTAGACCCGATAGGAGATGACCGTCTGGCCCGCCTCGTTCAGGAGGTCGATGATGAGGTCGCGACGGAAATCCTTCAGGCTGACTTCCACACCGCGTCCGGCGCCGAGGTTCCAAACCTTGTTGGCCCACTGCTCGAATTCCTTATCGTGGGTCACACCGCGCTCGAGGGTGATCGCCTCATACTTCGTGCGGCCCGGCGACTTGTGCGAGGTGCTGGGGTCGCCGCCATTTCGGTGCTCCACCACTTCGGTGGTGCGCTTGAGGGCGCTGACTTTGCTCACACCGGCCACGGTGATTCCATTCCACTTCACCAAGAACTTGAAGTTCTTGTAGGGGTCTACCCGTCCAACATTCACAGGAAAAATTGCCATGATCTACTCCTTCAAATCCTCTTAGCTCTGCTGCCCAGCGATCTGCTGCAGCTTGATGAAAACGAACTCGGCGGGCTTCAACGGAGCAAAGCCAATCACAACATTGACGACTCCGACATTGATGTCGGCCTGAGTCGTGGTCTCACGGTCGCACTTCACCAAGTAGGCTTCCTTGGGTGAGGCCCCGGCGAATGCACCCTCGCGGAACAAGCGATGCATGAAAGCGGTAGCGTTGAGGCGAATCTGAGCCCAAAGCGGCTCGTCGTTCGGCTCAAAGACCACCCATTGCAGACCGCGGTAGAGGCTCTCTTCGATGTTCAGGGCGAGTCGGCGGACGGGCACATACTTGTACTCGCTCGCCAATCGGTCGTCGCCGCGCAAGGTGCGCGCACCCCAAACCACCCGGCCCGCACCTGGCTTCACGCGAAGAACGTTCAGACCCAGCGGGTTCAGCTCGCCATTCTCACCGTCCGTCAGCGAGACAGCAAGCTCGGGCACACCGTTGAGGGTGGCGTCGAGTCCTGCGGGCGCTTTCCAGACACCCCGGTTCGTATCCGTACGGGCATAGACTCCAGCCACCGCACCGCTCGGCGCGAACGTGCCGACGCGGTTGTCGCGGAGCGGGTCACGCTGTCGAAGACGCGGATAGTAGATCGCGGCGTGGTCGCTCGCACCGAAGGGCTGGGCGTTGATTCCAGCCTTGGCCTTGTCCTTGGTCGTCCAATCGCTCGGCGGATCAATGATCAGGAACGCGCGCTTTCGCTCGACATAAGAGATCGCGTCCGTGATGATCGCCGCTTCCAGGTCGCGCGTGGGATACGGCGGAATCACGAGGATATTGAAGAGATCGGCCTTTTCGAGGGCGTAGAGGCCGGTTTTGTTGCCTTCATTGCCCTGGTAGTCGGCCTGGACCAGTTCCTTGCCGTCCGTGGCTTCGTTGGCGGCCAAAACTCCCGTCGAGTAGGCGGCGTCGAAAGCGTTTCGAGGCAGCGGCGGCTGCGCGTTGGCGGTGGGTTTGGCTGGCTTGGCCAGAACTCGCACAAGGCTCGACTGATCGGCGAGGACCTGATCGACCGGGTTATTCGCCCCAGTCGAGACCAGGAACTCTTCGAGTCGGCCCGAGGTGCCATCGAGGATGGTGAGGATGAAGTCCTTGTCCGTTCCACCGGGAACGCCGGTCGTGATGCGGGCGCGGAGCTTGTTGCCCCAGGCACCGGGCTCGACGGCTTCAAGCTTAAGCCCACCCAGATCGAGAATCGCACGAGCGCGCGGTGCGACGGCGTTTGCACCGGCGGCGCGGGCAGCAGGCTTTCCTGCCGTAGTCAGGGCGAGGATGGTGTCACCGCTGGGGGCTTGCACTCGGCGGGTTGCGACCGCGTTGGCGACGCCAGTCGCGGCATCGCGGTTGACTCCGTTTGCTTTGTCGGCCTCGGCTTTCGCGGCGGCGACGAGTCCGTCTGCGCTCGGCGCGGGGACTTTCGCGGCCTCAACGGTGGCGGCGTTCCAGATTCCGCTGGCGGCGGCCTTTTGGCCTTCTTTAACCAGGTTCAGAGCGTCGCTTTCGGCCTTCGCCGCCGCGAGGATCGTGGCGCGGTCGGCTTTATCGGTCGATGCGTCGGCCACTCGCTGGGCTGCGGCGCGCTCGACTCCGGCAGCCTGAGCCGCAACGGCTCCGGTGATTGCGGCCACGACCTCGGCTTTGGTCGCTCCCCCCGCAGTGCCATTGACGGCAGTCCAGACTGCGAGGCCAGCGGCCTTTTCTTTGTCGAATCCAGCGGCAAGTTCTTTCGCCTTATCGTCGGCCGCCTTGATGAGGTCAGCAAGCGAAGGCGCGCTGGCGACGGCATCCTTCACAGTTTGGAGCAGAGCGTTGGCCGCAGCCTTCGCCGCTGCGTTGGCGGGGTCGTTGGCAATGCCATCCGCCTCGGCGGCGACCAAATCCACGATCTGAGCGCCGGTGAGCGCCTTGTTTGTGTTGACAAGGGCGATGACCTTGTCCGCTTCGGTAACGGCGAGGCCGTCGGCGACCAGAGCCGCGGCAGCGCGGGCAGCTTCATCGGCAAATTCGGGGCTGAAGAGCCGAACAATGATGGCTTGGCCGCCGCCATTGTTGAAGAAATCTCGCACAGAATATCCGAGAGTGCTTTCAGTCCAAAGTCCACCGAAGGTCCGCTCAAAATCACCAAAGCTGTTGATGGTGACCGCTTCATTCACAGGTCCGCGGAGCGCTCGACCCACAAAGGCAGTGATCGAAGTGGCGACTCCAGTGATGGGGCGCACACCACTTGATATCTCCTCAATATAGACACCCGGATACGTCGGCGTAATAGGCATTTGCAGGCTCCTCTCGAACAGTCCCGAACCCAGGACTTGTCTTGAATGCAGTCTATAGCCCGGCTAGGTTTCTGTCAAGGCCAAAAAAGGGAGAATGACCCGAACCTTAGCAATGCACAACACATGGTTTGTTTGTCACACTTTCGTTTGTCACTGACCGTTCGCCCGGTGTTGACCGAACCGATTGCCTTAACCTACACTTAGCCATGGTCCGCAAATTCCAGAAACGTGCATCCTTGCTCGCCTTGCTGCTCTGCCTGACGCCAAATGCGTTTGCCTGGACTGATTTCGGCCACCGCACCATTGCAGAAATTGCGAACATGAACCTGACCCCCGAGGCCCGCGCCGAAGTCAAGCGCCTGCTCGGCACCATGTCGATTGGCGAGGCGTCCGTCTGGGCCGACAATGTCCGCCGCGACCGGCCGAACACCGGACCTTGGCACTACAAGGACTTCTTCTTCCGCCCCGACCGAAAGCGCACCGCGAACAAGCCCGGCGAAGAAAATGCTGTGTGGGCCATACGGAAGTACAGCGCGATCCTCGCGGATCGAAGCCAATCGGATGCCGTCCGCAGCGAGGCTCTGAAGTGGGTTCTCCACTTTGTGGGCGACATCCATCAGCCCCTTCACGCCGTCTCGCGTGAGACCGATGCTTTGCCCAAGGGTGACCGTGGCGGCAACGACTTCAAGATTCTCGCCCCCCGAGAAATGAGCAACATGCAGCGGCCCCCCACCAATCTCCATGCGCTTTGGGACCTCGGTTGCGGCCTCTTCACAGGCGAGGGTTCGCCCGTCCAAGTCGCCCAGACCATCGAAGCCGCCGTCCCCTTCGCGGGCCTGCGCGGTGGTCGCAACCTCAACCCAGAGGACTGGGCGAAGGAGAGTTTCGGGTTCGCGAAATCCAGCAGCTACTCGACCGAGGAAGGCAAAGAGCCCACGCCCGAGTACCTGCGCGCAAGCCGCCAGATCATCACCCGACGAGTCGCCATCGCGGGGTATCGCCTGGCGCAAACCCTGAATAAATCGCTCAAGCCCGCCCGCTAAAGCTTGGGCCAAGCATGGGGGACATCGAAGGTGGGTCAGGTAAAAGACTCCCGAAGATGAGAATTTCAGTGCTGAAATATTGCTGTATCGGGCTGGTGACCAGCTCGCTCGGCACCGCCGCGATCGCATCCCCCAAGCAAACCGGCGAAGCCCGAGTCCAACAACTCCTCGGGCGCATGACCCTAGAAGAAAAGATAGGATTCATCGCGGGGGGCGACATGATGGGGACCAAAGCCATCCCCCGCCTTGGCATTCCAAGTTTCCGAATGTCCGACGGCCCCGTCGGGGCCCACAACCCCCAGCCTTCGACCGCCTTCGCTGGTGGGATCGGCCTTGCCGCGACCTGGGATGCCGACCTCGCCCGCCGCGTCGGCCTCCAGATCGGACGCGACGCGCGCTCACGCGGGGCGCACTTCCTCCTTGGACCGGGCGTGAACATCTACCGAATGCCCCTGAATGGCCGCAATTTCGAGTACTTCGGCGAAGATCCGCTCTTGGGTTCGCGCATCTCGACCGCCTACATCCAAGGCGTCCAGAGCGTGGGCGTCAGCGCCACCGTCAAGCACTTCCTAGGCAACAACTCGGAATTTGCCCGCAACTCTTCGAACACGGTGATTGACGAGCGGACGCTCCGCGAGATCTACCTCCCGATCTTCGAAGACGCCGTCAAGGTCGGCAAAGTCGGGGCGATGATGGACGCCTACAACCTGACCAACGGCCTCTACATGAGCGAGAACCCGAGGTTCAACACCCAGGTTGCTCGTAAAGAATGGGGCTTCCCCGGCATCATGATGTCCGACTGGTTTGCCACCCACTCGGCGGTCGGAGCCGCCAACGGCGGCCTCGACCTCGAGATGCCGTTCGGGGCGAACTTCAACACTCGGAACCTCCTGCCTGCCATCCAAAAGCGAGAGGTCATGGAAGCGACCATCGACGAAAAGGTCCGGCGGATTCTGCGCGTCGCCGTCCGATTCGGCTGGCTCGATCGCCCCCAAGAGGACACGACCATCCCTCGCTTCAACCAACCCGGTCGGGCAACGACCCTCGAGGCCGCGCAGAAGGGCGTCGTCCTCCTCAAGAATGCCAAGAATCTGCTCCCGCTCCGGGCTACTGGCGCGAGAATCGCCGTCATCGGACCCAATGCCTATCCCGGCGTTCCCACCGGTGGCGGCAGCGGAGCCGTCACGCCCTTTCACACGGTCAGCTTGCTCGAAGGCCTCAGCAACGCGGTTGGAGCGGCAGGCAATGTGACTTTCCACCGTGGCCTCCCCAGCCTCGCCGGAATCGCCAATCGCACTGAATTCACCTTTGATTCGGCTGGCACGAAGAAGGGTCTCTTAGTCGAGACCTTCGAATCGGAGGACGCTTCGGGTACGCCGGTCGACGTGCGCACGGAACGGGTTGTGAACTTTGGGCAACCTGGTTTCAACGTTGGTGGCGGCGATGAGGACGCACTTCCTCCCGAGATGAACTTTGGCGTCGTTCGCCCTCGGCCCACCACCTCGCGCTGGACTGGCTACTTCACGCCCAAGGGCGCAGGAAGCCACCGAGTCTTCGTGCAAAGCTCTGCGAACTTCCGGCTTCTTGTCGATGGCAAAGTGATCCTCGACGCGAGCAAACTGATTCCTTTCACGGTCAACCAGGCGCAACTGAGCCTGACCGCGAAGCCGCACAAAGTAGAACTAGAAGTTCTGCGCAACACTGGCTTTGGCGCGCCGTTCCTTAGGCTGGGTCTCTATCGTGAGGGCAGTTTGGTGGCGGAAGCCGCGAAGACCCTGGCCAAGCAAGCTGATGTTGTCGTCGTGGCCGCCGGGTTCGACACGCAGACCGAGACCGAAGGCACCGACCGCGACTTCCGCCTGCCCCCGGGCCAAGACGAACTTATCCGCACGATGGCCAGCCTCAACAAGAAGGTCGTTGTGGTCCTCAACTCGGGCGGAAGCGTCGATGTTTCGCCCTGGCTGGGCAGCGTTTCCGGCCTCCTCTCGTCGTGGTACCCAGGCCAAGAGGGCGGTACGGCGTTGGCCGACATCCTGCTAGGCCGCGTCAACCCGTCGGGACGATTGCCGATCAGCTGGGAGCGACGCCTGAGCGACAACCCCGCCGCCAACAGCTACTACTTCACCAAACCGGGCACCCAAGACATCGAATACCGTGAAGGCATCTTCGTCGGTTACCGAGGATTCGAGAAAACTCGCGCCAAGCCCGAGTTTCCCTTTGGCTTTGGCCTTTCCTACACGACGTTCCAGTACAGCAATCTCACCGTACGGCCCGTCGCCAAGGGCAACGGCCCCGGGCCGTTCTTTGAGGTCTCGGTGGATGTCACCAACAAGGGTTCCCGGCCCGGCTCCGAAGTTGTCCAGGTCTACGTGGGCGAGCGGAAGCCGAAGGTCCAGCGGCCCGGTAAGGAACTCAAGGGCTTTGTCCGCGCCAGCCTAAACCCCGGCCAGACCAAGCGAGTTTCCGTTGTTCTAAATGGCCGCTCCTTCACCTACTGGGACGTGAACCAAAACGCTTGGCACGCCAATCCGGGTGAATACAGGATCGATGTGGCCCACTCGTCCGCCGAGGTCTGGCAGAGTGCCAAAACCCTGTTGACGAAGGCCATCGACCTCTCCGTCAACCAATAAACCCAGGCCATAGGTGATAGATATCACCCAAGAAACCTATGACCTAGCCTCGGTTCCGAAGGACAATAGGAACCGAGGTCCTTATGCTGAGTTTGCTCTTGTGCGCGTCGGTCGTTGTCCAAACACCGCGTCCTGCTGTTCGGTTCTTCTTTCCCAAAGACCCATCGGTTCTGAATGCCAAAAGTGACTTCGGAGCGAAGGGCGACGGCAAGACGGACGACACCGAAGCACTGCAACGCGCCCTCGATGCCAGCTGCGGAATCGGGGGCAAAACAAAGGCCCTGTTCCTTCCCAACGGGGTCTATCGGGTCACCCAGACCCTCGTGGTCAAGAGTGCGCTCGGCCCTTGGCTCTACGGCGAGACCCGCGATGGGGTGATTCTCCGACTCGACAGCGGGGTCAAGAACGTGAACTCCGTGCTCCGGACCCACCCGAACGAAAAGGGTCCGACCTCCGCCGATTGGTTCATGCGCAACCTGCGCAACTTCACCGTGGACGTCGGCAATAACCCCGAGGTTGACGGCATCCGCTACTACGCCACCAACAGTGGCATTCTACAAAATGTCAAAGTCATTGGTCGCGGCAAGGTCGGGATCAATGCCGGATTCCTCGACCAGAGCGGGCCCAACCTCATCCAAGATGCGGTCGTCGATGGCTTCGAGACCGGCATCCAGGCCCAGTGGATTTGGGGCACGACGCTCTCGCGGATCACCGTGCGAAACTGCCGCAAGGTCGGCGTGTATGTGAACGCCACGCCTGCCGCCATCGAGGACCTCACAGTTGAAAACACGCCCGTTGCCATCAACGGCGACATCCCCAACGACTGGGGCCATTGGAGCGGGGTGACCTCCATCATCGGCGGCAAGTTCACCGGCAACGATAAAAAGCAGCCCGCGATCCTAAACAAAGGAGTGCTCTTCGCCCGTAACGTCACCACCAAGGGCTTCGCCAAGGCGATCCAAAGTACCAGCGCTGCTGGTGACCTCGAAGGACCGGCCATCAACGAATATGCCTCCCACATCGTCCCGTCGATCTTCCCAACTCCGGCGAAATCGCTGAACCTGCCGATCAAGCCTGAGCCTGCTATTGCATGGGAAACCGCGCCAGCAAAATGGGTCAGCGCTAACGACTTCGGGGCAATCGCGGGCGACAACAAGGACGACACCCAGGCCATTCAAGATGCCATCGACTACGCGGCATCGCGGGGCGCCACATTCGTCACCCTGCGCGGCATCGGGGGCGGAGACCCCAACTGGTACAACGTCGATGGCGTCGTGAAGGTCCACGGCAGTGTCCGCATGATCATGGGTCTTGGTTTCGGGCGCATCCTCGGCGGGCCGAACGGCAAGTTCGTGGTTTCCGATACATCGGCCCCGGTGGTGAAATTCCAAAACATCGATGCCTTCGGCGGCCGCGGAGTCACGGTCGAAAACCAATCCAAGAGCAAGACCCTCCTGGTGGAGAGCTGCGGCCTCACGATCCTCGGCACCGGCACCGGCGACATCTTCGCCACCGATTTTCCTGGTCGCCTCACGATGCAGAGTCCCGGCCAGAGCGCCTGGTGCCGCCAGCTAAACCCCGAAGGCAACGACGACACCGGCCTGGTCCGCAACACGGGTGCGAACGTCTGGGCTCTTGGCGTGAAATCCGAAGGGCCGGGGGTGAAATTCCTAACCCGCGAAGGCGGACGCACCGAAATCCACGGCATGTTCATGTACGGCCCGGGCATCGCCAAAGATGACCAGAGGCCAATGTTCGATATCCGGAACGCCTCGTTCAGCGTCACCGGCTTGCGCGAAATTGTCTTCGGCGGTGACACGTTCCACGTCAAGGTCCGACAAACCTCCGGCGGCCAAACCAAGATCATCGACAGCAACCAAGCGGGCGGCTGGATCGGATGGCCGCTCTTCGTCGCCCGCAAATGAACGCCTAGATCAAGCCAAGCTGCCAGCAGAGTTCCTTCAAGAAGAACTCGCAATCCGTGACCAAGCCAATTGCTTGGTGAGTGCCACGGTCGGTCAGCTTGATCACGGTGTCGGCGTCGCTGTCCACGCAGTAAGTCTTCACCGAGGCAGGGAGAATGTTGCCCGTCGCCACACTGTGCAGGGTCGTGGCGACCATGAGGCACACCCCCACGCCCGGAACCAATTCCCGCATCCGGTCGGTTGCCTGCACCACGTCTGTGATCACGTCCGGTAGCGGGCCGTCGTCGCGAATGGAACCAGCAAGCACAAACGGAACCCCCTTGTGAATGCAAGTTGTCATGACTCCGCCTGTGATGATGCCCTCTTCCACCGCCTTCGCGATCGAACCGGCCCGGCGCACTCGGTTGATGGCGCGCAGGTGGTGGGTGTGCCCATGGGGTCCACTTCGCCCCGTCTGGAGATCGACCCCGAGCGAGGTCCCGAGCATGCTCGACTCGATGTCATGCGCGGCCAGCGCGTTGCCGGCGAAGAGCACATGGATATAGTCGTGCTCGATAAGCGTGGCGAGCAAGGATGCGCTCCCGCTATGAATGATCGCGGGACCGCCGACCAAGAGGACCTTCTTGCCCTCCTGTATTGCCCGTTTCATTGCCTCGGCCGCGTGAGCGATCATCCTCGCCTTCGGCCGCTCGGAGCTGACCTCGTTCGACATAAATCGGAACTCAGCCTCGTCCATCTCCTCATCGTCGGCGGGCATCACCCGCACGCCGTGATGGCCGACCACGAGCATGTCGCCCTTCTTGACCTTATGCATTGGGCACGTCGCTGCCCGCCAAGCACCGTCCTCTTGCCACACGCGGATGCCGCAGTCCATCTCCAAGCTCTGGACCTCGACCCATTCGCCCTCGATCAGGATGTGGGTGGTGAAGTTGGTCGTCGAGTGGAACTCCTCGGGGAGGACCGCATCCATGTCCGCTTCGCAAAGCGTGACGTCCTCGATATTGAAGACCGCCCCGTAGACCTCGCACGCCTTAAGCGCCGACCGCATGGTGGGAAGATCGGGTGCCTTGAGGCGGAGCTCGATAATCGACGGATCCTGGGAGTTCTCGCCTACCGTAAATTTGCGGGTCCGAAACGCCACGCCATGAAAGTTGAGGGTGTCCAATACCTTGCTCAGCGTCCGCTGGTCGAGGAGATCACCACTGAGGGTAAGGCGGTCCGTCACCATATTGCGAAGTTTACCGAGGCAACCGTCACGAACGCCGACGTCAAGTCGCTTCGGCCAAGATCAAACTAACGCATCCATTGACGGGGCGAAAGGATAGGAAGCTCAAAACCCAATTCAGCTGCGACATAAGCCGAGAATGGCTCGACGTGCCACGCAAGTCGAGCAACAATCTCCGGTAACGTCCTTCGAGTTTTTGCCGCCATGGCTTCTAGGACCGTCGTTGCCGTGGCGCGATCATGATCGAATAGGAGTTGCAGATAGTCAGCAGGATGGACAGCAACAATGCCCCAAGGGCGCAGATGTTCGGGCTTGAAGTCTCGAACGTTGAACGTAACAATGACATCTGTCCGTGAGTGGATCGCCGCCGCCAGCACGTGACGATCCTTAGGATGGTTCTCGCACTTCTCAATGAGGTGCTCGAACCCCTCAATCATGGCTTCAGGGAAACAGTCGATTGCTGCTCCTAGTCGTGACAGGGCAATCCGCTCGTCCCAGCCAAGCTTCTCAACCCAAGTTCGAAGCGTTTCGTTCCAGATCTCATGGGTCCACCGTGGCATGAGAAGATTTGGCTCGTCGGCCAACCGCAAGATGAGGTCGGAGACTGCAGCCTCCGAAAGAACACAGGCGTCGAGAACCACGGGGGAGTTTGCCCTCACTGGTACTTATTCACCTTCTGGCCGCGACAAGTCGACATAACGATCATAGAGGCCCGAATCAACCAGCTCAGCCGTCATTCGGTCGAGAGTGGACTTCCTGATCTCGCTGCGTTTGCGTTGGAAAGCCACAATATCCTTGAACAGGACCCTCCGATGAGTACCGACCCGGTGATACGGAAGTATGTCTTTATCCAATAGGCTAACAAAATACTGCCGGGACATGCCGAGGTAATTCGCGGCCGCTTGGGTCGTGAAGGCTTCATCTTCATGCATCAGAAACACTGCTTGCTTCTGCTTCACTGCCTGGACCACCGTCACAAAAAGGTCGTTGAGGGCCTTGGGAAACTCGATGACATCTCCACTACTGGTCAAAAGCACCGGCCGCACGTCGCCAAGAGACATGCGATCGAAGCCAGATTGCTCCTCCGGGGCGATGTCGGATGGGCCAACTCGATGTTCGATGGAGGTGCTCTTGGCCTTTTCGTAGGCCAGCATGGTCTTAAACGCCTTGCGCTTGTCGGTGTGTCGTCGTTTGTCATGCGCCAATGCGCGCTTGCTCATGCCTCCATTGTACGCGTAAACGCTATATCTGCAACCGGGTATTCTGACGAATGTGGCTTTTGGTTTCAGGATCAAACCTCGGCCTTAACTCCCAACCCCCAACTCCTGCAGGAGCCCCGCGTCTGGCATCGCATTTGAGGTATCCCCTTCCTTCGTGCAAGAAACTACGCGCCGTGAGCGGGTCGCGCTCACGGCGCTTCTCTTTCTGATCACCTCTGTCTTTGGCTTTCTCCAGCCCTTTATGTCGCTCTACATGGAGACGGCTCGAGTTTCGCGCGAGCAAATCGGCCTCATCCTCGGCGTGGGAGCCGCGCTTGCGCTGCTCGTGCAACCCAT
The DNA here is from genome assembly GCA_049317025.1 of Fimbriimonas sp. Lineage (GTDB taxonomy): Bacteria > Armatimonadota > Fimbriimonadia > Fimbriimonadales > Fimbriimonadaceae > Fimbriimonas. Next base: position 22,805 of record JBMOJD010000006.1, on the reverse strand, counting down.
TCTGGGGCGACTCTCCGACCGCTTCGACGCCCGAAGGCCCTTCATCGCCACCACTGCCCTCATCTCCGGCCTGGCCTATTTCAGCTACCAATTTGCCAACCAGTGGTGGACCTACCTGCTCCTCACCGCCGCCGGGATCAACGGCACCATGTATCTGAATGCTGCTGGCGGAGTGCTTGTCGGCCGAATGGTCACGGCGGCCCGGGGCGGCGAGACTTACGCCCGTTACCGTGTCTTCGGCTCCATCGGCTACATCCTCATCGGAATCCTCGCCGGTTTCCTTGTGCGCAGCCAGCACCTGGCGAATACTGCCTACAGCCGACAAGAGCTTAACGTCATCTTCTTTTGGGGCCCGATGCTCTTCGTTGGAATTGCGCTCATCGCCGCCTTCGTGCCCGACCGCAAGAGCGCCGAACCCACCCTGATCGCTCAGAAGGCCCCTCTGCCCGCGAACCTCCAGTGGTTCCTCGCCAGCTACTTTTTCTACATTCTCGCCCTCTACGGGAGTTCAACCTTCCTCAGCCTGTTCATGAACGAGCTGGGCGGCGATGCGCTTTGGGTCACCGGCATGTTCGCCGGTGGTGTAGTCGTTGAGGTACTGGTCATGCTCCAGGCGGGTCGGCTGTCGGATCGGTTCGGCCGCCGACCGATCCTTCTCATCTGCTATCTCCTGCTCCCCGTGCGGATGCTCCTCTATGTCCCCGCCACCGGCCCTGTGTGGCTCGCGGCGGTCCAGCTTCTCCACGGCATCAACTTTGGCATCATGGGGGTCGTTTCCATTGCCCTCATCAATGACCTTTCGACCAACTCGACCCGTGGCCATGCCCAGGGCCGATTGGCCGCCGTTGCGGGGGTTGCCTCCGCCGTTGGCCCCGTTCTGTTTGGCTGGATCGCTCAGCACTTTGGGTTGCGAAACACCTTCGCTGTGGCCGCCGGACTCGCCACCGTCGCCGCCCTTATTTTCTCACTCCGAGTGCAAGAGACCCTTGTCCAAGAAGCATAGGCCGCTCCAGGAGGTACCCTATGCAATCGTCGGGGCGTGGCTCAGCTTGGTAGAGCGCGTGCTTTGGGAGCATGAGGTCGCAGGTTCGAATCCTGTCGCCCCGACCAAAAGCCAAGAATAGGCACCAATGTCTAAAGATTCGGCCCGACCATCTCTCGCTCAGGTGCCCGAATGGCTGGCCACCGGCCGCCGCCAACTACAGCAAGGCAAGCTCAACGAAGCCGAACGCACCCTGCGTGCCGTCATCGATGTTGCCCCCCGGACCGCCGACGCCCTCCAGTTGCTCGGAATCGTGATGTTCCAGCGCGAGCGACCGACCCAGGGCATCGAATTCCTGAAGAAGGCCGTCGCGGCCGAACCCAACCATGTCGAAGCCCTGACCAACCTTGGCGCCGGCCTCCAAATGCTCAAACGCCACGAGGAAGCCCTCGAATGCTTCGCCAAGTCGTGCGAACTCGAACCCTATGCGCACTTGGCCTGGAACAACCGCGGCTTCACCCTAGGTGAACTCGGGCGGCCCGCCGAGGGACTGCCGTTTCTCCAAAACGCCGTCGCCCTCGAACCCAGGAACCCCGAGTACCACTTCAACCTCGCCAACCTCCTGCGCGACCTCGGGCGTGGTGAGGATGCCCTCGCCCAGTTCCGCGAAGCAATCAAACTCGCGCCGACCTATGGCGAAGCCCACAACAACCTGGGCGCCCTCTTGCTCATCCTTGGTCGTCCCGAAGAAGCCGAGCGCACCTTCCGCATGGCGCTCCAAGTCGGGTTCCGCACCGGCCAAGTGCTCTCCAACCTCGGCATCAGCCTGCACCACCAAGGGCGCACCCCCGAGGCCTTGGAGACCTTCCAACACGCGATCCAAACTCAGCGGACCTTCCTGCCCGCCTACCACGAGCTCGGATCAACCCTCCACAGCGTCGGCCGCTTGGGCGACTCCATCGTCGCCCTCGAACATGCCCTCAAGGTGCGTCCGAACGACCTCGAAACCATCCGCGTGCGGTCTCGCTTGCTCCAAGAAGCTGGTCGCTACCTGGAGGCCCGAAAGAGCCTCGTCGCCACCGGTGACCGGGCGTCGCTCCTTCTCAGCGCCCTGATGCAGCCCAGCATCGCCCAAACCACCGAGGAGATCATCGATTCCCGCGCCTACTTCAGCGAGGTCATCGCCCAAACCGAAGGCCTCGAGATGCGCAATCCCTTCGAGGCCCTGCGCATGACGCCGTTCTTCCTTGCCTACCAAGGCTTGCCGGAGATCGACCTCGTCCAGTCCTTCGCCGCCCGAGTGCGCTCTGCCTGCCCGGCCCTCGATACGGGTGCTCCCCACATCGAAAGACCCCGCGACAAGAGCAAGCCGATCCGCCTTGGGGTCGCCACCAGCCACTTCCGCAACCACACCATCGCGAAAATCTACGCCGAAATCTTCGCCCGGATGGATAAGGAGCGGTTCGAAGTCATCTTCTTCGACGCCAGCGAGGGCAAGGACGAAGTCAACCAAAAGCTGCGTGCGAGATTCGCCAAGACGGTCTCGCTCGCGAATTCCCTGGACCTCGCGCAGTGGCAGATCGAACGGGAAGAGCTCGACATCCTGTTCTATCCCGAACTGGGGATGAACAACTTCCTCTGGTACCTCGCCCAGATTCGCCTCGCCCGCAAGCAAGTCACCACCTGGGGCCACCCCATGACCTCGGGAAGCCCGAACATTGACGCCTTCCTGACGAGCGAGCACCTCGAAACCCCAAGCAGCGACCGATTCTACGGCGAAAAGCTCCTGCGCACGAAGCATGCCAACACTTACTTCGTCCGCCCTGAGCCGCCCGCCGAATTCACTTCCCACGCAAAACTTGGTCTCCCCGAGGGCAAGCGACTGTACGGCATCCCGCAGTCGCTCTTCAAACTCCATCCCGACTTCGATGTCTTGCTTGGCCGCATCCTGGACGAGGACCCCAACGGCATCCTCGTCCTCAACAACGCCGTCCACCAGCTTTGGGAGCCCATCCTGCGCGAGCGCTTTGCCCGCACGATGCCCGGATTCGATGATCGCATCGTGATCTTGCCCCGCCTCGCATTTCCCGATTTCCTCTCCCTGGTGCATCACTGCGACGTCCTGCTCGATCCGATCCACTTTGGTGGCGGCACCACCACGCTCGAATTCTTCGCGATGTCGCGGCCCGTCGTCACTTTCCCCGGCGAACAGCTTCGAAGTCGAATCACCCAGTGTTTCTACCAGGAGATCGGGATGACCAACCTGATCGCCAAAGACGGTGAAGAGTACGTGCAACTCGCCTTGCGGCTGGCGCGAGACCAAGATTTTCAGCATGAGATGCGCCGAGAGCTCGGCGAAAAGGCGGGCTCACTCTACAGCAACGAGCACGTTGTCCAAGAGACTGAGGATACTTTGGCCGCACTTCTTGAGGATTGAAAGTAATCTGCCGATATGCGCCGCCTGTTTCTCGTTTGGGTAGGGATTCTCCTCCTGGCTGTTCCCGCCCTCGCCCAATATGTGATCGAAGACTATCGGGTGGACCTGAAGGTGCAGGCCGACGGCCTCGTCCGAGTGCAAGAGGACCTGCGCGTCCGCTTCGATCAGCCTCGACGCGGCATCATCCGCTCGATCCCTTGGGCCCTCGATGACGGCAAAGGCACCGCCAGGGCTATCTTCCTCCACTTCGATGGCGTCACGGTGGACGGCGGGCCGACCGTCTACAAGGAGAGCCGAGGTGGCTCCAAGTGGACCCTGAAAATCGGCGACCCCGATATCACCTTCGCGCCCGGAACACGGAAGCTCTACACCATCCGTTACTCGGTTGAAAATGTCTTCAATTGGCACGAGGAAACCTCCGACTGGCAGCCCACTGCCGAACTTTATTGGAACGCCGTCGGCACCGAATGGACCGCCCCTATCGATAAGATCGGCGTAACCCTTTCGTTCCCCCAAACGAAGAGCGGCGTGCGGATGCGGGCATTCGCGGGCGGCTACGGCTCCCGCAACCAAGCCACGATCTCCACCGTCGGTGCCCTCCAACAAGGCCCCTTCCGGCTCAACCTCGGATCTAGCTCGGCCACCATCGACTACGGAGTTACCTCCAACCCCGGTGAGGGACTGACCATGGTCCTTGCGTTGCCCGCCGATGCGATCGCCAAGCCATCCACAGCCCAGCAGATTCGCTACACCGTCCTGCCGAATCTCGGCTTTGCCATCCCGCTCCTTGCCCTCATCGGGGCCGTCTTTGCCTACTTCAAGTTCGGCAAAGACCCCGCACGCGGGCCCATGGTTGTGCAATACGAGCCGCCCGACGGCATGAGCGGATCCGAACTCGGCGTGATCCTCGACGAACGCGTGGACTCGCGCGACATCGCGGCAGGCATCATCAGCCTCGCCGTCCACGGCCACCTCACGCTATCGCCCCACGAAGAAGGGCTGATCTTCAAGCGCAAGACCGCGCGCATTCATCTGACCGGCCAAGCCAATCAGGACGGTCTCACCGAGTTTGAGCTGATGCTCCTCGGCTTGCTGCGCAACTGCGGTGAGCCCATCGACGACCTCGCCCTCCGCACCCACGTCGCCCCCAGCATCGGCCTCCTGCGCAGCTCTCTTTACGACGCCATGGTGAAGCGTGGCTACTACCGCTCCTCGCCCGAGTCGGCCCGCAACAGCTTCATTGGCTGTGGCGTGGTGCTCCTCGCCATCCTTGGGTTCTTGGCGTTCATCATTTCACCCACGCGCTCGCCTTTGCCCTCCATCGTCGGCGGCGTCATCGGCTTGCTGATCCTGCTTCCGTTTGCAAAACTGATGCCCCGACGGACTTCGCTCGGGGCCAAAACCTTCGACCTTGCCCGAGGCTTCGAAGACTTCATCCGCCGGGCCAAGGGCCAGGAGATCGAGCACTTCGCTAAGAACCGGCCCATCGGGGACATCTTCGAGGAGTACCTCCCCCACGCCATCGCCCTCGGCCTCGCCAAAGAGTGGTCAATGGCCTTCGAAGGGCTGCTCCACGAGATGCCAAGTTGGTACGACGTGCCCTACGGCACACCCTACTCATACATGTACTTCTCGAACGACCTCGTGAGCATGTCCGACACCCTATCGCAAGCCGCCTCTACCCCGCCCCGCTCCGACGGAGCGAGCGGCGGCGGCTCCGGCTTCAGCGATTCCGGCGGATTCTCCGGCGGCGGCTTCGGCGGCGGCGGCGGCGACAGTTGGTAAAGACCACCGACTAAGCAGGAATCTCCCAGGTCAATGTGGAACAAACCCCTCCGTGGAACAACGCAATGAGGCGAGCGCGAAGGGGATATGGCAGGTCATTGGGGCCTCGTCCGCCGGGACCCTGATCGAGTGGTACGACTTTTACATCTTCGGGAGCCTCGCCACCGTGCTGGCGGCGGAGTTTTATCCCAAGGGCGATGAGTTCTTTGGGTTCATCGCGACCCTGGCGACCTTTGCCGCAGGCTTCATTGTGCGCCCCTTCGGGGCCCTGGTCTTCGGTCGGGTCGGCGACGTTGTTGGCCGCAAACACGCCTTCCTCGTCACGCTCATCCTCATGGGCTTCTCGACCTTTGCTATTGGCTTGTTGCCCACCTTTGCCCAGGCCGGTTACCTTGCGCCGATCCTGTTGCTTCTGCTCCGCCTCCTCCAAGGACTCGCCCTCGGTGGCGAGTACGGCGGGGCCGCCACCTATGTGGCCGAGCACGCCCCCGATGGCAAGCGCGGCTTCTACACCAGCTTCATCCAGACCACCGCCACCCTCGGCCTCTTCGTTTCCCTCGGCGTCATCCTTCTCACCAAGTCGTCGATGTCGGCGGATGCGTTCAACGATTACGGCTGGCGCTTCCCCTTCTTGGTCTCCATGGCCCTCATCGTGATGAGCTACTTCATCCGCACCCGGATGGCCGAATCACCACTTTTCGCCAAGATGAAAGCGAAGGGCACCGGCTCCACCAACCCGCTGCGCGATAGCTTCGTCCAGCCCGCCAACCGGCGCTTGGTCATCCTCGCCCTCTTCGGCGCGACCGCCGGACAAGGCGTCGTTTGGTACACCGGCCAGTTCTACGCGCTGTACTTCCTCCAGAAAGTCCTGAATATCCAGTTCGAAACCACCAACTACATCGTGGCCGTCGCGCTCTTGCTCGGAACGCCGTTGTTCGTCTTCTTCGGCTGGCTCTCCGACCGTGTGGGCCGCAAGCCAATCATGATCGCAGGCATGGTGCTGGGCGCGCTCCTCTATATCCCGATCTACCAGGCGATGATCAACGTCAGCGGCTGGAATCCCGCCATGCCAAAGGCGATCCCAACCAACCCGAACACGGTCGCTCTCACCTTGCTGATCTTCATTCAGGTGGTCTTCGTGACCATGGTGTATGGCCCCATCGCCGCGTTCCTAGTCGAGCTCTTCCCCACCAAGATTCGCTACACGTCTATGTCGCTGCCCTATCACATTGGGAACGGCGTCTTCGGCGGCCTCGTCCCCCTCATTGGCACGACCCTCGCCGAGAAGACCCACAACCCGCTCGCGGGCCTCTGGTACCCCATCGGCATCGCCCTGGTCACCGCCATCATCGGCGGATTCTTCATCCACGAAAAGCCCAACGTAAAGCTCTGGGATGAAGATTAAGGCCGGATCGTGTGGCTTTCGCGAGCCTTGAATCGATGGTCGTGAACCCGATCGCCCACGCGAATGCGAGCGCTTGATCTTTCGGAGGCAACCACGGTTGCCTCCGCGAGCTTTCCGCCTGACCATCGGACCGAAACCTCAAACCCACCCCTTGCTCGAAGGCCCCGCACCTCGCCATCGGGCCATGCCTTCGGCAAGGCCGGCAGCAGGACGATCTCGCCGTGATGGCTCTGCACCAGCATCTCTGCAATCGCCGTGCCCCCGCCAAAATTTCCATCAATCTGGAACGGCGGGTGATCATCGAATAGGTTCGGCAACGTGCACTTCCGCAGGAGTTGCATCAGGTGCGTGTGCGCGCCTTCGCCATCTTCCAGCCGAGCGAAGAACAGCGTCACCCAGGCCCGGCTCCAGCCCGTTCCGCCACCTCCATGGCTAAGGCGATACTCCAGACTCTTGCGGATCGCCGTCGCCCATTCTGGCGTAGTGCGAACCCCGATCTGGTGGCCCGGATGCAGGCCATAGAAGTGCGACATGTGCCGATGCCCCGGTTCTGGCTCATCAAACGGCTCGATCCACTCCTGCAACCGACCATCGCGAGGGTCGATCTGCAGTGGCGGGAGGTCCTTTAGGGCATCCTCAATGCGCACCTGGAATGGTGCCTCGGACTGGTTCTTCAACTGTTTCAAAGCCGCGAGGCAGTTTGTGAAGAGGTCATGCAGGATCATCAGGTCCATCGTGGCCGCGTAGGTCATGGTCGCGGTGGTACCGTCCGCTTTTCGATAGCTGTTCTCCGGCGAGTGCGATGGGTTGGTCACCAGCTTCCCGGCAAACTTCACCCCTTCGGGCGCACGCACAAGGAAATCTAGCGCAAACTCTGCCGCCGACCGCATGATCGGCCACGCCCGGCGACGCAAAAAGCGAACGTCGCGCGTGAAGAGGAAATGCTCCCAGGGATGCCGGGCGAACCAGGCGCTGCCCATCGGCCACACACCCCACGGACCATCGACCGCCGCCGCCCCACGCCAGAGGTCGGTGTTGTGGTGCAACACCCAGCCATCCGCCTTGTAATACGACTTCGCCGCTGCCGCACCAGTGACGCGCAGGTCGTCGAGCATGTCAAACAGTGGCTCGTGACACTCGGCCAGGTTGGTGACCTCGGCGGGCCAGTAGTTCATCTGGATGTTGATATTGGTCGTGTATTTGCTGCCCCAAGCGGGCACCATGTCCTTGTTCCAGATGCCCTGCAGGTTGGCGGGCTGGGTTCCTGGACGGCTCGCACTCTGAAGCAGATAGCGGGCATATTGGAAGTAGGTCGCGCAAAGGTCGGGATCTTCGCCACCAGCGCGGACCTTGTCGAGACGCTCATCGGTGGGCAACTTGCGTGCGTCGTGCCCGCCGAGGTCTAGCGAAACCCGCCCCATGAGGCTCGCCACGTCCTTGGTATGCCGCGCCCGCAGGGTCGCAAAAGGCTTCTTCGCCGCATCGAAAAGGGCGACCGTCCAGCGGTCGGCCGGATTGCCCGAAATGTCCTTGTAGTTGCGAAAGCTTGTGCCCGCGCCGAGAATCAGGGTGCAAGCTCGAACGTCCTTCACCACCAGTTCCTCGCCCTCGGCAGCCACAGATCCGCCCTCGGCAACGACTCGGAGGGCCGCCTCAAACTTGATCCCGACGCCCTCGACGCCCGCCTGAAGGCCCCGGTTCACACCGTCGCCGGTCCACTGCCCCCAGATCCGCAAGGTCTCCGGATGAGCGCTCATGCGCTTGCGGCCCACAACCCCATGTTCAGACGGGGCGAGTTGGGTTCCATGCGGATGCGGCGACGTGAGCCCAACCCGAAATGAAATGGGCTCGCTCGCTTCGATCCGGACGACCAGAACGTGATCTGGTGCCGAAACGAAGACCTCGCGCTGAATTTTGACTCCGCCAATCTCGCTGATGGTGGAAGCGATGCCCGTGGCGAGGTCGAGCCCGCGCTCGTGCGACGTCACTTCCCCCGAAGCCAAGACTGTAAGCCGAAGGTCGCCCAGCGGCTGATACGCCTGCTGAAACACCGGGTGTCCCATCAATGAGTTCGCCATCGGCGCTTCTGCATCCCGCTCGCGCCCCCCGAAGATGCGTTTTCGCACCTCGTCGAGGTCCGCCCCCGCATTGGCCGCAACGTAATCATGAGGACGCCCCGACCACAGGGTGTCTTCGTTGAGCTGGATCAACTCTTCGCGAGGTGCGCCGAAAACCATGGCACCGAGCCGACCGTTGCCCAAGGGCAAGGCTTCGTTCCAATTCTTCGCGGCCTGCCGATACCAAAGCTTCATGAGCAAATTTTAGCGCACTGCCACCGGAAAGAATGGCCACACCGGGTGCTAGAATCAGCCGATGCGCTCTCTACTTTGGTCTCTCGCTCTCGTTGTATGTGTCGCTGTGGCCGGTTGCCAAGGCGGAAACTCGAAGGAAGGCACCCTCGCCGGTACCACCAACGCCAAGACGGTTGAACTCGGCATGGATGTCGCCGTCGCCCGCTCTCTCATGGGTGAGCCAGACGACTTCGCCCATGTCGGCGGAAGCGACATCTACACCTGGAAAGACAAGGTCGTGACCTTCGAGGGCGGCAAAGCCACCAAGATCGAGCCGAAGTAGTAAGCCTAACTCGCCGGGATCGTGTCGATCGGCTGGCCGATCGACCACTTGTAGCCAAACGGATCGCGGAACTGGCCGTACCGATCGCCCCAAAACATATCGTCGAGGGGCATCGTGACTTCGACGCCCGCCGCCACCGCCCGATCCCAATCGGCTTGGATGTTTGTCGAAGCGATGTGGATGGTGATGAAGACCGAATCCCCCGGCTTGGGGGCCGCGCTGCCGTACTCGGGAAAGGCGTCGTTGAGCATCAAGATGCTGTCGCCGATTTCGAGCTGGACATTCAAGACCCGTCCATCTTCCGTGCGCTCAATCGGCCCGCGCACGACTGCCCCGAGGGCCTTCGTATAGAACGCGATGGCCTCATCCGCCGAGGAAACGACAAGATAGGGGGTCAGAGTTGGAAACTTGTCAGCAGCCATTTGCGAAACTCTACTCCGTTCTTGTTGACTTTTGCGCTATTGCCGAGATCTTTCCCTCCGCGTCCCCCGAAAAGAACGGATTTGCACTATAGTGAATTGAGTAGCCGACCATGTTGCGATCTAACCGAACACCAGTTATCGCAAGTCTCATGGTCGCCACCATTATTGCCACGGTGGCTTACAAGCAAAACTCCTATCTGCTAAGCGCAGACGCCGCCGTTGCTCGCAAGAATGGTATCGAGGTCCGGCCTTACACTTCTGCGGTTCAGTTGCAACGAAAGTCGATAGCAAATGAATCGCCAAGTGGGGATGACCTAAGCGAACTCCGGCACCTTGTCACCGACAAAAACGAACTCATCCGAGCCCGGGCCGTGAGTGCCGTCGCCAGATTTGGACGTCGAGACTCAAAGGTAGAGTGCATCGCGATCCTGAAGTCCCGCCTTCAGGATGAATCCGACATGGTTCGCGCCTCTGCCCTCCGAGGCATCTGGCGAATCGATCCCGTCGAAGGCAAAGCCGTTGCCCAAACCACCACGACCATCGGCGAAGCTGACCAGGAAGCCAAGCAGACCATCCTGGCCTCGGAGAACAAATGAAGCGCACCCAAGCATTTACCCTCGTCGAAATTCTCGCGGTCCTGGCGATCATCGCTGTGCTTGCCGCGCTTCTATTCCCGGTCGCCGCCCAGGCCAAGTCCTCTTCCAAGGTCACCGTGTGCGCCTCGAACCTCCAGCAAATCGGCGCGGCCCTCGCGCTCTATGCGAGCGACCATGATGACCTCCTGCCTTCCTCGGTCGGCGGAATCACCCGTGCGTATTGCCAACGGATGCCCAAATCCAGTGATTGCGAGGGCTTCGAAAACCTCCCCGCCGTCAACGTCCTTCTCCAGCCCTACATGCACTCCGACGCCATCTTTGAGTGCCCGGCCCACGTCGAAGACGGTCCTACCATCTACTCCCCACTCTCGATTTTTCAGGCCGCCGGAACAACCTACGAGTTCCTCGACGAACTGCTCGCCAAAGGAACGCCCCTTACGTTCGCCACCCAAAGCAACCGTCCCCTGGCCTGGGACCATGGCTTCAACCACGGCGGCCAAGATGCCACCGCAGCCCGCGTGAACTCGCTCTACGGCGATAACCACATCGAATTCCAGACCTGGCAACAAACCGTCGGCAAGATTGAGGGCAACGGAAGGTAGCCACCAAAAGGACCGGCAAGCACAGTATCATTGCCTTGGGCCCGCGATGATTTCCGAACTGACCGTTGAGAACCTCGCAATCATCGAACGTGCCCACCTCGGCCTGACGCGTGGCTTCACCGTCCTCACCGGCGAAACCGGCGCGGGCAAATCGCTGGTCATCGACGCCATCGAACTCGCCCTCGGCGGGCGCGCCGACACCGACTTGGTCCGGACAGGAACCGCCCGCGCCTCCGTTCAGTTCGTCGCCCAAGTCCCCCCGGGTTCCTCAGTCGCCCTCGCTTGCGAAGAGCTCGGCGTCCCCCTCGAAGATGGACTCCTCATCATCCAGCGCGACGTCCAGGCCGAAGGCCGGTCGCAATGCCGCATCGGCGGTCGTCTCACCACGGTTGCTGTTCTGCGTCAGATCGGCAAGCTGATGGTCGACCTCCACGGCCAGCACGAGCACCAAGCCCTCCTCGACCCCACCCAGCATGGCCTCACCCTCGATGCCTGGATTGGCGCCCCCGCTCAAGAGGCCCTTGCCAATGTCCTGCGGACCTGGCAAGAAGCAGAAGCCGTCCGGGCCGAACTACGCAAACTCTCCGACGGTGCCCGCGACCGCGAGCATCGCCTCGACCTCCTCCGCTTCCAAGTCGAAGAGATCACCGCTGCCGGGCTGTCGCCGACCGAATATGCCGAGATCGAATCCCAAATCGCCCGCCTAAAATACGCCGAGCGACTCTCGCGCGCCGTCTTCTCCGCCCTCGAAGCCCTCGCCGACCGCGAGCCTTGCGGCAGCGACCTCCTCGCTGGTGCCGTCCAATCGCTTGAGGACGTCACCAAATACGACGCCAGCCTCGAAACCCAGCTCCAGCCCCTGCGCGAAGCCAGCATCCTCGTCGAAGAATCCATCCGTCAACTGCGCGACTACGCCGACCTGCTCGAAGCCGACCCCGCTTTGCTCGATGAAGCCACCGCCCGCCTCGACATCCTCAAGAGATTGCGCAAGAAATACGGCGACAACGAACAAGCGATCCTCGATTTCGCCGAACGCGCCCAGGCCGAACTGGACCTCCTCAGCAACGCCGAGGAAAACCTGGAAGCCCTCCAACAGAAGCTCCAAGCCCTCGCGAGCACTCACGAAGCCGCCTGCCAAGACCTCACCAACCTGCGCCAGCAAGTCGCAGGAACCTTTGCCGAGGAAGTGACCGCCCACCTGCGCGACCTCGCGATGAACCGCGTCGTCCTCGAGGTCTCGATCACCCCCAAAACCCCCGCCGAGGATGGAGCCGATAGCATCGAGTTCATGTTCAGCCCGAATCCCGGCGAATCACCGAAGTCTCTCGCCCGCATCGCCAGCGGCGGCGAGCTATCGCGAGTGATGCTCTCGCTCAAAGCCGTCCTTGCTGGCCGCGCCGGTGTGCCCTCGATGGTCTTCGACGAAGTCGATGCTGGCCTCAGCGGCCGCGCCGCCGCCGCCGTGGCCCGCAAGCTCGAGGAGCTCTCGCAGCACTATCAGATCATCGCGATCAGCCACCTGCCCCAAATCGCCGCCCGGGCCCATCACCACTATCACATCGAAAAAGTCGACGTCGATGGCCGGACCGTGACCCAAGTTCGCCCGCTCGCGGGCGACGAACGCATCCAGGAAATCGCCCGCCTGCTCGCGGGTGACGAAGTCACGCCCGCCGCCCTCGAAAATGCGAAGGAGATGCTCCGTCCGTTGAACCCATAATGGGGAATGAGTGAAACGAGCCCGACCAAGCCCGAGGAACGCGCCAAGGACACCTACAAGCTAGATTGGTCCCAGGGACCATCCGTGACCCACCACCAGCTTGGCGACCTCAAGTACACCGTCACCGTCGGCCTTCTGCCCGTCAACGACGAGTTCGGCGAACCTGAGGCGGCGATGTTCTACACCGCCTACACGAAGGACGGCGAAACCGACCCGAGCAAGCGCCCGCTGATGTTCTCGTTCAATGGCGGCCCCGGATCTTCCTCGGTCTGGCTCCATCTCGGCGCGGTCGGGCCGAAGCGCGTCGTGCTTGCCCCCGAAGGCTTCCAGCCCGCCCCGCCCTTTCGCCTCGAAGACAACCCCCAAACGTGGCTTCACCACGCCGACCTCGTCTTCATCGATCCCGTCGGCACCGGCTACAGCCGCCCGGTCAAGAAGGAAAGCGAGAAGAAATTCTGGAGCCTAGCTGGTGACGTCGCCTCCGTCGGCGAGTTCATCCGGCTCTACCTTAGCCGCTCCGAGCGCTGGTCTTCGCCCCTCTACCTCGTCGGCGAGAGCTACGGCACGACCCGCGCGGCGGGCCTGGCCGGGGACCTCATTGGCAAGGGCATCGCCTTCAACGGCCTCATCCTCGTTTCCTCTATCCTGAATTTCCAGACCACGCGCTTCACCAAGGGCAATGACCTACCCTTCGAGCTCTTCCTGCCCAGCTACACCGCCACCGCCTGGTACCACGGCAAGCTTCCGCACTTTCCCACCCTCGCCGGTGCCCTCAAGGCGGCCGAGGACTTTGTCCAAGATAGCTACGGCAAGATTCTCCACGAGGGTGACCGACTCTCGGCCGAAGACCACGCCGAAGCAATCCAAAAGCTCGTGGAACTCACCGGCCTTGACCCCGAATACGTGGACCAAGCCGACCTCCGCATCCAGATCCATCGCTTCTGCAAGGAACTATTGCGTGATGAGAAGCTAACGGTCGGACGTCTAGACAGCCGCTACAAAGGCCTAGACGCCAACTACGTCGGCGAAGTCCCCGAGCACGACCCGTCGAACTCGGCGATCCTCCCCGCCTACACGGCGGGAATCAACGACCTCCTCCAAAGGAGTTACGGTTGGAAAACCGACATGCCGTACTTCGTGTTCAACCCCGGCGACCTCTGGAAGTCGTGGACCTACGGTGATGCTGGCCAGGGCTTCCCCGATACCAGCGAGAGTCTACGCGCGGCGATCTCGAAGAACCCCCACATGCGAGTCATGATCGCCTCGGGCTACTACGACCTCGCGACCCCCTACTTTGCCACCGAGTACACCTTGGCCCACCTCGGTCTCGCCCCCGCCGTACGCCAAAACATCTCGACCCACTTCTATGAAGCGGGCCACATGATGTACGTCCACGAGGAGTGTCTGCAGAAGCTGGCAACCGATGTTGCCAGCTTCATCCGATAGCCTCTACTTTCGGGGTCCGCAGAGGAATCCGAAGATGGCCGCGGTAGGAGCCGTGTTCTGATGAATGGTGAATTCACCATTCATCGGAGCGCAGCGATTGTTCATCCAGCGCTCGGCCCCGCCCCATTCGTCGATATTGGGATACACCGCCTTGTTCGCCCAATCGCTGTCCCAAGGCCCCGCGCCCTGGTCTTTGTTCTTGCGCCAAGGGCCGTAGGGCACGATTCCCGGAATCGGCTGCGCCTTGCCGCTATACCAAGAGTCCATGTGGAAGACCTGTCGCGGGCTCTGTGCCCCGAGCCCGGTCACATAAGTCTGGTTCAGGGCGTTCGTCCCCAAGAAGTAGTCGCAGGTCGTGTAGATTGCCGCCAAGTATGCCTTTGACTTTTGCGGGTCAGAGGTCTTCGTAAGGACAGTTCCCACCGCCATCGCGGCTACCCAGGGCGTGGACTGCTGGCCGATCAGCATCGGCATTCCCCAGTCCCCGCCCCATCGAAGGCTCCGCTTCTGGGCCGATTCGAGCTGAAGATCGGCCGTGTGGAGCACTGCCGCCCGCAATTTTGCCAGCAGAGCCGGGTCTTGCGCAGTCGGCCCACCACCCAGAACGTACACTGCCGGGCCGTGGAGGGCAATATCCAGCAATTGGGTTGTCGTCGTGACGTTGGCGGTGTCGCGTCGCAGTTGGTCCTCGTAAGCGCGGTCACCCGTCACGGTGAAGAGCATCGCCGCCGCTCGCGCCCGCGCCTCGACGACTCCCTCTTTCTGCTCATCCCCCGAGCGCATATTCTTCTGCGCCCAAGCGTAAGCCTCCTTGGCCTCGCTCACCCAATCCACCTTCTCAGGATCGGCTTTGCCCGCGATCTGAAGGCACTTGGCCAATTGGGCCACCGCTGCCGCGTAATTGTAGGTCGATAGCGGGTCTTCACCCGAAACGGTCCAAGTTCGGTCAACGTCCTGCCACGAACCCTGACCAACATCCTTCGGCCCCGTGTCTCCCCCAAAGTGGTCGCCACAGACCCGCAGCCCGATGCCGCCCGTGCCGTACTTCTTCGCGATCAACGCCCGGCGCAGCCGATATCCGAATCGGGGCAACCAAGCCGCCTCATTCAAGATATCGGGCAAGCCGTTTCCACTCTCGGGGATGTTCAGCTCCCCGGCCACGAAGTTCTGGGGGCCAACTGGTAAGTCAGCAGCAGTTCGTAGGGCACGCGCATGTGGCTGGCGTAACTGTCCCAGTCGCCCGCGTCCTGGTACCAACCCCAGACATCAATTGGACCTCGGATGCCCGCCTCGATCGCGGGCTTGTCTTGGGCCGAGTTGTCGCGATCTTTCCAGTCAATGAATCGCGAAGTGGTGTACTTCAGCTTCCCGGCGAAGCCGGGAGTTATCAAGGGATTGTGCGGGGCCGGTCGGGTCCAGTCCGTGTTCGCTTTCTTTAGCTCGACACCACTCCGGTTGTGGAAGAGGCCCCGAGTCGTCACCCGGAAGGCTTCACGATAGACGTCGGCATTAACTCGGAATGGGAACGACCGGCCTACGCCCTCAACCGCCAAAACATACGAACCTGGCTTCGAAAAACTGGAGA
Organism: Fimbriimonas sp.; assembly: GCA_049317025.1. Lineage (GTDB taxonomy): Bacteria > Armatimonadota > Fimbriimonadia > Fimbriimonadales > Fimbriimonadaceae > Fimbriimonas. Next base: position 7,194 of record JBMOJD010000006.1, on the reverse strand, counting down.
AGTCGCACTCATATACGTCAGCCTGTTGGAAATTGCCCTTCGGCGTTTCGCTCACCTGCTGGGTCTCCACCGTGTCTTTCGACTTTCGGAACGCCACCTTGCCCTCGAAGGCGTTCTGGTTCGTGGCCGTATCCACCAGCCAGAACTTCTTGCCGACCCACTTGCTGAAGTCGGCCCCGCCCTTGTCACCCAGCCACTGGTAGAGATAGCCGAACTTTGCAGGTGCCGACGGGACGTAGCCCAGCAGGTTCACATGCACCGAATCCGAGCGCAACTTGCGCTCATCGAATGTGAAGTTGGTGACGCTCCCGGTCTTGGCAAGGGTCGAGGTCCCTAGCGTGTAGGTCTGGCCCGACTTCAGCGGCCTAGGCAAGCTGAGGTAGATCCAATGCTCTTTAACATGATCAGGTCGGTCATTCTCGGCATGGTCGCCCATCCATCGATCGACAAACCAAGCAAAATCCGAGCCCTTCGACTTGCGCCCGACCCACGTGGGCTTGGCCGCAGTTGCGTAGGCCGGGTCGGTTCCCGTGAGCGAGTAGGTCCCGGGCAGAATGGCCTTGCCCACATCGAGCGGGTCGATCACGACCTGCTCGTCGCCGCGCTTCTGGCCTGCCTTGTGGTGGATCACGTAACCTTCGTTGAAGTGCAGGGCAATGATCTGGTCCGAAACCGGAAGGACCTCAACGAGGTTCGATTTTGTGCCCGTCGGCAAGATTGGCTTCACCACCACCGGTGTGGCGACGATCTTCAGGTCGTCCAGCCAGACCGAGCCCTCGCCCTTGATCAGAAGAATCGCGCGGGCGTGCTTGGCATTGCTCGGCATCTTCACTGCCCCGCTGAACTCGCTCCAGACGCCCGTCTTGAAGTGCCAGCGCGAGGCGATCGGCTGCCACATGATCATCTTGTAATCGGCATCCTGGGCAAAAATCGCGAGCTGAGCGTCCACGACCCCCGGCCCCGAATCACGAACCTTGCCCGAAATCTCCAGCGTGTTGCCAGCGATATCCGGTAACGCCGCGCTCACACTGCCATCGGCCGTCCCCTGCGTGCTCAGCTGCAATGAGGCGGGCGCGCTGGCAAATGCGGAGGTATCGCGGGAGGCGACCAGTTTCCCCGATCCCAGGTTCAGGTCTGTCCAGCTTTCGGCTTGGGCGGTGCCCAGCGAAAAGCTCCCGTTCGGAGTCACGTCGCGGGCAGCCTGAGGGTTCGGATTGATGAGGAACAAGGCAGCGAGGGCAATGGACAGCATAGGCGTTCGGGTCTCCAGAAAGAGTGTACATTCCGACAGACGGAATTAGAACAATAAAAGTTGTACTATAACACTTAGTCGTTCCGAAGTAGCTTGGCCTGAAGGCTCAGAATCTCGATTTCGCCCGTTCGGCCCTCGACCACAACCGCGCTGTCCCAACCAAATTCTGTCGGCGTGACCCCATCGCAAACGCATTGGACGGCATGAAGCAAAGCGCTGACCAAGCGGTCGGTGTCGTATTCCAGCCGAATCGCGCGATCCTCAAACCCGATCAGCGTGGGCGCGCCCATATTCGTGTGCGTAGCCACCTGCACATCGCGCCCGACTTCCAAGCCCGACCTCTGGATGCCGTGCAAGAAGCCCTGGGCATACATATCGTCGAGCAGGATGACCGCATCTGGCCCCCCGCCATTAGCAAAAACAGCCAGTGCATCCTCGTACGCCTTGCGGGTCAAGTCAGCCCGATTTTCGGGGAAAGTAACGGTCGGCTTGCCCGTCCCTCCCGGCCCGCTTGCGGCAAGTTTGAGTCCAAATTGACTCAAAGTCGCCGCTGCCACCGCCAGTGGCGCGGCCGTGGTCGCCCCAAAGACGCCGATGCGTTGGCACCCCCGGCGCACCAATTCCGTGACACCCTGCTGGCAGATATCAACGTCCGACATGTTCACCACGTAGCGACCCGCCGCCGCATGGGAAACTGTCTTGCCCCCCAGCCGCTCGATCTCCCAGGCGATTTCGGAATCTGCCCCCACGATAAGCACCGCCGCGTATCTTTTCGCCCGGATATCCGCCCAGAACGAATCCGGCACCAGCGAGAGCGGATCAGGCGCGGGCCCCTCGGCAAACCGAGGCGTCGTGAATTGCACTGAGAGCAACTCCGGCGGACCCGGAAACCTCCGGATCAGTTGCCGCAACATGACGCCCCAAACCGGCGAGATATCGCCCAATAGCTCCGAATTGAAGAGGATAAGGACCCGCTGACGCCCGAGATCGTCCGCTGCGAATATCCCACTGCCGTGCCGTCGCCGGAGTACTCCCTGCGCCTCCAGTGCCTCAATCGCCTTTACCACCGTTGCTCGGCTAACCTGGAGCTGGGCGGCAAGTTCATTGAGAGTCGGCAGCTTGTTGCCCGCGCCAACCCCCAGGGCGATCTCCCGGAGTCCACTCAGAACTCCAGGAAACCGCTTGACCGGCCGGAGCGTTTGCATCCAAGTGTTATAGCACAACCTAACTGATCTATCGCGAATGGAACCTTCCGACCGGGCTTTTCCGTGCGAAGATCAAACGTCGATACATTGTTGTTTATAATTATAAGTCAGCGAAAGCCACCGTGGAATTCCTATGAAGAGAACACCCTTCTATGCGCCAGCGCTCGTCCTCCTCGCCGCGTTGGTCGCCAGCAACGCCAGCGCTCAGACGCCAACCCTGCCCCCTGACGATCAATACGTCACCGTCAGCAATGGGCATCTGAGTGCGGGCGGTCAGCGCGTTCGCCTCTGGTGCGCCATTGGCGGCTACCCCAACCCCAGCGGGATCCAACCCGGCGACTCCCCCGCGGAGAAGACGAAGAAGCGAGACCGCGCCTATCGCGACGCCGAGGCCACCATCGCCCGCTTTGTCGGTCTCGGCTTCAACGGTTTGCGCATGTGGTCGCGACCCAATGACCCCTATATCAAGGGCGACGGCTCGGAAAGCGACGTGGTCGACTACTTTGTCTCCATCGCCAAAGCCAAAGGTTTCCGCATTTGGCTCCCCTCGGTTTCCACCACCCCCGCACAAGAATCCGATGCAAATTTGGTGAATGAACCTGCGACCGAGGCCGCGTGGAAGGCAGGCCTGAAAGAAGGCGGCAACGGCATCGCCCGAGTTTGGGACCCGCGCCTCGAAAGAGCCCAAATCCAGGGAATGCAAAAGCTCACAAACCACGTGAACCTACACACCGGCCTGCGCTGGGGCGATGATCCCGTCTTCGCCATCTGGGAACTCACCAACGAAGAGTGGTGGATGATGAAAATGGTCGGCGGCGAGTGGCAAAAGCTCCCTGGCTACTTCCGACAATCCCTCGCGCGCCAATGGCACGAGTACTTGGCGAAGAAATACGGCTCTGAGGCCAAGGTCATTGCCGCCTGGTCGTTCTTGCTTCCGGGCGAAAGCTTGGAAAAGGGTTCGATCCAAATCGCCCCCATCGCGGGGGCGGTCAATCGCGACCTCTCCGGGATGGACCCCCAAGCCCGCCTCCAGGTCGAGGCCGCCATGTCAGCGGGCAAGCAGCAATGGACTCGGGATGACTTCGTCCGCCAGCGCGGCGCCGACGTCCTCGAGTTCTTCCTCCAAATTCAGCTCGCCCACAAGCAACGACTGCGCACTGCTCTCAAAGGCATGGGCAAGAGCCCCCAACTTGGCCCCGTCGTGTTCGATACCGGCATCGGATACGAAGCCCAATCGCAATACTTGCATCAAAACGCCGATGCTGTGGCTCACGACGCCTACATCACCGGGTTCACCAATAACCAAAGGCATCCGCGCTACCCATGGTTTGCGGGCGTTGAAGAGTGGCCCAAGATCTCGCAGGACGTCCCCTGGCTCGAGCACAACCGAGTGGAGGGCAAGCCCTACCTTTGCTACGAAACCCAGATAATGCAGCCCGCGAAGTACCGCGCCGAGTTTCCTCTCCGCATCCTCGCCTTGGCCGCGATCCAAGATTGGGACGCCGTTTGCTGGCACTACTGGGGGAACGTTCCCGACATCACCACAAACCCAAATCCGTGGGACAAGCCCATGGATAACACCACCGGCTGGCACCCCCAGGGCTACCACTACACCTACGACGCCGTCCAGAACGCCATGATGCGCGCGGCCGCCCACGCCTTTCGCAATGGCACCCTGAAGCCAGCTCCGAATCCAACCAAGTTCACGTTTGGCCGCAAGAGCCTGTACGACCCCGCGTCCATGGACTACGGCGGATCGTACGGTGCCATCGGTCGCCGACTCCTGCCCACGACCTATCAGAACGGGGTCAGAATGTTCATCGACCCGAATCGAGAAGATGACCTGGTGGAGGGCCCGACCCAAGACCCGCTCGCCAACGCTTTGCCGAACCTCGTCAAGTCGACGGACCAGATCACCTGGGACGTGGGCCGCGGCGGATTGAAGCTCGATTCGCCCGGTTCCGTTGGTTTCACCGGATTCTTCAGCCGCTTCGGCGAGAAGATGATGTTCGCCAACGGCATCACCCTGAGCGACGTCAAAATCGCGGTTCCAAAGGCCATGCCCTATCCAGAAGGCATTGCCCAAGAGCGCTACATTGGCTTCTTCCTCACCACCGAAGACGGGCAGCCGCTCGCCCGGACCAAGCGCGCGACGCTGGCCTTGAAGAGCACCAGCTTCAACTCTGGGTTCAAGATGCTCTGGAAAGATGGCAACCTCGCCGACGGAGGCACCCTGCCCGTGCTAGAAGCCCGCGTCGAAGCCACCGTGCGCGGCCGTGCCCTCGTCGGAATGCGCTATTCGCTTCTGGACTGGAGCATGAAGCGCATCGGTGGCGGCACCGTCGGCGCAGATGGCGTCCTCCGGGTCCCCAACAACGTTCCCGTTTGGGTCATCGAACTCACCCGATAGGCAACCCTTGAACTCAAAAGCCCCGCGAGGAACGCTCCTCGCGGGGCTTTTTTTGGTTTTTGGATATGTAACGCCGATGTAACGGCGTTGTCACAACCCACCCATTGACTGTCACGCACACCCCCGTACCATCTCTTCATCAAGCACCCAAGGCTATCAATGAAAAACAAAACCATCTTCAAGACTTCGATCTCTGCGGCTCTTGCGCTCTGCGCAATGGCCCTTTCGTCATCCGTCCTGGCCCAAAGGGTCGTACCACCACCATTTGCCTTCTCTCCTCAGCGCCCCCGCTTGGTCATCCTCCTCCACGGTGTGACAGCCAGGCCCGAGCAGGATCCGGAAATCGGAATCAACACACCGAAACACGCCCGTCACTACTGGGGAATTGAGGAAATCCAAGGTCTTACTGGCCGCCCATCAGAGGAGAGCAACCGCATCATCACCCCAAGCATCTTCGGGAACCTGAACTACAAGCAGAGCCCAAAGGCGAATTGGTTCGCTCCGAATTATGTCGGACCCACGGGTGGTCAACTCGCACCGGTTGTCTTCCCGATTGGATGGCTCACCGGCAATCTCTCCTTGCAGAATCAAACTCAAATTAAAGGCTACATCGACGCCATGACCAAGTCTGCGGCCCTTCCGATGACCCACGTCATGGTCACATATCGAGATGGTTCGAAGCACTTGATGCCACAGACTGCGGATGCGATTGACCAAATCTATCGGACCTACCAGGCGGTCTATGGCCATATCGCTCCGGCAAACCAGCCCCAGATCTACCTCGTCGGTCACAGCTTCGGAGGCGTGGTGGCGCGCACGATCCTCGCCAACCCAGTTGGTGGCGACCTGTGGGGCAATAAACTCAGCCCGACCCAAAGGGAACAAGCCAACTTCATTCGAAACCGCACGGTCTTTGTTGCGACCCTCTCCACACCCCACACGGGAACCCTCATCTCAGACCCTGCCCAGGACATTGATGCTTGGATCAAGCAAAACAGCAATTTCATCGAAAAAGCTGTGGCGTCCATCGACCAGTTCACAGCCAACAGCATCTTTGCTGCCCTTGGCCTATCAACAAACATATCAGCCAATATTCGTGAAGGAATCAAGGCGGCGCTCGATGCAGTTGCTGGCGACCGTGATTGCCTTCAAGACCTGACTCGGATGCAGGAGTACAACCTCGGCATCCTTTACGGTACTGCGCAACGCCAAGACAATTCAAAGGTACCAATCTACACGATGTCTGGTCGAACACCAGGCGGCATGTACATGGATCGTGATCGTTCGCCCGATATCATTGGCACTACGCAGACTTACGACATCTTGGATCTTTTCACCGGGGGTAAGTTTTCTGTGGGAGACACCTACCATGGGAAGCGTGGGGCCTTCGAAGCAGCGGCACTTTACGCCACCGAGTCTGTGCTCCATCTCCAAGGTTACGGTGCCGAAGGCAAGAAGCCTTGGGGCACCTCAAAGTACCCGTGGACTGACCGAGTGAAGTCACCTCTTGAAGGTTGGGGGCCTCTTCAGGCTCGACCTTTCAGTGCGCCCATCAACCTTCTCGATGGCAATTTCATCGGTGGTCTCGCCAGCCTCTTGTACACATCTGAACCTTACAGATTGGGCCAGGATGGAGAGAATGACAACGATGGCTTCTTGGGAATCGAATCCGGCCACGCAATGGGCCTGAACGGACCCTTCTACCGAGTCATTGATCCGACGCAGTGGGGCTCGTGGCTTCCTTGGGAGCAGGATAACCATGGCTCCATGATGTTCAACCCCGGTACCGGGTCATGGATCTACAACGAGTTGCTTGAGCAAGCCGGACCGATCTTCGATGCTTCTGAGCGAATCAGCAAGTATGCCGCAGTTCCAGTGCCCGCAAAGCCAGTGCACACCATCAGAGTTGAGTTGCTTCGCGTCGTGGAAAACATCCCAGGCACGTTCGACCGTTACGGAAAGCCAGACTTCAAGGCCGTTGTACGAGTTGAGGATAACGAAACGCCCTACAATGGCCCAGATGATACGCAAGTCTGGAATTTGGCTGGCGATATCCGACGCACAACCCCAAGCTCAGTGATCCCAGTCCGCATCTCGGTAATCGACCGAGACTCGAACGGTCGCTACGACAAGTGCATCGCCACTCCGGTACCTCTCCGAGACTGCCTGTACGTCTACTTCGACACCAGAACGCAGAAGATCTACGGTGATGTGCTCGGCGAGGCTGGCGACATCATCGAGGTCCCGAACAAGGACAAGGGTAAGGGTGTGGGTATTAGGTTCCGAATCACCGGAAACTAAGTACCACTCTACGGCAAGAAGCGGGG
>JBMOJD010000005.1:0-81359 GCA_049317025.1 Fimbriimonas sp. | reverse complement strand
GTCGTAACAAGGTACCCGTACCGGAAGGTGTGGGTGGATCACCTCCTTAAAGGATGTGCATTTAGTTTCATTAAGGTGAGACTAACATATCTAGGTCGTTTGGACGCTTTTACTCATGGAGCTTTTAAGTTTCAAAAAGGACACCTCACAAGGGTGTCCTTTTTCGTATTTGGATGCCCGAACTTTCCGTACTTGCGTTAAGATGAAGTTATGCAAGCGGCGCGGATGGCGATTCTTCCTATTGCTCTGCTCGTTCTTGCGGGCTGCGATCGCATCGAGATTTCGGATCGCCAGAAGCAGCGAGGCAAGATTCGGCGCACGGCCGAGACATACGACAGGCTGAGCGAAGAAGCAACCGTGTTGGGCCTCAGATTTCGGGGAAGTGACACGAGAAGGTCGCAAACGTACACCGATCCGTTTTGGAAGTCGCTGGACGAGAAGGTTGATCAGCTGCGCCGTCGAGATCAGAGTCCTAAGTGGGTCAGCGAGGTCAAGCCAGAACTTGCCCTCACTACTTTTGCGCCGATCCGAGAAGAGCTCATCTCCCTTTTGCAGAATCGCCCCCTGACTGATAGCAATGGCATGGACCCGTCGGCGGCTTCCAATACTTTGGCGGCAAACTTTTTCATCTCTCGCACCAGCGAGGGCCTTTTGCGGCACGCGCATCGGCGCGGCGAAGTCGGTACCGTGCTCCGCTATCTGCGGTTGTGCCGCCTTTGCATTGACGGTGCCCCCGACCCGCTGAACTTTGGAATGCAAATCCGTCTCGTTTCGATGGAGGAGGGATACCAGCTGAGTCTCCGCGATGCGATCAATCGGATCCAGGACCCGGGCGCACTTAAGGAGATTGGTGAATTCATCCGATCAAAGCGCGTCCGCTCGCTGCATGACGTGATGGAAGGTGACCTTCAGGACGGTTTCCAGCTATATGATCCGGATGACTCGTCCAACGAGATCATCACGCAAGATATCGCTTTGAATCTTCAAGTGCCCGAGGCCTTTATCGATGTGCCGGAGCTGGAGGCCCGGCGGGCCATCTGTGCGCGGCAGCTTGATCGCGCGATTCAGTTCCACAAGCTGCTTCAAGATTCTGCGCCAACAACTCCCGCAGAACTTCGGGCCGTGATTCAGCGCGAGAAGGCCGAGCTGGAGAAGGCAGACAATCCGGCAGACGCCCTCGAGCTTGGTCGAATCCCGGTGTGGATGGACTACGCTGATCTGTGGGAGCGCACGCAGGCATCGGTGGCCCTTACGCTGGCCACTTTGGAGTGCAAGCAAGCCTATCTGCGGGAGAAGTCCTGGCCGACGACGAGCAACGTCACGAACCCGGCCTCGGGAAGGCCCTTCACCCTAAGTCTGGCGAGCGGAAATCTCAAGATCGAGGGCGAGGGAGTTCGGCCATCGCGTACGACCGGGTTCAATCGCTTGCAGACTGTGCTGAATCCTTAGGCTTTGACTCGGACTTCGACTTCGTGGCGCGCTTACGCCTGCGCTTTGCCCAAGCTTGGAATTCGTGACTATTGAACTTCGACTCCGGGCCATAGGCGAGAATGGCCTCGCGCGCAATACCCAATCCCCAGCCGAGAAGCGGCCAGTAGAACCAGTAAGAACCTCCGTTTGAAATGTCAATGACTATTAAGATAGTGTTAACAAACAGGTATCGCGAAAAACTGCCATAGAAGGACTGGCGTCGCTTGGTGATGAACTCGGCGTAAAGTTCCCGATCCTTGCGTTCGGTGGCGACCCTCTCTTCGGCGGCGGCGAGGGCCTGTTCCGAGATGCCAAGCTCACGAGCCGTTTGGAGCAGGGTTTGGCGCGAAATCCCGTCTGAATCCGAACCAGAGCCGGGCAAGCCCGCCGCAATCCGCAGAATTTCCTGGGCCTCTTCCTCGTTGTAGAACTGGTTCCCCGACGCCACCTCCACAGTTTATCCCGGCCTTAGCAAGGTTAAGGGGAGTTTGCTGCTAGGTTCGAATCTTTAAGGGTTGATGAAGATATCGAAACAATGGTTTGAGGCGTGGCATCCTCACGATAGAATCATGGGCGTGATGCCGGTTTTGCCTCGTGCTTTATCTGCATTAGTCGGCCCTGTTAGGGGGTTAAGGAGGGTGCAATGATTCAGAAGATTCTTACTTTCGCCGCTGCAATCACCATGATCGCGGTCGTTCTCGTTGGTTGCGGCTGCAACTAAGGGAGCAAGCTCGCCAACCTCTGGCTTCGATTTTCCGGAGCCCGACCGACCAAGAATTCCCACCGCCAACATTTCGGCTGGCGGTGAGAATATTTCCAGCAAATGTCCACCGTCAGTGGGACCTTTGGTCCTCGCAAAGATTTTGCGGGTATAACGCTCCCGTGGGGACCAAGGTTCTCGCAAAATAACGGTCTTCGGGCCGAAATGACAGGAGGTGTTGGATGATCAAAAAGATTTTTACTCTCGTTATGGTGCTGACCGTTGTTGGCGGCATTCTCGCTGGTTGCAGTGCTCCCGCTGAAGGCGAAAAGACGGACGCGACAAAGACTGAGCCAGCAAAGACTGAAGAAGCCAAGTAAAGTCAACGGTCTCGCATTTAGCGAGGCGGAAAGCCCCTCCGAATAGCGGAGGGGTTTTTTGTTGCCTGAGAATCACCGCTGGCATATGTCAAACTCTCTGGGTGAGTTCGCAGGGCGCTACCGGAATCTTCATCAACGAAACCCATACCGACGCAGCCATTTGGCAATATCGCGTCGCCAAGATGATTCTTGAGGGGGCCACTCAGTACCAGACTTATCAGATCGCCGAGGTTCCTCGGTTTGGGAAGTCGCTGTTCCTCGATTACAACATCCAGACTTCGTTGCTCGATGAGCACGTGTTCCACGAGTGCATGAGCCAGCCGGCCATGACGCTGCACCCGAATCCGAAGAATGTCGTGGTGTGTGGCGGTGGCGAGGGCGCGACCTTGCGCGAGGCGCTCCAGCACAACACCGTCGAGCAGGCCACGATGGTGGATATCGACGAGGAACTGGTAGATATGGTGAAGGTCCACATGCCCGAGTGGCATCAGGGCGCATTCGAGGATCCGCGCACGGTTTTGCTTCACTGTGATGCGCGAGGCTGGCTCGCGGACCACAAGGGCGCGAACTTCGACGTGATCTTGAGCGACTTGCCGAACCCTCACGAAGAGGGGCCGGGACAAATGCTCTTCACCAAGGAGTATTTCCAGATTTGCGCCGATGCTCTGGGCGAGGATGGCGTCTTCGCGATGCAGGCAGGTAGCGCGAATCACAACTATCCCGAGTGCATGGCATGTTGCATCAAGACGCTGGAATCGATGGATTGCTGGGCCCATGTGGCGGGATATTGGGGCAGCGTCACGACGTTCTTCCAGCCGTGGGGGTTTGTATTGGCTTCGAAGAAGCATGATCCGATGACTCTGTCGGTGGCGGATGTGGCGCAGAGATTCGACGAGCGGGGCGTGAAGACCCGATACTACACGCCGCGTTTCCACCAGGCCGTGTTCACCTTGCCCGACTATCTGCATGAGGCAGTTGCGGGCGCGCGAGTGCTGACTGATGCCGAGCCTTACGTGTGGACAGCATGATTACTCCGCTGCTACGCACTAGCCCGGAGCGAGCCGGGCTTCCATCTTCGGCTGTCCGCGAGTTCCTGGCGCAAGCAGATGGATTGGGAATCCACAGCCTGTTGCTTTTGCGGGGTGGCTCGGTGATCGTCGAGGCCAACTGGGCTCCCTATTCGGCCGATGTTCCGCATGTGCTCCACTCGCTGAGCAAGAGCTTCACGTCAACGGCAGTGTCGTTTGCCATTGCCGAGGGGCTATTGACGCTGGATGATACGGTCGTTGGGTTCTTTCCGGACCGGTTGCCGGAGGTCGTGAGCGAAAATCTTGCCGCGATGCGGGTGCGTGACCTCTTGACCATGAGCTGCGGCCATGCCGACGAGCCGCCACGCATGTTCATGCAGGACGACTGGCCCCGGGCGTTCTTGGCCCATCCGGTTCCCCACGCGGCGGGGACGCATTTTGTGTACAACTCGATTGCCACCTACATGGTCGCGGCAATTTTGGCTCGAGTCACGGGCGAAGAGTTGCTGGGTTACCTGAAGCCGCGCCTGTTTGATCCGATCGGGATTGAGGGCATGAGCACGTCGCACTGCCCGGAAGGTGTGGCGCATGGTGGTTTTGGGATGCGGGCGACGGTGGATGCCATTGCCCGATTTGGGCAGCTCTATCTTCAGGATGGGGTTTGGGACGGCGAGCGGGTGTTGCCAGAGGGGTGGGTCCAGGTAGCGACTTGTGCCCATGTTTCGAATGGCACCGATCCGGAGAGTGACTGGGCGCAGGGATATGGCTTCCAGTTTTGGCGGTGTCGCCACGGCGCGTATCGCGGGGATGGGGCGTTTGGCCAGTATTGCGTGGTCCATCCAGAGTTGGATTTCGTGTTGGCGGTGACTTCGGGCATCTACGACATGGGGGCGATTTTGAATGCAGTTTGGACGCATTTGCTGCCTCATTTCGGGTCGGCCAATCTGACTGATTCTGGTGGTCCAGTTCGTTACGAGGGTGAGTTGCCGCCCAAGGGGACAGCAGAGATTCCAGATGGCCTCTTGGGTTCGTATGTTTCCCAAGACAGGGATTTTGGTCAACTTTCGCTCTCCCAGAGTGGCAGCGACCTAGTGGTTGGACTCTTTGACCAGCCAATCACTGCCGGGGCGTCGTCGTGGATCGATGGGGTCGCGGATGTATGCGGGGTCGGGCCGCTTCCGGTCTCGGCTCGTTTGGTGCCGGGCGATGGGTTGGAAATCCAACTGCTGGATCTCACGTCGCCGATGCGAATTGATCTCGGTCTCCGGTTGACCGAGGATGGCTTGGTTCTACGCTACCACCCTCAGTTCACTTTTGGCGGTGAGCCCAAGGAAATCCAGTTCACTCGGCAGGCCTAACGGGAGTGCGGATTTCCACGGGCGGCACCGTAGAGGCCGATGCCCCGCAGGGCGATCCACGAGCCGAGCAGGCCCATTGATGTCAGCAGAAGCGTTCGAATCAGGATGCCAGAGAGGTTTCCGCCCGTGGTTGCGACGTCAATGGGCTTGCCTTTTTCGAGGCCGAGAGCCTGTTGGGGCGGCGTCGTGAAGATCTGGTAGGCGAGGTAGAACGCCCACGCGAGGAGGGCTACCCCGGCCAGAAAGGTAAGGAGTCCGAGGGCGGCGCCGAAGCGGTCCGGCTTTAGGGGAGTGGGGGTGGGGCTTTCTTCAGCCAATTTCGATTGCTCCTTCGGGGCTGGCGACGCCCTCGGGCATACGCACGAACCACGCGGCGATGGCGGGGACAATGACGAGCCCGGCCGCCAGGACGTAGGGGAAAGCGGGCGAGACCTCGAATAGGCGGTTCGAGACAATAGGCCCAACAAACCGGGCGACCGCGCCGAGCGCCTGGGTGATGCCAAAGATTCCGCCTTGCATATCGGCGGGGGCATTGCGCGAGATGAGGCTGCTCATGCTGGGCTGAGCGAGGCCAGTACCGATTCCGAGCAGGATCACGCCGCCGAGGAAGGGCACCCAAAGGGGCGTGTAGGGGATCGAGAGAAGCACAGGGCCAACGATCAGGTAGGCGATGCGCAACAGCTTCACCTCGCCAAAGATTGGAGTCACCAGCCGGATTACAAAGCCTTGCATGATCACGCCCACAACACCCACGAGGGCAAGCACGTACGCGCCTGATTGCTTGGCCTCACTGGTAGGAAGGGCAAACTGCCAGGTTGGTTCTTGCAATAAACGGAAGAAAGTGGTTTCTAGGTTCGTGAATGCAAAGTTGAACACAAAGAACATGACAAGGAGGAGGGCCAGGCTGGGCACTCCGAAGGCTTTGCGGATGTTCTGGCCGAAGGTGGTGTGGGGGCCGGAGCGGACGGGATGGCTCTCGGGCAGGGCGAAATAGACGTAGAGCAGGTTGATCAGGGCAAGGCCAGCGGCGACATAGCCGAGGAGTTGGGGGCGGTCGTCGCCAGCGCGTATGAGCAGGGCACCGAGGACGGGACCGAAGACGAAGCCGAGGCCGAAGGCGGCCCCGATCATGCCCATGCCTTTTGAGCGCTCTTCGGGCTTGGTGACGTCGGCGACGTAGGCAAAGGCGACGCCGACGTTGGCACCTGCGACCCCGCTAAGGATCCGGGCGATGAAGATGACGGTGAGGTTTTCGGCGTTGGCATAGACCAAGAACGAGATCACGGCGATGGTGCACGTGATCAGGAGAATCTTTCGGCGGCCAATTCTGTCACTGAGGCGGCCAAGGTAGGGGGCGGTGAGCAACTGAGCAAGGCTGAATATTCCAAGAGCGAGGCCGAGGACCTCGCCTCGTGCCCCCAGGGTTTCGGCTCGAAGCTGGATATCGGGGATCACGAGGCCAAAACTTAAGAGGTCTATGAATACAGTTAGAAAGATCCCGACGAGAGGGGAAAGCCATTGCGGACGGGGTCGGGACATACCCGTTCATTTTGCCCTACCTGCGGTGACAACGGTATGGGTCTTGGATCATCGCCACTGTGAGGTCTCAGGTAGGATTCGCCCGTGAATGCTGCGAGCGAAATCGAGGTCCTGGTCCGGGCGAAGTATCCGATTTTGACCATTGTGAGTTGGGAAGAGCGCCGGGTGGAAGAGTGCCTGCAGCAGGTGGCGAAGAACCTGAACCGCACGCTGCACACTTGGTCGGTGACTCAGGGGATGCGCCCGCCGGTGAACCGGCAATCGGGACCAGCCAAGCCAACCGCATTGCCGGGGGAACTCGAAGCTTTGGCGCTGATCCATGAAGCTCCGGAGCACACCATCTTTCTGCTTCGGGACTTTCACCCTTACATGAAGGACCATCGGGTCATTCGGCTGTTGCGTGACCTGGCGCTGCGTCTGCGAGGAAAGTCGCAGACTCTGATCCTGACGAGCCCAGTTTTGAGCTTGCCAACCGACTTGGAGAAGGATGTTACGGTCGTCGACTTCCCTTTGCCCAGCCAGGCTGAGATCGAGACGAAGCTCGATCAACTGATCGTGACGATGAAGGACAACCCAAAGGTCGATGCCACCCTCGATCCGGCCGCACGAGAGGTGATTGTGAAGTCGGCTCAAGGGTTGACCCTTGACGAAGTTGAATCGGTTTTTGCGCGTTCGCTGGTGGAGCGCAAGAAATTCGATGTGGACGTGGTGCTTGAGGAAAAGAAGCAGATCATCCGGAAGTCGGGCTTGCTCGAATACTATCCCGCCAACAACGCTCTGAAGGATGTGGGAGGCATGGACCTCCTGAAGGAGTGGCTGGAGAAGCGGACCAAGAGCTTCAGCGACAAGGCCCGAGACTTCGGGATTCCGGCCCCTAAGGGGATTTTGCTTCTGGGTGTCCAGGGTTGCGGAAAATCGTTGATTGCCAAGGCGATCGCGGCGGAGTGGAACTTGCCGATGCTGAAGCTGGACGTTGGTCGGATCTTTGGCTCACTCGTGGGCCAATCGGAAGAGAACATCCGCAAGGCGATTAAGGTGGCAGAATCGGTGGCGCCTTGCGTTCTTTGGGCCGATGAGTTGGAGAAGGGCTTTGCCGGTGTGGGGAGCAGCGGCGTGAGCGACAGCGGCACGACCGCGCGCGTCTTTGCCACGTTCCTCACTTGGATGCAAGAGAAGACGGCACCAGTTTTCCTGATTGCCACGGCGAACGACGTCTCGGCGCTGCCTCCGGAGATGCTGCGCAAGGGACGATTCGACGAGATCTTCTTTGTGGACTTGCCGGAGGAGGCGGAGCGGGCCCAGATTTTCAGCATTCACCTGAGCAAGCGCAAACGCGATCCGAAGAAGTTCAAGCTGAAGGAACTGGCGAAGATCACGGATGGCTACAGTGGCGCTGAGATCGAACAGATCGTGGTCGGTGGCCTCTATGGTGCGTTCGATGCGGATCGCGAGCTGAGCCAGAAGGACCTTGCCGATGAGGCAAAGGCGGTGGTTCCGCTCAGCGTGATGATGCGGGAAGAGATCGACGAATTGCGGACCTGGGCGGAGATGCGGACGCGGCCATCGAGCAAACGCTCGCAATAGCATCAGGTTATTCAGAATTTTGGAGGTATCCTGGTAGGGAGTAGTCCATGGATTCGTGGATTTCGGTGTATCCAAATGTCTAAGCTTCGTGTTCTTATTGCGGACGACGATCCTATTATCCGACTCGACCTCAAGCAAATGCTTGAGAATCTCGGTTATGAGGTCGTTGCGGAAGCTGGCGATGGTCAGGAAGCACTGAACTACGCGCGGACTTCCAGCCCGGATATCTGCATTCTTGACGTCAAGATGCCGGTGATGGACGGGATCGAGGCCACGTCGATCATAACGGAAGAGGGCATTGCCCCGACGATCTTGCTGACGGCTTATTCGGACAAGGAACTCGTTGACCGGGCCAAGGACGCGGGAGTTTTCGCTTACCTGGTGAAGCCATTCAAGCCGAGTGACCTTCCTCCTTCGATTGAGGTCGCGCGAAGCCGGTTTGAGCAGAATGCGCAGTTGAACAAGGAAGTCACGAGCCTGCAGGAGAAGCTGGAGACTCGAAAGCTGATTGATCGCGCAAAGGGAATCCTGATGGATCAGCACGGCGTCAATGAGTCAGAAGCTTATCGCCGAATTCAGTTGCAGTCGATGAACCTGCGGAAGTCGATGAAGGAAGTCGCAGAGGCGATCATTCTGGCCAAGTCGATCTAAGTCAAACTGATCTTGAATTGAAAAAGGATGCCGCGAGCGGCATCCTTTTTTGTTTTATTTGAAACAGGGAAGGCTCACGTCGTCATCGGCGAAGAAGTGAGTCCAAACCTGGCGTAAGCCGTGGCCAAAATAAAGTAAACGAAACGGGTTGAGCTCCGTCGCCCTCCTCGCTTCCCTCTCACTATAATCCAAAAGTCCCAGAACCGAAAGAACTTTTTGCTAGTTTTTCGGTCCTGGGAGCAAGGCGCGAGCCTCTGTCGTCAGCGGATCGCGACGAGGTTGCGGACAGCTTCGACGAAGACTCCGACGCCGATGACGCCCGCGATGCAAAGGGCGCAGGCGACGGCCAGACCAGGGTGGAATGCCGATGTCGGGTGAACCTGCTCGTCGTCTTCGACGAAAGCGGCCTTCGCGATGCTTAGGTAGTAGAAGGTGCTGATGATCGAGTTGATTGCCAGCGCGATGGCGAGCGGGACGAGGCCCGCGCTCATGGCGTCATTGAAGATCTGGAACTTTCCGAAGAACCCGACCGTTGGCGGGATTCCGATCAGCGATGCCATAAAGATGACCATGGCGGCGGCGGCGAGCGGCGCCCGCTTGAAGAGGCCGTAGAGGTCCTTCAGTTGGGTTCCCTCGGCTCCTTCCTTGGCACACATCGAGATCACGGCGAACGCGCCCACGGTCATGAAGGTGTAGCCAAAGAGGTAGTAGGCCACGGTTTCGAAGCCGACTTTGTCGGGGCTTTGGATGTGAGCGAGGATGCCAACCAGAATGTAGCCGCCGTGGGCGATAGACGAGTAGCCAAGGACACGCTTGATGTCCTTTTGGGCGAGGGCGGCGAGGTTGCCGACCGTCATCGTCAATATCGCGATGACGCTGAGGGCGGGAACAAAGGTGGGGGCGAGGGCGCTGTTGGCATCAAGGACTCGCCACAGGATCGCGATAGGGGCGACCTTTGCGCCGGTTGCCATGAAGGCGACGACGTTCGTGGGGGCGCCTTGGTAGACGTCGGGGGTCCATTGGTGGAACGGCACCCAGCTGGCCTTGAAGCCCAGTCCGATCAGGACCAGCGCGAGGCCCATAAGAATCATGGCGCGCATGCCGGGTCCATTGAGGTCCCAAGCTCGGGCGAGCCCTTCGAGTTGGAGCGAGCCAGAGGCACCGTAGAAGAAGGCCATGCCGTAGAGCAGGAACGCACTCGCGAAGGCTCCGAGGAAGAAGTATTTGAGGGCGGACTCTTCGGATTTCTCTTCGTTGCGGCTGAGGCCAGCAAGGACGTAGAGCGCAATCGAGAGGACTTCGACGCCGAGGAAGACCATCAGCAGGTTTTTGGTGCTGCACATCACGAGGCCGCCGAGGGTGGACCACATAAAGAGGAAGTAGAACTCGCTATAAGGGATGCGCTTCTCGCGGAGATAGCCTTCGCTGAAGAGAACGGCGATAAAGCTGGCAGAGAGAAGCACGAGGGTCATGGTCGTGCTGAAACGATCCATGATAACCATGCCACCGGCGGTGTCGAGGGGGCTGAGGGTGAGCTGAAGCACAGCGCAACCAGCGGCGGCGAGCAAGCCGACTAAGCAGGTCGCGACAATGGCATTGTTGGTGCGCTTGGGCCAGATCAGATCGATGATCATGGCGAGGATGCCGGTAAGGGCGACCACGACCATTGGTAGGATCGCCGACCATTCGAGTTCTACTGGGGCAAAGTTAAACGGTTGCATGGCGATTCTCTAGGTGTTGGGCGACACTGGGGACACCAGTGATCCAGGCGACATCGGCTTCGGGGTCGGCGGCGGCAAGCAAGCCACTTCGCATGGTTCTGACCTGCGAAGCGGTTACTCCGGAGGCGGCCGAATCCCAGGCGAAGAGGTTGGCGGGCAGGTCGCTGACAAAATCGATGTAGACGTCGGCGTCTCCGACGGTAAAGATGACGTTGAGGGCCGCATCGCGGACTTCTTCAAGGATCTCGCGGTCGAGCTCGAGGTAGTGACCGCCGTATTGCATGGGCGAGCAATGGGCGGGCGAGGCACCATGGAGGCGGTAGAGGACGCCATCGGCTCCTTGGCTTAGTCCCCGCTGGATGGCCTCGCGGGTGCGGGTCACGTAGGTGTGCAGGAGGTCGTCGCCCTTCGCGGGGTCTTGGGCGAGGGCTTCGTTGAGGTCAACGTCTTCGGCGAGAGCGAGGCCGAAGGGGTTGGCGACTTCGACAAGCCAGACCTTTTCTGCCTGGTCGGTTGGATCAAACGACGCGTCTGAACCTGCATTCGTGACTGGCCAGGCGATAATCGGCTTCCGATCAACTGAGTTCGCGTTCACGAATCCAAGCAAGGTTTCGCGCGACGTCAATGGCCGCCTCCATCTGCTGTCTTTTGCACGACGGGCAGGTTTTGGAAGTCCGGGTTGGGTTCATTGACCGGGCCCAAGTGAGTCTTGGAAGCCGAAAGCACGGTTGGTTCGCCTTGGCCGGTGGTTTGGACGAGGGCACCGGGGTCTTTGGCCGTGGCGCTGAAGTCCACTTCCATGGTGCTGTCGTTCCAATCTGGTCGCTGACCAACGGGGTTGATTGCCATCAGTCGCGTGGCCTGGAGCGATGCCTCCATTGGCTTGAGGAAGGTGTTGGGGGACAGGCCGCCCCAGAAGATGAAGACGACGAAAGAACCGCAGAGGGCGATTTCCCAGGGCTTCAGGTCTTTGAGGCGTTGGTTGTCAGGGTTGTTGTTCGGGCCGTAGAAGACCTGTTGGAACATGTAGAGCAGGTAGACGGCGGCGAGCACAACGCCGAAGCCGGCGACGATGGCAAAGCCGATGTTGAGGCCGTAGGCACCGGCGAAGCTGGCTTCGAACGCACCCATCATGGCGAGGAACTCACCAATGAAGCCGTTGGTGCCGGGCAGGCCGACGCTGCTGAGCATCACGATAAGGAACAGAGTTGAGTAGATCGGCATCTGCGCTTTGATGCCGCCGAAGTCAGAGAACAGTCGGGTGTGTCGTCGCTCGTAGATCAGACCGATCATCAAGAAGAGGGCACCGGTGCTGATTCCGTGGTTCAGCTGCTGCATGGCGCCGCCCATCATGCCTGAGTGGGTGAGGCTGAAGATTCCGAGCAGGATGAAGCCCATGTGGGCGACGGAGGAATAGGCGACCAGCTTCTTCCAGTCGGGCTGGACAGCGGCGACTACGGCACCGTAGATGATGCCGATGACGGCCAGTGTCATGATGACAGGGACCTGCTGGGCGATGACGTCGGGGAAGAGCGGCAAGCAGAAGCGGAGCAGACCGTAGGTACCCATCTTCAGCAAGACACCGGCAAGGATGACGGAGCCCGCAGTAGGGGCTTCGACGTGGGCGTCGGGCAGCCAGGTATGGAACGGAAACGCCGGACACTTCACGAGGAAGGCGATGGCGAAGCTCCAGAAGATAAGCGGTTGGAACTGGAGTGCGCCCGCCCAGAGTTTGCCGTTGGCGACCTGGGACTGGATATCGACAATGCTGAAGCTGGCGACACCGGTCACTTGCTTGTGTAGGGACCAGAGGTAGATCATGCCGATCAGCATGAAGATCGAGCCAGCGAAGGTGTAGATGAAGAACTTCACCGAAGCATAGGCGCGACGCTCGCCACCCCAGATGCTGATGAGGAAGAACATCGGGATCAGGGATGCTTCGAAGAACGTGTAGAACAGGATCATGTCCATCGAGACAAAGACCCCGAGCATTGCGGTTTCGAGGAGCAGCATGAAGATCATGTAGGACTTCACGCGCCTATCGATGTACAAGCTGAAGATGGTGGCGATCACCGAGAGGAACGTGGTGAGCAGAACCAGCCAGAAGGAGATGCCATCGATGCCAACGCGGTAGTGGACGCCGATAGAGTTGATCCAGGGCACAAACTCGACGAGTTGGAAGTGGTAGGTGTTGATCTGGAACTTGCCGAGGAGCGACAGACTGGCGGCAAAGGTCGCGACCGTGAAGCTGACGGCAAGAATCTTGTGGAGCCGGGCGTTTGCCTCGGGCAAGAACATCAGAATCAAGGCACCGAGCAACGGCAGAAACGTGATGAAACTGAGGAGTCCGAAGCCGGTTGGCGTTTGCGTTGTCATTACTTGATTCCCCCGTTCGTCGAGGCAATGAACCAACTGATGAGGCCGACCACACCGACAAGCATGAGCAAAGCGTAGGCACGCAGGTAGCCAGTCTGGATGGCGCGGACTCCACGACCGAAGAACGCGGCGACGGTTGCGGCTCCATTGACTAGGCCATCAATGACGGCGACGTCGATGCCTTTCCAAATCATTCGGCCGAGGTCTCCGCCACCTTGGACGGAGGATTGGACCATGGCGTCATCGTAACCGAACTGGTTGGCGGCCGAGCGTCGGAAAGGGTTCCACTTTGCGAGGTTCCAGCCTTCCTTCTCGGGCAGACCCTTGCGGTAGATGATCGCGCCGACGATGATTCCGCCGAAGGCAGCGGCCATCGAGAGATAAAGCAGGTACTTGCCGAAGCCCTCTTCGGGGTGGACATGGACTTCGCCGAGGATGGGGAGGCCTTCGGGATAGAGCCAGTGCTCGAACAAGTGGTTGTTCGAGAGCACAAATCCGCCGAAGACTGAGAGAATCGCAAGGGCCACGAGGGGGATCCACATGCTCGGCGGGACCTCGTGAGGCGTGTGGCTCTGGTCTAGAGCGTGGTGGTGCTCGTGCTCCGCAGTGGCGTGCTTGGCGGCTAGCTCTTCTTCAGTAAAGAAGAATCCGTGGGTGTCAGGCCCGTGGTCATGGTGTGCGTGTTCGTGATGCACTTCCGCGTGATGGTCGTCGTGGCCGTGGTCATCGTGATGCTCGGCGACGGGGATCGACTTCCAGCGCTCTTGGCCACCGAAGAAGGTGAGCCAGGTCATGCGGGTCATGTACATGGCGGTGAGGAAGGCGACAGCGAGAGCGATCCAGCCGCAAACTTGTCCAACCTCGACCCCGTCGATGGCGGCATGGTGGTTGGCGAGGGCTGCCCCGATGACAGCTTCCTTCGAGTGGAAGCCAGCAAGGCCGACGACGGTTTCACCGAAGCCGAGGCCGACACCGGAGATCGCGGCCCAGCCGATGAACATGGTGGCAAATGTGATGGGAAGGTACTTCCTCAGGTTGCCGTAGTTGCGCATGTCTTGGTCGTGCGACATCGCGTGGATAACGGCACCTGAACCAAGGAACAAGAGGGCCTTGAAGAAGGCGTGGGTGGTGACATGGAACATGCCCGCCCAGTAGGAACCAGCGCCGCAAGCGAGGAACATGAAGCCAAGCTGCGATACCGTGGAGTAGGCAAGGACCTTCTTGATGTCAGTTTGGCCGAAGGCGATCAGCGCGGCGAAGAGGGCGGTAAAGGCACCAATACCGGCGACGATTGCGGAGGCCACCTGCGAATACTCGAAGACGATGTGCATCCGGTTCAGGAGCACAACGCCGGAGGTGACCATGGTGGCGGCGTGGATGAGGGCGGAAACGGGCGTGGGGCCCGCCATCGCGTCGGGTAGCCAGAGATAGAGCGGAAACTGCGCTGATTTGCCACAAGCGCCGACGAACAGCAGAAGCGCGATCGCGGTGGCCATTTCGGGCTGAGTCTTCAGGATGACCTGAAGCGCGGGCAGGATCACGTCGTAGCTGAGCCATCGGTTGCCCGCGGCCGGAAGCGACGCGGCATTCTGTGCGACCAGAACCAAGATGAGGAACACGCCAAGCGTGAGGCCCCAGTCGCCGATGCGGTTGACAATGAACGCCTTGTTGGCGGCCTTGGCGTTCGCCTTTTCCTTGTACCAAAAGCCGATCAGGAGGTATGAGCAGACGCCAACGCCTTCCCATCCGATGAACAGCAGGACGAGGTTGTTGCCCAGAACGAGGATGAGCATGGAGGCGATGAAGAGATTGAGGTAGGTGAAGAACCGGGAGAACTCTTTCTCTTCGGCCATGTAGCCGGTGGCATACAGGTGGATCAGGGCGCCGATGCCGGTGATGATGAGGACCATCGTCATCGAGAGCGGATCGACGATGACTTCGAGGGGAATGCGCAAACCGGCAATCGATATCCAATCGACTCCGGCGACAACAGCGTGTCGGGCGTGCTCATCGAGGCCCGCGAGTTGCTGGGTGATGAGGACGCCGATGCCGAATGCGATGGCAATCGGCAGGACCGCGAGGGCACCAACTACCTTTTTGCCAACCGTTGGCCCAAGGGCTTTTACGGTCTGGCCGCCGAAGAGCGATTGGAAGAGAAAGCCTAGGACGGGGAGTCCTAGGATCCACCAAATCGCGCTGAAGTCGCCGGATGCATGTTCCAAGTTCGTTATAGCCCCTGAGATTTAGCCTTTGAGAAGGTTCATTTCGTCGATGTCCACGCTGTTGCGCAGACGGAAAATTGCCATGATGATGCCCAGGCCGACAGCGACCTCGGCGGCCGCCACCGCCATCACGAAGATGACCATCATCTGCCCGGCCATCATGCTCGATTGCCTTTCAATTTCCATGACCGGTACGGGCGATGGCTGGTAGCGAGCGAAGGCGAGGAAGGTGAGATTGACGGCGTTGAGCATCAGTTCTATGCTCATGAAGATGACGAGAGGGTTGCGCCGGACCACGACACCGACGACGCCGACGGTGAAGAGGAACATCCCAAGCAGGAGGTAAGCGACGAGTGGAACGCCGTTCACGAACGACCCCCGCGGACCGTTTGGCCTTGGATGAAGTCGGCCCCGAGCTTGACGATGGCGAAGAATCCGGTTGCGTAGGCAGCAACCAGCCAAAGGTCTTGGGATGTCAGAACCCCAATGGTTCCAAATGTGACGGACGAAGCGATCAATGTGCGCTTCATGAAACCCTCCGCTTGGCGAGCAGGATCGAGCCCACGACGCCGACTAGCAGCAAGATGCTGGCGATTTCGAATGGGAAAACGTACTGGGTGAACAGGGTCCGTCCGATTGCTTCGGGGCTGCCATAGTTATCGAGCGCGCCAATGTGCACATAGGGCAGGAGGGGCGGGGCGATTTGCGAGGCAACCAGTCCGAACAGAGCGAGGCCAAAGAGGAGGCCTAAGTAGAGCTTGGGGTCCGTCTTCTCGATCAGAGTCTGGGGTGAGCCCAGGTTCAGAAGCATGATCACGAAGAGGACCAAGACCATGATCGCGCCGAGGTAGACGACGATCTGAGTGATGCCCAGCATTTCCGCGTTTAGGCCGAAGTAGATGACGGCGAGCGAGAAGAACACGACGACGAGGCAGAGCGCACTGCGGATCGTGTTGTTAAACAAGACCACTCCCACGGCGGCGAGCGCAGCCAGCGAGGCTATCCCCCCGAATAGGAGCAAGTTTGGCGTGATTTCGACTCCGCCGACGTTACCCATGTCTCAACTCCATCGTTCCCTTCCTTCCCAAAATCATAGAGTGGCCGTCGTTCCTTCGACTAGCTCCACCTTGCGGGGGGCGGGGTCGACCATCGTGACGGTGCGCGTTTCGAGTCGCTGGCGGCCTTCTTTGGTGGCGTTGACGACGGCTCGATAGATCAGCGACGCGAGGATGGCGGCTCCGATAACGGCACCCCAGCCACCGATCGCTCCATAGAGTCGGGTCATCAGAATCCAGAGCGCGACTATCATGAAGTTGGCGGTGGCGATCGGCAGGAGCGACTTCCAGCCAAGGTTCATGAGCTGGTCATAGCGGAGCCTGGGGAGCGTGGCACGCAACCAGATATAGAATGTGAGGACAAGAATGACCTTGAGCATCCAGCCGACCGGCGCGAGCCAGTAGTTGGCTTGGTGCATGAATGAGAAGAAGCCATTCATGAACGGCGCAGTCTCGGCTAGGTAGTCCCACCGGATGGGCGTGAGGTTGTAGCCGCCGAAGAAGATGGTGGCGAGGATCCCGCCGAACATCATCATGGCCGCGTACTCGCCCATGAAGAAGACCGCGAATTTCATCGAGCTGTATTCGGTGTGGTAGCCCGCGATGAGCTCGTTTTCGGCTTCGGGAAGGTCAAATGGGGCGCGGTTGGTTTCGGCGACCATGCAGATGAGGAAGATCACTCCGGCGATGAAGCCGTAGGGAGTGAAGATATTCCAGTTCTGGATCGGCACATTCTCGAATCCCCAGAGGCCGCCCTCTTGGGCCTTGACCATGGCCGTCATCTTGAGCGAGCCGGTGGCAAGGACGATGGCGGCGAGGGACATTCCCATCGCTAGTTCGTAGCTGATGAGCTGGGCGGAGGCGCGCAGGCCACCCATGAGCGAATACTTGTTGTTCGCGCCGTAGCCGCCGAGGACGATGCCATAGACGCCGAGCGAGGAGACGGCGAGCATGTAGAGAACGCCGATGTTGACGTCAGCAACCGGCGTAAGCCACCACTGGGGACCCCACGGCATGGTTCCGCCGATGGCGAACGCAGGGAAAAGGGCGATGGCGGGGGCCAGGAAGTAAATGCTGCGGTCAACGGCGGAGGGGGTCAGGTCCTCTTTGAAGAAGAGTTTGACGCCATCGGCGATGGGCTGGAGGAGGCCGAAGAGACGGAACTTCTTGCCTTTTAGGAACGCAGGAATGACTTTCGACGTCCTAGAAAATGTGATGTTTCCGACTCGGTTGGGACCGATGCGGTCTTGCATCCAACTGAGCAATCGGCGTTCCCACCAGATGATGCCGGGCACCAAGGTGAGGATGGGTATGACCACCAACAGCACACGAACGAGCGCCTGAACCCAAACAGGCCAGCTCAAAAATGCTGCGGTGAGATCGATGTTCTGAAGCCGTTCCAGCATGTCTCCAACTACAGACTTTACCCAAGATAGGCCCTTTGGCTTCGCCTAACCGGGCGCGAAAGTGTGGGAAACTTCCTTGCGTCGCCCGATCGACTAGTCGATTTCGTTGGCGATTCGGCGCAGATTGCTCCATCCGGCTCGGAGGTCGGAGATGAGCGGAGTTTGCGATCGGGCGATGGCGACGAGGTCCATGTCGATCTCGGCGACGGCGAGAGCTTCCTCGCCGAGGGGGGCTTCGACGACCATTCGTCCGAACGGATCGATGATCATAGACCCTCCCAAGAAGCCTTTTCCACCTTCAAAGCCGACTAGTTGGGCGTTGATGCAGAAGATTCCGTGTTCTTCGGCAACGCCACGGAGCAGGCGTTGGTAGCGGTCGTGATTGTCGATGGTTTCGCCAGTGAAGCCTCGGGCGGGCGAGGCGGCGGGGACGAGGAGAATTTGCGCCCCTTTGAGGGCAGTAAGGGTTGGCAGAATTGAATGCCAGACGTCTTCGCAGATCAGCACGCCGATGCGTCCGAGCTTTGATTCGAGCAGGCAGAGGTCGCGACCGCGACCGATGAATCGCTCCTCATCGAAGACGCCGTAGGTGGCGAGGAAGAACTTTTGGTATACGCCGATGACGCGGACTTCACCCTTGGCGATGCGCACGGTTGCGGCACTGTTGTAGAGTTCGCCGTTTCGTCGCTCGTAGAAACCGAGGCAAAGCTCGAGGTTGATGGCCTCGCCTTGAAGCCGGGTTTGGAGATGCTGTTCGAGCTCGGCAATGGTGAGCGAGGCGTCGAGGACGCCGCCTTCGAGGAAGTAGCCGCTGAGGATGGTCTCGGGGAAGAGGACAAAGTCCACGCTTTCGGCGGCGGCTTGGCGGATGACCTCGGCCACGCGATCCAGGTTTTGCTCCACTTTGGCTTTGGAGGGGGCAAATTGCGCGACCGCGACTCGGAATCTCATACGCACGATTCTACTGTGGCGACCCAAACCTCGTTGGTGGACGAGTCATAATCACGGGACCGATGAGCGCCGTTCTACTTGATGCGGGCGATATGCGCCGCACGCTTGGCCGAATGGCCCACGAGATTCTGGAATCGAACCAGGGTGCCGAGGACCTAGTGGTGATCGGGATTTTGCGCCGGGGTTGGCCCATTGCCAAGCGGATCGCTTTTACCATGACTCAGATAGAAGGCACCACGGTTCCTTGCGGCAAACTCGACATCCGGCCCTATCGCGATGACCGACCTTATGATGGGCCGGATGAGAGTGAGATTCCGTTCTCGGTGACCGGCAAGCGAGTGATTTTGGTGGACGAGGTCATCTACACGGCGCGGACCGTGCGAGCGGCTTTGGATGGTCTGATGCGGTATGGCCGCCCGAGCGCGGTCCAGCTGGCTGTTTTGGTCGACCGTGGCCACCGGGAGCTTCCAATTGAGCCGAATTATTGCGGGAAGAAGGTCTTCACGGAGAAGACAGACCACATCATCGTACGGGTGAACGAGATGGATGGCGAAGACGCGGTGATCCTGAAGAAAGATATTGGCTAGCAAGCGTCCATCATCATTGCTTGCATGAGATCGACGCGGAGCACGACGCCGGCGAGGCGGTCGTCTTCGACGACGGGAAGGATCGTGAGGCCACTCCGGAGCATTCGGTGGAAGGCTTCGCCGATCTCCGTGTCCGCGCTGGCCACTGAGGGCTCTTTCGAGGCATGGATGTAGGCAGGCTCTTGGGCCATGCTGATCAGGTTATCGCGCAGAGCCACGGCACGGCAGACGTCGCCTTCGGTGATCACGCCGATGGGGCTCGCTTCGTCATCCAGGATCACGAGGCCAGGGAATTGGTAGATGTCCATTTTGTCCACGGCGTCGCGAACCGTGCTTTCGCGAGTCAGCGTGGGGATGTGGGCGTGCAGAACCTCGCGGAGAACCATGGCACGTAGTCTACTTCCGTATAATCGGGCTACATGCGGGCAGATTTTGCGATCATTGGCGGCACGGGCATCGGCGCGCATCTGCAGGCGATGCCGGGCATCCCGTTGCATGTTCCGACGCCATTTGGGATGGTCCGGGGGAAAGTCGCCGACGGCTTCTTGATCCTGAGTCGCCACTCGGCCGGCCACAAGGTTCCGCCGCACGAAGTGAACTATCGGGGGCTAGCTCTGGCTTGCTCGGCCCTCCGGGTCCGAGGCTGCTTGGCTTCGGCAGCGGTCGGCAGTTTGCGGGCGGATTGGGCTCCGGGGACTCTGGCCCTTTGTGACCAAGTCATCGATGTTTCGGCGCGAAACCTAACGATCCATTCGTCATCGGTGGTCCACCAAAGCATGACGAATCCGTTCGATCCTGGTCTGCGGGAGGCGGTTCTCTCGATGGCCACAGTGGATGTTCAGCCGCGTGCTTGTTATGTGAACGTCAACGGCCCGAGATTTGAGACGGGGGCCGAGATCCGGGCTTTTGGCCAGTTGGGCGGTGATGTCGTCGGGATGACGGCGGGGTCGGAGGCCATCGCGATGGCCGAAGCTGGGGTCCCGTATGCTTGCCTGTCGATTGTCACCAACTTCGGCGCTGGTCTTACGCTGGAGGACCCGGACCACCATGGTGTGGTGGACGTGATGAATGAGCGCGCGGGCGCGGTCCTACGGCTCTTCTTCGATGCCATAGCCAGGGGGGGCGGAGCTTGAAGCTCTCCCGGAGGACCTTCGCTTTGCATTTGGCGATGACTCCGGGCATCGGGGGCAAGACGGTCACTCGGATTCTGGCGCGCAATGATCTCTTGGGTCGCACGCCGGAGGGCTTCTTGGGGCTGGACGCGGCGGTCTATCGCGAGGAATATCGGATGGCGGCAAAGCCCGCGGCGGCGTTGAAGGCGCACGATGTGCGGGAGACGGTTGAGCTGGAGCGCAAACTGGATGGCCTCGGGGTCACCCTCGTCACGGCGGCGGACGCGCACTACCCCGCGCGGATCGAGGAGTTTGACACTGACCCTCCAGGGGTGCTCTTTCTTTACGGCAACCTGCGTTTGCTGGAAGCGCGCACGTTTTGCGTTTTGAGCTCGCGGAACACTTCGCTGGCGGGCTTGGACAAGATGGAGCGTCTGGCCGAGGAGGGCGTCTTGGGGGCCGAGGTCTTGGTTACGGGCCACGACCGACCGGAGTATCAGCGCACGGCGATTGTGCCCTTGCGCTGGGGCGCACCCAGGGTGTTGGTGCTGGATCGCGGTCTGTTCAATGTGCTTGGTCCGACCTTACGCGATGAGGCCTTTCGGGCCGCTCGCCTGTGGCGCTATGAGTTTGATCCGACGACGGACCTGGTGGTCTCGGCGTTTCGTCCGGAGGCGGACTTTGTTGGAATCAACAATCGAGTGCGTGATCGCCTGATTGCGAGCCTTTCGGCCCGGTTGGACTTCATTGAAATCAGTGAGGGCGGCAATATGGAGAAGCTGATTCGGGCTTCATTGAAGGCAAAACGACCGACTCGCATATGGGATTGCTGCATTGGGTACCGCGCTTACCGAGACTTGGGTGCAGCGGTGATCGAGTAGTGTCGGAGTCTACTCACGAGCCGATTCGCCACGAAATCCTTAAAGGGATTGGCGGTGGGGTTATTCTCTTGATCTTTGCTTCTGTGCTGGGTGGTTCGGCCCGGTTGCTTGGGAACGAGAATACAGCGCTGGTGGCCGATCTTGTCTCGATTGCCGCGATACTGATGTTCGCGCATCGGGTTTCTCGTCGAGTTGCCGAGGCTCGCATTGTCGTTGCCCGCGAACTCTTTGGCGCGGGCGACTTGGAGGGGACTATTGAGGTTCTGAAGCCTTTTGGACACGCCTTCAACCGAAAGTTTGACCGAGACGGAGAAGCCCGGACTATTCTGCTGAAGGCGTTGAAGCTAAGGGATTTTACTCAGCGTCTTCACGGGGAACATACTCGAAGTGAGTAAACCACCAAGCGGAGATTAGAACCGTGACGACTATCAAGCCGGCCATCGCTAGGAGGGCTGTTTGCGTGGTTATCGTGTTCGTTGCTAGTGATCCGCTGGCGAAGCCGACTCCCTTGTTGGTGGACTCTGGATGGCGGGCGATGGCTTGCAGATAGCTAAAGATGGAGCTCTTGTAGATTTGGCCACTGATGTTGGGAACTAGGCTCTCCCAGCCAAAAGCGAACAGTAGACAAATGATCATCGAGCGGTTGAAGAGCAGGCTGATGAACAAGAAGAGGCCGCCATAGGCTAGAGAGGCAATGGCAATCGTGCCGATATCTCGAAGCAAGACCGAGTTGTTGCCCAGCCCTTGGAAGGCACCGAAGTGCGTGCAGATGGCAGCAAAGACGCCGAGGGCGAATACCGTGATCACGCTTGCCGCAAACCGATAGACGAGCAACATCCAGCGGGGGACGGGCCGGGTTAACAGATAGACAATAGTGCGTTGCTCGACTTCTTGACTAATGATCGCGGTCGTGAAGATCACCGAGGCCAAGGCGACGACCCGGTAGACGAGGATGAGGGAGACCTGGGAGTATTGATCTTGGTCGGTGGATTCTGGCATCAAGTATGACCAGAAGTAGGCTAGCGCGGCACAGAAGATTCCGAGCAGTACCCAGGGCAGTAGCTTCTTGGGCCGAAAATTGTCCTTCAGTGCATAAAGGAAAATCGTGCTTTCCATCTTAACCTTCCACCAAGTATCTAAACACTGATTCCATGTTGTTGTCGGGGCTGCTCATGCCGGTTATTTGGAGACCATCCGTGACTACGGCATCCATCACGGCGTTATAGAATGCGTCGGGCTGGCGAACTTCGAGCTGGATTGCATTGCCATCGGAGTCGAAGGAGACTCGCGCTACATTCGGCAAACCGGCCAGGAGTGTCGCGACGCGTCTCGGTTCGGGCGTCTCGATCCGAATCTGGTGCGGATGCTTGTCGATGAGGCCTCGAATCACGCCCAGGTCGCCGGTCGCGAGCAGTCGGCCCCGGTGGAGGAGGAGGAGCGACCTTGTCATCTGCTCTACCTCGAAGAGGATGTGCGAGCTCACGAGAATCGCCTTTCCTTCTTCGGCGAGGGCGCCGAGGAGGTTGATGAACTCACGCCTTCCGACGGGATCGAGGCCATTGAGCGGTTCGTCGAGGAGGATGATCTGGGGATCGTGGATCATCGCTTGGGCGAGCTTGATGCGTTGGCGCATGCCTTTGCTGTATCCCGCGATCTTGCGATCGGCTCGCTCGGCCATTCCTACTCGCTCAAGTGCTTGTTCCGTCTTCTCCTTGGAAGCGGCAATGGAGATGCCCGAAAGTCGGGCGAGGTAACAGACAAATTCACGCCCCGTCCAGTGTTCGTAGAAGTTATCGATTTCGGGGCAGTAACCCAGGTGATGGTAGACCTCGGGATTGGCAAATGGCACCTTGCCAAAAACCTTGACTTCGCCAGTAGTTGGTTTGAGCTGACCGGTGATGAGGCGCATCAGGGTGCTCTTGCCAGAGCCATTGACACCAAGAAGAGCCGTTAGTCCACTGCCGATCGTGCAGGTGACATCATTGACACCAATGACCTGGCCGTACCAGCGAGAAACGTTGTTTAGTTCGATCATCCGACCACCTCAACAGCGCGAACTCTGCGCCACGCGACTAGTAGGGAAATCGTGCAGATGGCTAACATTGCGAGAATAATTGGTACAGCGGGCGGGGCGGGGACGATCGGAGTTGGAGTGGCATCGCGCGCGGGGTTCGGGAATAAGGGGCTGCCGTTGGTTTGGAGCAGCACCTTGGACATTCCTATTTGGATGCCGTCGATGCTTGCGTAGTAGAGATGGCTAATGATGGCCGGTGGTTCACGCTTCAATCTTTCGTATTGCACGACGTAAGCGATTTGCATGGCCTTGGTGAAGAAGAGCCCGAAGAAGTAGAGTCCAGCATAGGTCGCACCTGCCATTCGCCCTTGATTGAATAGGGAACTGACCCCAAGGCAGAGGCTCGCATGAACGAAGCCTGCAACTGCACTCATTCCCACGAGTTTGGGCAAGATGAACGAATCAGCCAAGAATCCGTGCTGCGCATAGGTCAGAGCTCCATAGACGTAAAACAGCAACGTAGGGACAAAACTGATCAGGAAAATTGGGATGAAGATGCCAACCCACTTTCCAATCAGATAGTCGAGTTTCGAGCAAGGCTTGCTGAGATAGACCAGAAGGGCATTCGCGCGGTTGTCGTTTGCAATGGTTCCAGCTCCGATCAGCATTGCGAGAATGAAGAGGAAAATCTGGCTGATGGAAAAGGCATTGACAAACTGGTCCTTCCAAACGATCATTTGGAGCAGAGGGTTCTTGCCGTCTGGTGTAAGGCCAGTGCCAAAGGTGTCGAGGAAATAGAACACCCCGATAAGCAAGATGTACCAGTAGCTCGAAAGAGCGGCCCAGAACCAGAAGCCCTTCTTTTTGATGCCAAGGCCTATTGTCATTTTGGCGATCGCCCACCAGCGATGGTATGGCGATTCCATGGGGCCATCGTAGTTTCGATAGCTGAGATCGGCAATTGGGTTTGGCATTTAGCTGACTGCCTCCATAAAGGCTTCTTCGAGAGAGCGTTGGGCGACAGCAAAGCCGCGGATTTGGGCACCAACTTGTTGGGCAGTTTGCATTGCGATGCGGAGGGCGTCTTCGGGTTTGCCATCGCACTGGATTCGGTACCGAGTAGATTTGGCGTCGAGGAGTTTGACCCCGGCCATGGCCATGCCGTTGACCCAGGCGGCACTGGGCTCGCGGAGTTCGATGTCCACGGGTTGGCCTTCGATGCGTTTGAGGTCGCGGATCTTACCAGCGGCTCGGAGTTGGCCACCCATGACCACGATGACTTGGTCGCACGTGCGCTCGATATCGGGAAGCAGGTGACTACTCACGAGGACATGGAGACCCTTGCCATGCGAGATGGACCGGATGAGCTCCAGCATGTCTTCGCGGCCCTTGGGGTCGAGGCCGTTGGTGGGTTCATCGAGCAGCAGGAGCTTTGGACCATGGACGAGGGCTTGGGCGAGCTTTATGCGCTGCTTCATTCCCGTCGAATAGGTTTCGACGTTGCGGTATCGTGCTTCGCCAAGACCGCAGTACTCCAGCACTTCGTGAGCACGTCGAAGGGCTTGATCCTGGGGCATGCCCGCGAGCTCGCCCGCGTAGGCGACGAACATTACGGCGCTCATGCCGGGGATGTGGCAATCTTGCTCGGGCATCAGGCCGATCTTCTGCCGAATTTCGCGTCCCTTGGTGCGGATGTCGAGGCCAAGGAGTTCACCGCTTCCGCTTTGGGGGTTCACAAAGCCGAGCAGGGTTTTGATGAGTGTGGTTTTGCCGGCTCCATTGGGCCCGAGAAGCCCGGTGCATCCATCGGGAATCTCGCAAGAAAAGTCTCTTAGGGCGGTGAACCGGCCGTACTGAACGACCAGGTTGCGCAGGATGGCAATACTCACTCGAATCACTATGACGCCAAAGCGGGCGCCGATGCGATCTTTTGGCCTACGGGGGTTAGCGTCCGCCGGTGAATTGGCGATAGAGGTTCGTGACCTTGCGGACGTAGTCCTGGGTCTCGCGGTAGGGCGGGACCCCACCGTGGCGGGCGACGGCGCCGCTCCCAGCGTTGTAGGCGGCGAGGGTGAGGACGAGGGTTCGGTAGTTCGAGCCCACTCCGCGTGAGTATTTTTCAAGATGCCCGCGCACGACCTTGACGGTTCCGTAGAGGTTCTGAGTTGAGTCGTAAGCGTTGCTCACGCCGATTCCGCGCGCGGTACCGGGCATGAGTTGGCCCAGGCCCATCGCGCCTGCGCGGCTGGTAGCGCGGGGGTTGAAGCCGCTCTCAACCATCACCATGGCCATGATGAGGCGGGGATCGACGCCATAGCGCAGGCTGAAGCCGATGATTCCTTGGGCGATGTTCATCGCCTCGCGGGTGGACAATCGGCGGTTGCGCTGCTGGATGTAGGTGCCGTAGATCACGACGACTTGGTCATCCGGGAGTCGCCAATCGCGACCTTTGGCGGGCGGAGTTGGTTTGGTTGGCTTCTTGGTGGGGGTACGGGCGGCTTCGGCGGCTCGTTTGGCTGACCACTCGCTGGCAGCTACGACGTTTTCGGGGGCGGCTCCGATCAATTCGGCATGGAGCTTGGCGGTTTCATCTTCGCGGGTTGCGCGCACCAAGAGCCGGGCGGGCACGTCGTTGGCATCGAGGAAGTCGGGGACGAAATCGGCTTCGACAAACTCGTTGTCGCCATCGGTGCGCTCAAGAAGTAGAGTGGTTTTGCCGCCGGTCCTGAAGGACCCCTTGACGATGCCCTTGATTTCCATGATGCGGGTGCCGACGAAGGCCTCAAGCGCTTCGATTCCAACAGCAGTGTTGATCCCGTGCTTTTTGCGGAGTTGGAGGTAGTCGCTCGTGACTTGCGACAATCCCAGCATGGGGATGGACAGGAGGATCAGAACCAAAAAGCGGGCTTTCATGGGACCACAACGGCTCTGGCGGAGAGATCGGGATTCGAACCCGAGAGGATCTTACGACCCTACCCACTTAGCAGGCGGGCGCTTTCGTCCACTCAGCCATCTCTCCGCGCCAGGTGACAGTATAGCATCGTGGGCGATTCTTTCTGCAAGGAGGTGGTGCATGGCGCGCGCCGGGCGGGCTATAGTTCAAAAAGTCGACGAGGACCTATGAAAATCATCACCCCAATCGCAGTTCTCTCTCTCATGGCCACTCTAGCTTCATCCACCCATGCTTCCGGCGTCTCGGTCACTCCATTTGGCACGTTCAATGGCTCGCCCGTGAAGCTCTTCACGCTGATGAACGACAACGGCGTTACGGTTAAGATCACGAACTTCGGCGCGACGATCACCTCGATCTCGGTCCCGGACAAGGCCGGGAACTTTGATGACGTGGTCCTGGGCTTTGACTCGGTCGATGGATACGCGGCGGCGAACAACCCCTACTTCGGGTGCACCGTCGGGCGGTACGCCAACCGGATTGCAAAGGGCAAGTTCACTTTGGATGGCAAGCCGTACCGGCTCGCGATCAACAACAAGCCGAACTCACTGCACGGTGGGCCGGAGGGCTTTCATCGCCGGATTTGGTCGGCAACTGGGTTCAAGAAGCAGTCGGATGTTGGCGTGACGATGACCTACGTGAGTCGGCACATGGAAGAGGGTTTCCCTGGCACTTTGACGGTGAAGGTGACCTTCACTTTAAACTCAGCGAACGCAATCCAGATCGACTATGAGGCGACGACGGATCGCGCTACGGTCCTGAATCTCACCAACCATAGTTACTTCAACCTGAATGGCGCGGGCTCGGGGCCGATTTTGGACCACTTGCTGCAGATCAACGCGGACCGATTCACGCCGATTGATACGACTTCCATTCCGCTGGGCAACCTGGCTCTGGTCGCGGGGACTCCGTTCGACTTCCGCGCGCCGCAGCCGATTGGGGCTAGGATCGAATCGAAGCACGTGCAGATTCAAAATGGCAAAGGCTACGACCACAATTTTGTGATTCGCAAAGCGCCTGCTCCGCTAAAGATGGCGGCGCAGGCTTACTCGCCGAAGACGGGGCGCGTTCTGACGGTCATGACGACGGAGCCAGGCGTTCAGCTCTACACGGGCAACTTCCTGGATGGGAAGGTAATTGGCAAGGATCAGAAACCCTACAATTTCCGCTCGGCATTTTGCTTGGAAACCCAGCACTTCCCGGATTCGCCGAATCAGCCTCGGTTCCCGACGACCGTTTTGCGACCGGGCAAGACCTACAAGCAGACCACGTTCTTTGCCTTTGGGATCCGATAGGCAGCTTGCGGGGTTCTGAGCCGTCGCTCGGAACCCCGACGTCGTAGACTCAGAGGCGCATGGCATACCGCGATTACCAGCACTTTCTCGAAGTTCTCGAATCCAAGGGCGAACTGAAGAGGATCACCGAGCCCTTTAGCCCGACTTTGGAGATCACGGAGGTGGCCGACCGCGTGATGAAGAAGGGTGGCCCCGGCCTCTTGTTTGAGAACGTCGTGGGTCAGCCGCATCGCCTCACCACTTTGAACCATCGGAGCGCCGTGATGGGGCAACCATCCATTCATGGCAAAATGCCTGCGCCGGGTGCGGCCCAGAAGTTCGACTATCCGGTCGCGATCAACGCGATGGGTAGTGAAAAGCGGATGGCTTTGGCTCTGAGCTGTGACAACTTCGAAGAGCATGCCGAGCGTCTGCGCGAGCTTCTGAAGCCTGAGGTCCCCAAGGGGCCCTTTGAGGCTCTGAAGAAATTGCCCTGGCTGCTTGGTGAGATCAAGAACGTCCCGCCGAAGACCGTCAGCGGGGGCGCGCTTTGCCAGCAGGTGGTTTTGCAGGGCGAGGATATTGACCTAACGAAGCTACCCATTCTCACCTGTTGGCCTGAGGATGGAGGGCCGTTTATCACGTTGCCACTGGTCTTCACGCATGATCCGAGCACGGGTAAGCGTAATGTGGGCATGTACCGGGTGCAGCTATACGATAAGAAGACCTGCGGCATGCACTGGCAAATGCACAAGACGGGAATGCGGCAGATGGAAGACGCGGGCGCCGCCGGAAAGCCTCGATTTGAAGTCTGTGTTTGTCTTGGTGGTGACCCGGTCTACAACTTTAGTGCGATCTCGCCGTTGCCGCCCGGGATTGACGAAATGCTCTTTGCTGGGTTCTTGCGGCGCGAGAATGTCCGCCAGGTGAAGGCGAAGACCGTGGACATCATGGTCCCGGCGGATTGCGAATTTGTCATCGAGGGCTACATTGATCCTTCAGAGCGTCGGCTGGAGGGGCCCTTTGGAGACCATACGGGCTACTATTCCCTGGCCGATCAGTTCCCCGTGTTACATGTGACTTGCGTGACCATGCGGGAGAGGCCGATCTATCCGGCGACCATTGTTGGCGTTCCGCCGATGGAAGATGGCTGGATGGGTAAGGCGGTTGAGCGCATCTTCATGCCGCTAATTCAGCTCACAACGCCGGAAATTGTGGATATGAACCTACCGGTTGATGCTTGTTTCCACAATGTCGCCTTCATCTCGATCAAGAAAAAGTACCCTGGGCATGCTTACAAGATTATGAATGCCGTTTGGGGCCTTGGCCAGCTGGCGTTTACGAAGATGGTCTATGTTTTTGATGAGGATTGTAACGTCCAAGATATTGGCGAGGTGCTTTTCCGCATCGGGGCAAACTGCGATCCTGGGCGCGACGTTTTGCATACAAAGGGGCCGGTTGATCAGCTTGATCATGCGGCGCAGGCGATGGGGTTTGGCGGGAAGATCGGGTTCGATTGCACCCACAAGTGGCCAGGCGAGAATGGCTTTAACCGGGACTATCCGAAGTTGATCACGATGTCGGATGACGTGGTGAAGAAGGTGGACGCCTTGTGGTCAAAACTGGGACTATAGTGTAGTCATGGTGAGGCAGAAGGAGATGAACCTGGCGATGGGTTTGGCTGCTGGCTCGGCGGTCATATGCGGCAGCCTCGTTGTATTCTCTCCGTTCATAGCGCTGTGCCTGTTGGAGCCGGAGGATGACTACTACGACTCGCGAATTAGTCACCACGAGGCCCATGGGCTTCTATTCGTTTCCTTCGTCGGTGCGATCCTTTTTGGGGCGCTGACGGTTTGGTACAACCGCGAAATCCGAAGGATGTCTCGGCCTTGAGTTTAGCTTCCAACTCGTCACGAGTGACCGCGGGGATTCTTACGACGGTTGTTCATCTTCTTATCTGTGCTATTCGTTGGGCTTAACTCTTGGCGCGGACATACCAATCCATAAACACAAGGTACGGTTCCAAACTTCGCTCGCTTTCGCACCAGGAGCGGATCGCTCGAAAGTCGACCTCATGGCGAACCGCAACGGCGACAGCACTCCTTAAGCCACTGTGGTCTTTCCACGAGATGAAGTGGGCAAGGCGGTCTCGAACGCAATCGGTTGGACTCAAAATGCGCAACCTTTTACCGTTTTCGATCACGGTCACACACCCAACTTTGTCGTCGTTTCCAATGGCAACGGGCCCTAGGACAATATCGAGCGTATATATCGTGTTTGGATGGCCGTACTGTTGTGCGCGTTTGACGAAGCCTAACGCCAAGATCGGGGCGTCATTGATCCCGTGGGAAGACCAGAAGTCGAGAACGAAGTCAAGATCACCCGACTGATATGCTTCGGGTGCGTAGAACGTTGCGGCGCCACCGCCACTGAGCACGGCGTTAATGCCAGCTGCGTACAGAGCTTCCCCGACGATAAATGCCAGTTCGCGAAGTGTCGTTGAGCCATCAATTGCACTCAAATCTTCTTTCCGCTTCGCCGTGGACGTCGTCGTCGGGAGGCCAGCTTGGCCTGTAGCGGAAGATCCATCACTCCTAGCTTTTGGAGGAGGCTTTCCAGCTCTTGACGCGCGACAAACCGCGGATTCAGGCTCACGCGGCGCGTCCTGCCCACTTCTATTCCCACGACGAGCCCGGCTTGCTCCAAACTATCGATGGCAT
The DNA here is from genome assembly GCA_049317025.1 of Fimbriimonas sp. Classification (GTDB taxonomy): domain Bacteria; phylum Armatimonadota; class Fimbriimonadia; order Fimbriimonadales; family Fimbriimonadaceae; genus Fimbriimonas. The sequence continues at coordinate 51,380 of JBMOJD010000005.1, read as the reverse complement.
CCTTGATCCTGCTCGGGCTCCTCTCGAGTATGCGTGCGATCTCAGCAGCATGGGTCTCGCCGAGCATCGACACCAGCAAAAGTGTGCTCGTTCGTGTAGGCGTCCCAAAGATACTCGGACCCGAACCAAGACCTTCCATAGGGTCATTATATACCGGTGTTCGTTTGATATCGTCCGATTAGCGGTCTATATCAACCGTATTCCGGAAGGAAAGACGCAGTTAGGTCAAGGCCTGGGCTCAAGAAGCGTTTGCCATGTTGTTCGGTATCCGCGACCGTGGGTGAAGAATTCGGCGTCTAGCTTCCAATTTGTCACCAGCGATCGCGGTATCTTCGCGATAGCGGTTATCTTCAGGCCGGGGACGGACGTGACCGTGATGCGGGAATCTGACGATGTTGGAAGTTGCTTCTCGCCGCCAAATCGGATATCGACTGCGTCCTTCCATCCGGCAAACTTGAGCTTCAGGAGCGGGCGATCGATGGCTGGCAATTTCTTGCCGACATAGAGCTCCTCATCGATGTAGTCCATCGCGTACAGCCCGATGTAGAGCGAATCTTTGTCGGCGACCGCGTAGAGGTCAGCCAGAGGAAGTCGACTCGTGGGCACAATGAAACCGGCCTTGTTCCAGTTTCGCAACGACACAGTGGCGTCAGTTGGAGCCGAGGGTACTTCGACGGCCGCTTTGGACGCGGGGCGGACGGCCTTCCTGGGTTTGTCGAGGTCGAGGGACTTGGTTTTGGCGATCATCTCGTCGTACTGGACGCCGTGGATATCGACCATTCCCATGTTGTAGTTCTCGCCATCCGCTCGGCCAAAGGTTGGTTCATCGTAGAACTGGAACCAATGGGCTCCAATCACGTTCGGATTCTCCAAGAGCTGCTGCAAATTGTGGCCGAATGAATCGGCGCGTTCGCGCTGGGTTTGGACCACAGGAAAGCCGCCCGAGTCATTCTTGTTCCCGCTCCGGTTCTCCATCGCGGCCATGTAGAATTCGGAGATTACGATTGGCTTTTTCGTGGCCTCATAAAGCGTATTGAGGAAGTACTTGCTGAGGTCGCCATTTGTCCAATCCGCTCCCATGTTGGTGGATGCGACATCGATGTACTTGGCGGAAGAGAGAGCGATTGGGAGGGAATAGTACTGGCAGTACCGGTCACCCAGGATAAGGCGCGAAGAGTCGTACTTTTGGATTGCTTCGCGCATGAGGCGATAGTAGTAATCACCCATCGCGTACATCCACGCATTGACAACCTTGACTCCGTTCTGGCCCGGTCTTAGTTTGGGAGGGTTCTTAGTGCCGAGCTCCTCGAAACTGTGCGCACCTGTGATCCAATCCTTCTGGAAGTTCGTGAAGCTGTTGCGGTAATGCTTCTTGATTACACCAAGAAGCGCTTGTCGGCCTGGCGAATCGGCGGGCATCTCGAGATAACTGCGAAAGAGATAACCGTCCCACCAGCCTAGCTCATTGTCGCTGAAATAGCCAACAAGAAACGGGTCATCTTTGACGGAAGGGATTTGCTCCTTGGCCGCACGGTACACCCAGTCCCTTGTCTCCTTGCTAAAGATATCGCTGTAAGGTGCCTTATTGTAGGCACCAAGGTGGAGGACTTTGAAGTAGGGAAGACGTTCGCTGGCGGGAAGTTGTCGGAGGTATGTTTCGTCGGACCAACCACCGAGAGAATTGAATCCCCAGCTGCGGAGCTTGGCGACGGCGTCTTTGCCCCACTCATGGCCGGTGCTGAAAAGCTTGAGGCCGGTGTAAGACGGGTTCTTGGGGTTCACCTTGTCGAGGGCGGTCCCAGGATCGGTGCAACACGTGCCGAGGGACCAAAACGTCTGGCCCTGCGGAGTTACAAATGACCATATGCCTCCCCTGTTCACCACCGAGAATCGGGATGGCTTCTCCAAAGTTGGAGAAGCAGCCGTTGAAACTAGGGCAGTTAAGAGGAGGCTGGTCAGCATTACTATTTGGGTTGAGAGCCACCAGGGGTGGCTTTCAAGCGATTGGCCTTCGACTTAAGCAGCATCTGGGCCGATTGCTCGCTACCCTGAGCGACTTCATCGACAAGAAACTTCCTGTCTTCGGGAGTTAGCTTGTCCCACTCACCACCAGTTGCCTTGGCAATCTGGTCCAGTCGTGAACTCGTTTGCTGTTCCTGCGAAGTCAACCCATCGTTGGCGGGGGCACCGCCGCTGCACCCTCCCAGGAGAAGGGCAGCGGCGGCGAGAATGATTAGCAGTGAAGATCGCATGAGTGATCCTTACTGGGCCGGGTTGATGATCCAGCGCGAACCATCGCGGACATCAGCCGGGCGAAGGAGCTTAGCGCTGCCATCGCCGAATGCGAAGTTGGCACCACCGGAGAACTTGCGCCATGCCGGATAGAGCGGGTCGCCCTGAACGCCAAAGTAGATGGCATCGATGATCCACTGCTCGGTGATACCGGCAGGAGCATCATAGCACCACTGGATTTCGTTGTTGATCCACTGGCCACAGCCGAAGGTGTCGCCTACCAGTTCCTTATTGCCATTGGCAAGGAGGACAATCTTGCTCGGCTCAGGTGCGGAGGTAGCCGACGTAGTTGTGACAGTCGTTGAGCCGCCATAGACCGGGGGCAAGGATGGCGATGCGGGCATCAGTCCCTGGGGGTTGTTTACGCCGAACATGAAGTAGGCCGGAGTGATAGCATTGGCAAGGAAGGAAGTCGGCTTGGGAGTTCGCGAAGCACTGATGCCGTAGTAGGCGGCATTGAAGTTCGAAGTGATCGAATCGACCGGCGACTTGAAGATGTCAGTGTTCTTGATGTAGGGCAACACGCACTGTGAGCTGCTCCAGAGGTAGGAGGAACTATAGGGGGCGGTGAAGTTGACATCCCAGAAGACCGAGAGCGGGTAGACATCGTCGTTATCGGCGACGTACATCGTGATTCCGAGGCTGGTCTGCTTGAAGTTGCTGAGGTCAGAAGTCTTCTTTGCGGCCAATTTGGCTTGAGCAAACACAGGGAAGAGGATCGCCGCCAAGATGGCAATGATCGCAATGACGACGAGAAGCTCAATAAGTGTGAAGGCTCGTTTCATGATGGTTGTCCTGACTGATGGAATCGGTTGACGATTTACTATTGTGGGCCAGAGAAGCCCCGCAAGAATGACGAATTGTTAAGCGAACGGGCAAAATTGGTTGTGTGTTTTCGGGGACTACTCCCTCGATGCGCTGAATGAGCAGCTTGGCCGCCATGGCGCCCATTGCTTGGATGGGCATATGCACGGTCGTGAGCGGTGGGCGGGTCATCGTGGAGAACCACGTATCGTCGTAGCCCACAACGGCAACGTCGCCGGGGACCGAGAGCCCATGGCGGTGGAGGGCGCGGATGGCACCTTCGGCGCAGAGGTCGTTGATGGCGAAGACGGCGGTGGGGTGTTCGCCCGGCTCGGCGAGAATCTGCTCCATGGAGTCCAGGCCCAGATACCAATCGAAGCCGGATTCGACACAGAACTTGGGGTTGAGGGGGATTCCGGCCTCGGCGAGGGCGGACTTGAATCCCTCGAAGCGCGGGGCGCTGGTGCTGACATCGGAGGGGCCCATCAGGATCGCCATGCGTCGGTGGCCGAGGCGAATGAAGTGCTGGGCGACGAGGCGACCGCCTTCGAAATCGTCACTATTGACGGTCCACGCGCCAGGCACGGGGTCTCGGAGGATCGAGACATAGGGACGGCCCCGCTTTTCGCACTTGGCCACGACCTGGCTGTTCTCCGGCGGCATCACCAGGATGAGGCCCTCCACCCGCGAATCCACTTGGCGAGCCGAGTGCTCGTCACTGGCAGCCGCGGTGTACATCATCAGGTTGTAGTGATGCTGGACGACCTCGCGCATGACGCCAGTCATCACGAGGTGGCAAAATGGGTTCTCATCGACGAAGGCATCGGCGTAGGGAAGGATGAGGCCGATGACCTTCGACTTGCCGGTCGCGAGGCTGCGAGCGATGGGATTTGACGAATAGCCAAGCTGGGCAGCGGCTTCGTAGATGCGCTCGCGGGTGGCGGGGCTCACCCGTATGGTGGTATCGCTCTTTCCGCTGAGCGTGACGGAGACCGCAGAAATTGAGGTCTTTGCCCGCTCGGCAACGTCTCGAATCGTAATCGCCATTGATTTTGATAAAGCGGTTTATCGCTTTCCCCTAAGTTTGACCGATTTCAGTGTTTGAATGTTCGTGTACGCGAAAGTCGCGTGATCAAGATCACACTAGTCCAGTACTCACTACAGCCCAGGCCATGGGGCGGGCGAACTCGGGTAGTTTTCGTTGCATGAGAACCATCTCTGCCTTCGCCGACGAGATTTCGCCTGATCTTGGGGTTCAGATTGAGACCCTGAGCCGGTTGGGCCTGCAGGGGCTGGACCTTCGCAGTGTGGGGGGCGTTAATGTTCTTCAGCTCACCGATGCGCAGGTTGTGGAGGTTCGGGAGGCGGTCGCGGCGGCTGGGTTGGTTGTCCAGTGTGTGGGCTCGCCGGTCAACAAAGTAGTCCTTTCCGAGACCAGTCGTGTGGAGGAGTTGGCAAAGCTTGTGCGCGCGTGCGAAGTGGCGAAGCTCTTGGGGACTCAACGCATTCGCGTCTTTACACCCGAGGCGCCCGCCGAAGCCTATGACGAGGTGGCGGCTTGGATGCGAGCGCAGATCGACCTGGCCACGGCGTTCGACGTGGTCTTGATCCACGAGAATGACGCCAAGTTTTACGGGGCGTATCCGGATCAGGCGAAGCGGCTGTTTGAGGATTTGGGAGGGCCGCATTTTCGAGCGGTTTTTGATTTTGCCAATGCGGTGTTGCTCGGGACTTCGCCCTTGGATGACTGGCTGCCTTGGATCGTGCCGTATCTAGATACCTTGCACATCAAGGACGCCAAGGATGGGCGAGTGGTCCCGGCGGGGCAGGGGGATGGGCAGATTGGGGAATCGCTGCGCTTGCTTTTCGCTCAGGGCTGGTCGGGGCCACTGACATTGGAGCCGCACCTGCAGGCGGCGGGGCCGATGGGCGGGTTCTCCGGGGTTCAGCTCTTTGAGGTTGCGACCCAGGCCTTGCGTGACGTGCTGGCCGAGGTGGATGCGGCGTGATTCGATTTGGCATTGTCGGCTGCGGGGCGATCAGCTCGACTCATGCCGAGGCGATTCGCGCAGTTCCCGGCGCGACTTTGGTGGGCTTCTACGATGTGCTTCCTGAGCGGGCGGCCAAGCGGGCGGCGGCGTTTGAGGTTTTGGCCTATGACGATTTAGCCAAGTTGTTTGGCGAGGTCGACGCTGTTTGTGTTTGCGTTCCGAGTGGACTTCATGCCGAGTTGGGAATTGCGGCGGCGCGGGCGGGCAAGCATGTGCTCGTGGAGAAGCCCATCGAAGTCACTTTGGCCAAGGCCGAGGAACTGGTTCGGGAGTGCCGGGCGGCGGGCGTCAAGCTGTCGGTGATCAGCCAGCATCGGTTTTCGCGGGCGGTCCAGTCGCTTCGGCGGGCGGCGGTTGAAGGTGATCTTGGGCGATTGCTCGCGGGGGACGCAAGCATCAAGTGGTACCGGACCCAGGCTTACTACGATTCGGGCGATTGGCGCGGGACCCTTGCGCTGGATGGCGGGGGGTGCTTGATCAACCAGGGCGTGCACTACATCGATATGATCCATTGGATCATGGGCGGGGTGCGGGCGGTTCAGGCGCAGACTCGCACGGCGGCGCACGAGATTGAGGTTGAGGATATTGCCAATGCGCTGATCGAGTATCGGAATGGCGCGGTGGGGGTCATTCAGGGCTCCACGAGCTACTATCCCGGCATGGCCGAGCGGCTGGAGGTCCACGGGACCCACGGGGGCGTGATGATCGAGGGAGACCGAGTGAAGCTGTGGGAAGTTGATCCCGAGGCGGCGGGGCAAGGGCTCTATGGTGGAGGTGTGATGCAGCAACCGACTCCGAGCCGGAGATTGGCGGATGCTGTCAGCGGTGACGACGACCCGTCTGCCACATGGGGCGAGCAACACCGGCTGCAGATCGAAGATTTTGTCGATGCCATTTGCGACGACCGTGACCCTTTCATCACCGGGGAAATGGCTCTGGAGCCGTTGCGTGTGATTTTGGCGATTTATGAATCGGCCCGCCAGGGCGGGGTCCGTGTGGAGCTGTGAGGTTCTCGGTCTGTTGCTCGCTGGCCGATGCTCCGCTGGTGCTCGAGGCTGGGTTTGACAGTGTGGAACTCGGGGCGAGTTCGCTGCTTGCGCACTACGATGCTTACGCGGCCCTGCGGCCAAAGTCGATGAACCTGTTTTTCCCGGGCTCGATTCGGCTGTTTGGTCCGGAGGCGACGGAGTGGCGGCCTTATGTCGATGAAATGCTCCCGGCGGCGGCTTCGGTTGGGGCCGAGGTGCTGGTGGTGGGGAGCGGCGGCCAACGTCGCGCCCCGGAACACTGGTCGGCGGCGGATCGCGATGCAGCTTTTGCCGAATTCGTGGCGGAGATGCAGGCGCTGGCGCCCGCTGGCTTGCGCCTCGCGCCCGAGGCACTGAATGCCACGGAGACGAATACGGGGAACTCGCTGCCTCGGCTGGCCGAGGCATTGGCGGTGCGGGGTTGTGGGTACACCGCCGACTCATACCATTCACTTTTCGAGATGGGCGAGGCAGTGGATTGGGACGCGGAGATTCCGTTCTGCCCGACGCATGTGCACCTGGGAAACCGAAGTCGCAAGGGGATCTCGGCCGATGATCCGGAGTTAATCGGCTTCGCCCGGCGGGTGCGCGAGTTGGGTTTCGATGGCATCGCGAGCATCGAGGTCGCGAGGGCCGAGGACATGGCCTCGGCCCTAGCGGCTTGGCTTCGCGATGTCCGGACACTATTAGCGGCTTAGAATCCGACCGATGCGGGCAGCGATTCGCTCCGGTCCGAGGAGGGCCATGAGTTCGAAGAGTCCGGGGCCGACAGTCTTGCCGGTGAGCGCCACCCGGGTCGGGTGGACAATGGGACCGAGTTTGTCGAAGCCTAGTTCAGCCTGGAGCGCGCGCAGGTGTTCGTCCCAGAAGGCGGCTCCGGCGACGTAGTCGGCGGGCTGATCGGGGGCAACGGCGGCGATCTTGGCTAGAAGAGCGGGAACGTGGGCTTGAGTCAGCCACTTGGCTTCGGCCTTGGCGTCGAGGGGCGGCTCCTCCACGAAGAAGAAGGCGCATGCCTCACCGAACTCGGCCAGGGTGGTGACTCGCTCTTGCTCCAGGCGGACGGCTTCGCGGGCATAGACGGGCTGGGTCCGGATGAACTCAACCAAACGGTCGAGATCGGCGAGGCGCGCTTCGCGCGTCTCCAGCGACTCGCCTTCGGGGTCGCCTTGGGCGTGGAACGCGCGGGTGTGGGGGAAGGTGACGAAGGTCTCGATTTGGGCGATGAGGTCGTCGGTACTGAGCGCGCGGATGGCGTGGCCATTCAGCCATTTCAGCTTTTCGAAGTCAAACTTGCCCGGTGATGGTTGGAGGCCGCTGACCTCGAAGTATTCGATCATCTCGGCTTCGGACATCACCTCGCGATCACCCTTGGGCGACCAGCCGATGAGGGCGATGAAGTTCTTGAGGGCAGAGGGCAGGAAGCCTTGGGCGGCGTAGTCGAGCACCCGGGTGGCGCCGTGGCGCTTGCTCAGCTTTTTGCCATCGGCCCCGACGATGACGGGGCAATGGATGAAGATGGGCTTCTCCCAGCCGAAGGCATCGAACAGGACAGCGTGCTTGGGGGCTGAGCTGATCCATTCCTCGCCGCGGAAGACGTGGGTGATGCCCATCAGGTGGTCATCGACCATGGCGGCAAAATGGTAGGTCGGCATGCCGTCGGCCTTGATCAGGACCGGGTCGTCGATGGTGTCGCTGTCCCATTCGAGGCGGCCACGGATGGCGTCTTGGAGCACGATTTTGGCTCCACGAGGGATCTTGAGGCGCACGACGCTGGGGATCCCGGCGGCTTCGGCCTCAGCAATCTTCTCGGGCGTGGCGTCGCGCCAGCTTCCGCCGTAGTAGCCGATAGCGACTTTGTTGATCTGCTGAAATTCGCGCATTTCCTCCAGTTCTTTGGAGGTGTCGAATGCCTTGTAGGCCTTGCCGCTGGCGAGGAGCTCTTCGACAAATGGGGCGTAGATGCCTGCTTCTTTGCGCTCACTCTGGCGATAGGGCGCGTGGGGGCCGCCGAGGTGGGGGCCTTCGTCGAATTCGATTCCGACCCATTTGAGGGTGTCGACGAACTCTTGCTCGCTTTCGGGGTTGTATCGGGTCCGGTCGGTGTCCTCGATTCGCAACAGGTTTTGCCCGCCGTGGTGGCGCGCAAAGAGGTGGTCGAAGAGCACGGTGCGGAGGGCACCCACGTGCAGAAGACCGGTTGGACTGGGGGCGAATCGGACACGAACTGACATTCGGCCCCCAGTTTACTTGGCTCTCGAAATCAGAGCTTGTGGATGCCGTGGCCGGCTGCGTCCTTGAAGGCTTCCAACGTGACTTCCGACATGGTCGGGTGGGCGTGGATGGCGTCGACCATACTGTCCAACTCTCGGACACCGGGAAAGGGTGATTCTAGTCCGGCCGTTTCACGGGATGCTCCGGCATCCTACGGTTCCACGATTCGATGTTGAGGACAATTGGAACGAAGGTGGGCTCCCAGCACTCGCGATCCAGTCGATCCTGGAGGATGCTCAAAGCGGCTCCATCTAGCCAGTCTGCGCCGAGGAGGACGTGGTATTTGACTTCAATGCTCGTTTCGGCTTTGAGCCATAGATAGAGGAGCGAATCCCGCCCCTTGGGCGCCAGTTCGGCATGAAAGAGTTCACCAGAATCTAGCTTCCTTCTAAAGTCGGTCAAAGCATTTGCTCGTTCTTTGTCAGGAATAAATCGATTCTGAGGATCCTTGACTTCAATGAGCCAAGTTTCGCCATTCCCACGAACGATAAAGTCGACTTTCTTCCAACTTTGGCGTTCATGACCCCAATCGTCGAACCGGGCAACCACGAAAGGAGGAGCAAACTCGAAGCGGAGATCACCCTCCGCAATACTCATCATTTCTTCGGCCCGAGCCTTTTGTCCAGCTCAAGATCGTACAGCCTCAGATACTGATCCGCGATTGGATTAGGCGAAATCTCGGCGTAGCTATTGGCAGGCTTCACGGTCACGCCATCCTCGGGCTTCTCGCCCTTCGCAAAGGCAAAGAACCGAACCTTGTCTTCTTCAGTTTTCTGAAGTTGGAGTTCCTTAAGGATGATGTAGCTATGGGTGGCGAGGAAGATTTGGACTCCAGCACGGCTGATCTGTAGAAGAGCTGAAATCAACTCGTCCATAAGCGAGGGGTTAAGGTTTGCTTCCGGCTCGTCCCAGAGTAAGACGCTTCCAGGTCGAATCATGCCGTTGGATAGCAGCTGATGTAACGTTGCGAGTTTCCGGATCCCTTCGCCGACCATCGGCATAGCCATTCGGGAGCCATTGCTTCGGACATAGAATCGTTCCATCTCGAGCTCGATCGTTCCGCCAATGGGGCTCTCCAGATCCTTGGCCACCTGGATCAGACTCGAATCATCCCGGAGCTTTGGAGCAAGTAAGCGCAGCACGATATCCCGGTACGTAACGTCAAAGTCGATCTCATACAGTTCGGAGATTGAGAGATACCCTTGCGTGTGGCCTATCATCTCTGTCGCTGGTACGAACACCGCGAAGGGGACTTCGCCCAACTCAAGCTCGGTCTGCAAATCCTCCTTCCAAAATCCGTGGCTGATTAGGTCTAGGTTCAGGTTCCACGTGTTCCCCGACCATTGACCGCTCAGCGCAATTTTGTTCGCGTTGCCTCTCGCAATAGATGAAAAAGTGTCTATCAAAAAACTTCCGGGGAATACCTCTTGGAAGATGGAGTGCTTTTTGTCACGAAAGTACTTTTGAATCGCGTAAAGGATCTTCAGGACGTGGGTCTTGCCCGTACCATTCTCTCCGGCAAAGACGTTGATCCCGTCCACGAATTCAAAGTCGATGTGGCTGAAGGCGGTGAAGTTTTTCACCGTCAAAGATTGATGGTAGTCGCGTTTGGACTCACTCATTTGAACTGACTCCCGGTCTTTTGCGTTTATAGTAGCTTCCGACTGTGTTCATTATCCGGGCCCGGAGCTTCGATCGCCGCCGCTTCCTCCAAGAAGAACCACTTGGAGGAAGCGCAGCTTCGGCTTACAGCTTGTGGATGCCGTGGCCGGCTGCGTCTTCGAAGGCTTCCAGCGTGACTTCCGACATGGTCGGGTGGGCGTGGATGGTGTCGACCATGTAGTCGAGCGTGGCTTCGAGCTTGATCGCAACGACGGCTTCGTGGATCATGTCGGTCACGTGGGCACCGATCATGTGGACACCGAGGACTTCGCCGTATTTCTTCTCGGCCACGACCTTCACGAAACCATCGGTCTCGCCGCTGGCCATGGCTTTGCCGTTGGCGAGGAAGCGGTATTTGCCGACGACGACGTCGTAACCCTTGGCCTTGGCTTCCGCCTCGGTGAGGCCGACGGCGGCGACTTCGGGGGCAGTGTAGACGGCGTTGGGGATGACCTTGTAGTCGAACTGCTTCTTGGTGCCGCGGATGATGTTCTGGACGGCATGGATGCCCTCGGCGGAGCCGACGTGAGCGAGCTGGATTCGGCCGGTGACGTCACCGATGGCGTAGATGTTGGGCTCGTGGGTCTGGAGCGAATCGTCCACCACGGAGACGCCGCGCTTGTGGAGCTGGACGCCGATACCTTCGAGGTTCATGCCATCCACGTTGGCCTTGCGACCGACGCCGAGGAGCACGACATCGACTTCGATCTCTTCGACGGCATCGCCCTTCTTGATGAAGGCCTTCCAGCCGTTGGCGGTGCGCTCGACCTTATCGAGTCCGGATTCGGTCTTGACCTTGATGCCTTGCTTTGTGAGTAGCTTGCCCAACTCAGTGGCGATTTCGACATCGGCGAAGGGGATGAGCGTGGGGGCGATTTCGACTACGGTGACCTCGCTGCCGAGGCCGTTGAAGACGTAAGAGAATTCGCAACCGACGGCACCGCCGCCCACGACGAGCAGGCGCTTGGGGACGTAGGGTGCGGTTACGGCGTCATCGGAGGTCCAAACGCCATCTTCGCGTCCGCCGCTGAGGCCGGGGATCGGGAGCTTGATGGCGGAAGCGCCCATGGCAAGCAAGGTGTTCTTGGCGCGAATCGTTTGGGTCTGGCCGTCTTTGGTGATTTCGATGGTGTTGGCATCGATGAACTTGGCGAAGCCTTCGATGTGGCGGATCTTGTTCTTCTTGAAGAGCATGCCTACGCCGCCGCGCTGGGTCTGGACGATCTTTTCCTTTCGGGCCATCATGGCGGGGAAGTCCATTTCCACCGTGCCGGTGACTTTGATGCCGAGCTTATCGGCGTGCTTCACGTGGTTGAGGCGCTCGACGCTGGCGATCATCGCCTTGCTGGGGATGCATCCCCAGTTCAGACACGTGCCGCCGAGGTACTCCTTCTCGATCACCACCACGCTCGCGCCCAACTGGGCCGCGCGAATCGCGGCGACGTAGCCCGCCGGGCCCGCGCCGATCACTGCGATATCCGCATCGAAATTCGTGTTTGCCATGATTACTCTTTGGAACTGGAAGCCGGAGACATCTTGTTCTACGCCTTCACGATATGCAAAGGATGGTACCAGGTAGGTCTTACTGATTCTGCCCTGGCGTTAGGTTCAAGCAAAGACGACCGTGCGGTTGCCATGGACGAGGATGCGGTCTTCTAGGTGCCATCGGACAGCACGAGCGAGGACGGCGCGCTCGACGCGGCGACCGATTTGTTTGAGTTCGGCAAGGTCATTGCGATGGTCGACTCGGGCGACGTCTTGCTCGATGATCGGGCCCGCGTCCAGCTCCTCCGTTACGTAGTGGGCACTCGCTCCGATAAGTTTGACCCCGCGTGATTGAGCCTGGGCATAGGGTTTGGCCCCGACGAAGGCGGGCAGGAAGCTGTGGTGGATGTTGATGATACGGTTGGGCCAGTTGGCGATAAAGCCAGGCGAGACAATCTGCATGTATTTGGCCAAGACCACGAGGTCGAGGCCCGCGAGGGCGGCTTGCTGGGCCTGTTCGGCTTGGGCTTTTTCACCCGCGACCACGGGAATGTGGCGGAACGGGATTCCGTAGGGGGCCACCACGGCGGCGAGGTCGGGGTGATTGCCGATCACGACGGCGATCTCGGCGTGCAGGTCACCGGCGCGGATGTCCCACATGAGTTCGAGGAGGCAGTGCTCTTCTTTGCTGACCAAAACACCGATGCGGGGCCGGACGTGGGCGGCAACCCAGCGGGCTTCCATGGCGAAACGCTCCCTTATCGGGGCAAAGGCGGCTTGGACTTCGGCCATTCTCTCGCTGAATTGCTCGAGCTCGAACTCCAAGCGCAGGAAGAATGTGCCGCCCCAGCGGTCGCTGGAGTGCTGGTCGGAATGGACGATGTTCGCCCCGAGGCCAAAGAGGAATTGCGACACCGAGGCCACGATTCCCGGCTGGTCGGGGCAGGCGATCACAAGGCGTCCACGATTTGGCACGGTCTAAGGTAGCCCTGTATCGGGCCTGGAGTCAACGGTTAGGCACCTTCTTCGGAAAGGCACCATGCCAGGGTCGCCATCGCCATCGCGCCGAGTTCGAGTTCGCGGGGGTGGACTTTGTCGAGGGTGTCTTTATCGGAATGGTGGTAGTCGAAGTAGCGCTGGCCCTCGGGGCTGAGGCCGAAGAGGGTCGTGCCGTACTTGGCGAGGGGGCCGATATCGGCCCCGCCGCCACCGGGGGTGATACGCTCAATTTCGAACATTGAGAGGGCGGGGAGCCAGCGACGATACTTGGCGAGATTCTTGCCGCTAGCGCCAAAGGAGCGCGGGGCGAACCCGCCCGCATCGGATTCGATGGCGGCGATGTGGCGCTCCTTTGATTTGCCTGCTTGCTCGGCGTAGGCCTCGGCCCCGGTTCCGCTGATCTCTTCATTCATGAAGAGGACCACCCGGATCGTACGTTTGGGGGCGAAACCGCAGACTTTCAGCAGGCGGATGGCTTCGAGGGAGTGGCACACGCCCGCACCGTCGTCGTGCGCGCCCGTGCCTTTGTCCCAAGAGTCGAGGTGGCCACCCATGACAATGACCTCGTTGGGTTTTTGGGTTCCGCGAATCTCGCCGACCACGCTGGCGGAATCAACTTCGGGGAGGTTTTGGCAGGAGAGCTTGAGGTTCACGCTGACCTTGCCTTCCCTGAGGGCGGCGCTGAGGCGGTTAGCGGCCACGACGCTGAGGGCTGCGCTAGGGATGCCGGGTTCGCGGGTGGTCCCGGTGTGGGGCACATCGTCCGGATCGCCGGTTAGCGAGCGGACGAGGGTCGCGACCGCGCCGACTTTGGCTGCGGTGGCGGGACCAGAGAAGCGCTGGTCACCGGCAGCGCCGTATTGGGCACCACCGGAGATAAGGGTCGGGTCGAATGCGCGGTTGTAGAAGACGATTTTGCCGCGGAGCTTTTCGCCCAGCTGCTTGACCTCATCGAGAGAGTGGACCTCGACTATTTCAGCACTGATGCCTTCGGTTGGGGTTCCCGGGCTGGTGCCGAGGGCGCAGCAGGTGAGGGAGAATGAACCTTTCGCGCTGGTCGCGGTGCAGAGTTCGACATTGCCACGCACCCAGTGGGGCACTTTGCAGGGCACGAGGTGGACATTTTCGAGGCCCATCTCGCGCATCTTTGCCTCGCCCCACTTGACGGCCCTTTCGGCATTGGCCGACCCGGAAAGGCGGTGACCAATGTCGGTGGTGAGTTCGCCGAGGAGGGAGTACGCGCCGAGGTCGGTGAGGCCGCGCTTGCGGATGGTGTTGGCGAACTCGTCGTATTTCGGTCCGGACCAAACGGCACCAGCGAAGCCAAGAACGAGCAAGCTTGCCAAAACGCGCATGTCGAAGTTTAGCGCAGACAGATCAAAAGTCGATTCGACTTCACTCCTTGTTTGAAACTTACTCGACGCCTCGATCAAAGGGCGCGCGACCCACACGAACTCGTCTCGCGTGAGGCTAGCGCTTTCGGCGACGCAACAGTACACCGGCGAATCCCAAAGCTAGGAGTGAAGAGGGTTCGGGGACCCCTTCCTGCTGCAACCGGAAGGAATGGTAGTAGGAGTCGCTTCCTAGCCCATGCGTTCCTCCGGAATCAGAGGCAACCCAGCGGTAGTCGCCTGCCAACATCGTCCCCGTCCAAGTCCCACCACTTGAAGCGGCAAACAGGACCCACGCCCCGCCCTCCATCTTTTCGACAGCGGTAGATTTCCCCTTCTTCGAGTTGTCCGTGAAGTGGAGGGATGCGTCGACATTGCTGTTCACGCTGAAGTACAACTCTAGCGAGGATGACGTCGTCGTATAGGCATTAATCGGAACGCCATCGGAGACACCAGATCCGTAGATTTCTGCCCTCACGGTCTGCTGCACTGAAATTGGGTCATTTACCCATGAAACTCCTGCCGTTGATCCCGCCGTCAGGTCCTTGCCCGTACCGGGATTGAACTCTTCGCAGTAGACATCCAAGTCCTTGTTGTAGGCATCTACCGCCGGTGATCCACTCGCCGAATCCCACACGAAGGATGAACCGGCCGACGCTTGCACGTCAGCTTGGATCGTGCCTTTTTGCACGGAGACAGCCTGTCCGAAGGCTGTTGACAAGAGAACTGAAGCCCCAAGAAACATCACAAAAACTCTCATGGCAAGCAATAGTGTATTGCACATTGAGTCAGCGGGGCTGTCATCGCTTCATACGATGCGAGTTCAAGTTCAGAGCCCTGGGAAGTGGCTGCCGGACTAGGATTCGAACCTAGACATACGGCACCAAAAACCGTTGTCCTACCATTAGACGATCCGGCAAGTCGAAGGACATTGTACCAGCGTGTGAACGCTGGCGGGGCATTTGGCCGTCCTTGGAGCGGGAAGATGAGCAAGAAGAAGGGGTGTCGGAGCTGTCTGGGATGCGGGGCGATTCTTGTTTTGGTATTTGCCATTGCGGGGTTTGCGGTGTTCCAATTCACCTTCGGCGGCCCAGCGGGCAGCTTGGAGGCCAACCTCAAGGAAGCGCGGGCGATGGGCCTGGCCACTGAGGGCAATGACCTAATGGAGGGCGTCGACCGGACGAAGAGCCTGAACAAGGCCTACGCTGATCTGAAGACGGCGACCCAGCGCGACAAGGGAGCTAGCCGACTCTCGAACAAGGACCTCACCGACAAGGAGCGGGCTGAAATTGTGGCCAAGCTTGCGCCGGCGATCGAGAAGGCCGAGGCTATCGCTAAATCTCCGAAGGCGAATATCACCAAGGATTGGTCTGGTTCGGCGATCAATGTGCTCTTCCCTGAGTTCGCCACGATGAAGATGGGGACCCGGCTTCTGGTCGCAAAGGCCCTGGTGCAGAGCAAACAGGGCGATGGCCCGGCGGCGATGGCCACTCTTGGTCGGGCAATAGTGTTCTCGCATCACGCCGGGGAGTCGCCCACGCTCATCGGCCTCTTGGTATCGATCGCGTGCGAGGCGATTGTGTTGAACGGCATGGAGAAGGTGCTCGCGGACCATGGCCGCGACGCAAAAACCTTGGCGGCAGCGCGGGAAACATTGAGGTCTCTAGGGCCGGTTCCTGATCTTCGGAAGGCCATGCGGGGAGAACTCGTCCTCGGGCTTTCTACGACCAGCCCCGGATTCACGGCTCAGGATCTGGGCTTCTCGGTTGAGGACCCGTCCACCACCGGTCTCACGTTTGCGATGAAGTCCGGAGTTGTGCGCAATGCATTTGCCGCCGATATCGTTCGGTTCCAGATCGAAATGCACAAGAAATTTCCGAAGGACCCAAGTGATTGGGAGGGGTTCGACAAAGTATTTCGGGATGCGGACTTGAAAATGCAGACCGACCGAAAAGTCACTTCAACCCTCACGAAGATCGTAAGTCCATATTTCGGCGAGCTCGCGCCCGCCATTGGCGGACTCATCACGCGACGAAAGTTGATGTCCGCCTCGCTGAACCTACTGGAGCGACGCCAGAAAGGAGCGGCATTGCCGAACGCCTTGAGTGCGACGGGGCCGGATGAGATAGACCCCTTCAGTAGTGACATTTTCCAGTACGAACGTAAGGGTTCGGGCTTCCGGATTTGGTCAATCGGTCGGAATCGCCTGGACGACGGCGGGGACTCCAGCCAGGCTCATGATATCGTCTATGTTTTCCCCTGATCCAAGCGAATCGTTTCTCGCCAAGATGACATACTCATCATGAAATGGCGTTTCCCGATAACTTTCTTTGGGGCGTAGCAACCGCGTCCTACCAAATCGAAGGTGCCCCCTACTTGCAGGGCGGTGGCCTCAGCGTTTGGGATATGTTCTGCCGACGCAACGGTGCGGTCCACGATCACGACAACGGTGATGTGGCCTGCGATCACTTCCATCGCTTCCGCGAAGATGCCGCCCTTATGAGGGAGTTGGGAATCCCCCACTACCGTCTCAGCCTTTCTTGGCCCCGCATCATGCCCACCGGGCGCGGCGAAGTGAGCGAAGTTGGCCTCGCGTTCTACGACCAACTGATCGACTCATTGTTGGAGAATGGCATCACGCCCCACGTCACGCTCTTCCACTGGGATGCGCCGTTTGACCTCTACACTCAGGGTGGCTGGCTCAACCGCGACCATGCCGATTGGTTCGCTGATTACACGGCGGTGGTCATTGATCGCCTTTCGGACCGCGTGACTTCGTGGATGACCCTCAACGAGCCACAGTGTTTCATTGGGCTCGGCCTGATGAACGGTCAGCATGCCCCGGGCGACAAACTCAACTTCCCCGAGATTCTGCGTGCTGGGCACCATGCGCTTTTGGCTCACGGAAAGGCTTGCCAGGTTATTCGAGCCCGCTCGAAGAAGCCTTGCGAGATTGGTTGGGCTCCGGTAGGAGTTTGCTCAGTTCCGGCGACGGATTCGCCCGCTGATATCGAGGCCGCTCGCATTGCGACCACTCAAGTGAACGGCAAGCACGTCTGGAACCTCACTTGGTGGACCGATCCGGTTCTTCTTGGTCACTATCCAGAGGATGGCCTTGCCTTGTTCGGATCGGATTTCGATTCGATGAAAGAAGGCGACCTGGAGATCATCCATCAGCCGCTCGATTTCTTCGGAGCGAACATCTACAACGCCCAGAAGGTGAAGATGGGCGAAGACGGCAAGCCGCAGCAGGTGCGCCAGCCGAAGGGTATCGGTCGGACGATTTACCACTGGCCCGTGACTCCAGAGGCGCTCTATTGGGGCCCGCGCTTCTTCTATGAGCGCTATCAGCAGCCGATCATGATCACGGAGAACGGACTCGGGCTAAGCGACTGGGTGCACCTGGATGGCAAGGTCCATGATCCTCAGCGAATCGACTTCCTGCATCGCTATCTAAAGGAATTCGAGCGAGCGGGCGAAGATGGCGTTGCGATCAAGGGCTACTTCCAGTGGTCATTCATGGACAACTTCGAGTGGCACGAGGGCTACCAGCACCGATTCGGACTGGTCCACGTGGATTACGAAACCCAGGCGCGGACCCCGAAGGACAGTGCCTATTGGTATCGCGACGTGATCGCGACCAACGGCAGCGACCTTTAACCTTTCTTGAGAAGGCCGCGGTCGGCGAGCCAATCGGCGAGTCGCTGCGGCCAGGTTTTGACCGCCAGCAGGTTCGACCGGTCACCCATGTTGAACCCGTGGCCGCCTCCGTTGAGGATGTGGACCTCGGCGAGCGCGCCCGCCTTGCGGTACTTCGAGGCCAGATCCATCACGACGTTGGCCGCCCCATCGTCTTGGGCCACAAGAAAGAAGGCAGGCGGGGCGTCCTTCGGCACTTCGGCGGGCACGCCGAGAGGCCCAGGGTAAATCCAGATAGCAAAGTTTGGACGCCCGTCGGCAGAGTCAATGGCATCTGGTTTGGCCACCGCTGGGGTCGCGAAGACGGCAGTAGATAGGACTTCACCGCCAGCGGAGAAGCCCATCATCCCGATTCGCTCGGGGTCGATGCCCCATTGGGCCGCGTTTGACCGGACCAAGCGCATGGCGCGGAAGGCATCGGCGTTCGTGTCTTTTTCGAAGGTTAGGGTGGAGCCCGCTTCTCGGAAGAGTCGGTACTTCAGGACGAAGGCGGTCACGCCGAGCTTGTTGAAATAGGCGGCAGCTTTGAATCCTTCCTCACCGACAACCAGTTCGCGAAAGCCGCCACCAGGACAGATGACGACGGCGGTGCCATTGGCGGTGCCTGCCTCGGGGCGGAAGACGGTGAGCGAGGGGTTTTGGATATTGGCAATCGACCACGGGTGGGGGGCGGTCTCGGCCTCATCTTTCCGAGCTTCGGAGCCGGGCGCGCCATTGGGCCAAAGCGGGATCACCGGGGCGGCCTGAGCCGCTTGCATCGCGAAGAGGACGCTGATGAGAGGAACCATGCGCGTACGTTACCTGACCATTTACGACACAATGATTGGATGATTCTCCCCGAGATACGTGTGCGCGCTGGAAGGGAGAAGAAACTCCGGAACCACTACCCTTGGGTTCAACGTGAGGAAGTCCGGGGCCTAATCACGGATATTGAGCCTGGAGCGCTCGTGCGAGTTGCGCAAAGCGACGGGACGTTCATCGGGATCGGGACTTACAGCAACACGAGCCGGTTCCCAATTCGGATGCTCACGCTGGTAGATGAGCCGATCGATGAGGAGTTCTTCGTGCGCCGCATTGCCGCCTCGGTGGCGAGAAGAGATTCGGTTAAGGGCACGAACTCGATGCGGATCGTGTTTGGTGAGGCGGACCGTTTGCCCGGCCTCATGGTGGATCAGTACGACCGTTGGTGCACGGTTCAGGTCCGCTCGATGGGGATGGAGGCACTTAAGCCGCTTTGGCTCCCCGCGCTCCAGCGGGTCGTGCAGCCCGAGGGCATCATCGAAAGATCCGATATGGAAGGGCGGCGCGAGGAAGGGCTCGACTCTTTTGTGGGTGTTTTGGCGGGTACGGTGCCGGAGCACATCGCGATCGAAGAGCACGGACTGACCTACTCGGTGCCCTCAACAACGGGGTTGAAAACCGGGTTCTACTTGGATCAACGGGACAATCGTCAGCTCTTGCGCCAGCGGGTTCGTCCTGGCGACCGTGTGCTCGATCTCTTCTGCTATTCAGGTGGGTTCAGTTTGAATGCGGCGTTCGGGGGAGCGGATGTGGTGGGGATCGACATCTCGGAAGAAGCGATTGAGCTTGCCAAGGCGAATGCGACCCGGAATATTCTGAATTGCCGGTTCGAGGTAGGCAATGCGTTCGAAAACCTGGAAAGTGGGCCGGAGACGGGTTACGACTGGATTATTCTCGATCCTCCCGCGATCTCCAAGACGAAATCGACCCGTGATTCGCTCAAGTGGGCGGTCTGGAAGCTGATGTTTCATGCCCTTCCCAAGCTCAATCCAGGTGGCCGCATCGTGGTGTTTTCTTGTTCCTACCAGTTTGGACTGGAGGGGATGATGGAGACGATTCGGCTTGCGAGCAACGACCGGGGGATTCCCCTGACAGTCGAGGGAGTGACCTTGCAGCCAGCGGACCACCCGTTCTTCCTTCAGTTCCCCGAGAGTTTGTATCTGAAGGCAGTTTGGCTAAGGCGCGACTAGGACTTCGGGTTGGGGGCCAATCGGCGGGCTTTGCCCGCTAGATTTAGCTTGACGAGGTCGCGCAGCATACGCGGTCCGTCGCGCATGAGGACGACCTTGGAGCCTTCCTGGTGTCGCCAGCGAACCGGTATCTCGTCGATTCGGTAGCCTAGGTCGCGCGCGATCATTAGGGCCTCGAAGTCGAAGCCGAACCCGTTCAGCTTGCAGCGGCCAAAAATGTCTTGCGCGGCTTTGCGAGTGAACATTTTGAAGCCGCACTGGGTATCGGCAATGCCGCGGATCGCGAGCATCTGAACCGCACCGTTGAAGACTCGCCCGAGGAACTCGCGATAGAAGGGTTGGCGAATCTCCAGGTTGCTCTCGCGAAGGGGACGGCTGCCGATGGCAACATCGGCCCCGGCTTGAATTGCTTGAAGGAGCTTTTCGGTTTCTTCCTGAGGTGTGGCCAGGTCGGCATCGCAAAAGAGAATGAGGTCGCCTTTGGCGGCAAGAATGCCTCGGCGCACGGCGTAGCCCTTGCCCTGGTTGGGCTGGTATTCGAGCAGGGAGAAGTGTACGTGCCTTGAGGCGAACTCCTGAACCAGAGTGCCGGTTTGGTCTCGGCTGCCATCGCTGACGACAGTAACGTCATAGGGAAGGCCGAGCGACTCGTAGTACTCGTGCAGCCGGGCGAGAGTTGGCCCGATGCGTTCTTCCTCGTTGTAGGCAGGCACGACGATACTGAGATGAGGCACGAGCCATATTACCGGCTTCCCGATGGGCGCCCACCTCGGGTTCGAATTGTTATGGGAGTGTTGTGAAAGGGCCATTCCGCGTATGATTTGCGGTGATGTTGCGCTCCCTGGTTCCTTTGCTTGCCCTCCTGTCGGCATTTTGGATTGCCGGATGCGGTTCTCCGGCCGAACCCGAAAAGACAGATGCGGCCAAGACCACCGAAACCCAGACGAAGCTGACGGTTGCGATCGTGCCGAGCGAAGACATCGAGAAGATGATCGAGGGCTTCGAGCCGATCCGAAAGCATCTCGCCGCCAAGACCGGGCTTGAGGTCGAAGTTTTGACCTTGACCGACTATGCAGCGGTGGTCGAGAGCCTCCGAAACGACAAGGTCGATATCGCCTGGGTTGGCCCCTTGGCTTTTGTCCTTGCCCAGCAAGAAGCGGGCGCGATCCCGTTTGCCATCGGCCAGAAAGAGGGGGGTAGCGCCACCTACAAATCTTTGATCCTTGCTAGGGCCGACCTTAACGCCAAGACTCTGGCCGACCTCAAGGGGAAGACCATTGCCCTGGTCGATCCGGCCTCGACAAGCGGAAATCTTATGCCGAGATCGATGCTGTTGGATGCCACCGGCAAGACCGCGGAAGAGTTTTTCAGCAAGGTCGTTTATGCGGGCACGCACGATTCCTCGCTGCTGTCGCTGGCCAATGGAAGCGTTGATGCTTGTGCCGTCCAGGACATCACCTACGAGAAGCTGGTCAAGAGCGGCCAGGTCGATCCGAAGAAGGTTTCCATCATCGCGACGTCCGACCCGATCCCGCAGTCACCGCTGATCTATCGGAAGGGGCTGTCGGACGAGCTGAAGAAGAAGGTCACTGACGCCATCCTCGGCGCTCACACCGAGGGCGTGACGCTGGACGTCCCCGGCATGGGTGCGTTCGAGAAGTTTGTGCCCGTTACGGCGGAGAGCTACGAGCCGATTGTTTCGCTGACCAAGAAACTCAAGCTTTCGCGCGAGCAGTTGTCCAAGTAACCCAACATGGCGCTCATCGAAATCGACCGTTTGGAGAAGAGCTTTGGCAACGGCGTGATGGCGCTCGGAGGGGTCTCGCTCCAGTTCCAATCGGGCGAGATTGTCGCGGTTCTGGGTCCGAGTGGGGCCGGCAAATCGACCCTGCTTCGGTGCATCAACGGCCTGGAGTCTCCCACTTCGGGGTCGATTCGAGTGGACGGAGTGGACGTGGTTCCTGCGAACTACCGCCGAGTTCGTAAGGACGTGGGGATGGTGTTTCAGCAGTTTCACCTCGTCCCTCGGCTCACGGTCATGGCGAATGTGCTGGTTGGCCGGCTGGCAGTCCGCAATTGGATCACGAGCTTTCTGTTTGCTTTTCCGAAGGAAGATCTGGAGCTGGCGTCCACGGCGCTTGAGCAGGTCGGTTTGCTGGATCGGGCCTGGGAGCGGGCGGATCGGCTCAGCGGGGGCCAACAGCAGCGGGTGGCTATCGCGCGCTCACTGGTTCAGCAGCCGAAAGTCATCCTCGCGGATGAGCCCGTTGCGAGCCTTGACCCGGCGGTGAGCGAAGTTGTGCTGGGGTTGCTGGTTGATGCGGCCCGGAAGCAGGATGCGGCGCTGGTTTTGAACCTTCACCAGGTGGACTATGCTCGCCAGTTCGCTCAGCGGATTGTTGGCTTGCGAAAAGGGCAGATGCTTTTTGATATCCCAGCCGATCAGCTGACCGACGAGCACACGCGCGAACTTTACGGAGGGTCGCCCGCGTGATTTGGGTCACGCCGAGCGGCAGGCCGGATCGGCGGACTCTGCTTGCGGTGTTTGGTTTGCTCGTCTTCTTTGCGCTGACGGCGCAGTTCATGGGGATCAACCCTGAGGTCGCCCGTTCGGGCTTGCCACGGCTGTTCGACCTGGTTAGGCGGATCTTTTCGCCGCCCGATCTTTCCTACCTGCCCAAGTTGGGGGTGATGCTGGCGCAGACGGTGGGCATGGCGTTCGTTGCCACGACGGTTGCATTTGTGTTGAGCTTGATCTTGGCCCCGCTGGCCGCACGGAACACGACACCACAGCCATGGATCGGCTTCGTTTGCAAGGCGTTTTTGGCACTGGTCCGGGCCTTGCCCGAGGTCGTTTGGGCGATGCTGTTCGTCTCGGCGGTTGGTCTGGGCGTGTTGCCGGGCGTGATGGCGCTGATTGTGACTTCGGTCGGCATGATGGCGAAGTTCTTCGCCGAGAGCTTTGAAGTGGTGGACGCCAAGGCGATCGAGGGTGTCGCAGCTCATGGTGCTTCGCCTGGGGCCGTGCGTGCAATCGCTGTGTTCCCTCAGTCGGTGCCCGATCTGGTCTCCCACACGCTCTATATCTTCGATAGCAACGTCCGTTCGGCGGGCATTCTGGGCTTTGTTGGCGCGGGCGGGATCGGTTTTGACTTCGTTCAAGCGGTCAAGCTGTTTCGTTTCGAGCGGATCCTGATGTTCATTGTCGCCATTGCCGTGACGGTGTCGATCCTCGATCGCTTAAGCCGTGCCATTCGCCGGAGGCTGGTTTGAGTCTGCCCCATCGCCCCCCGCGTCGAGTGGGCTGGGTTCTGCTGGCTTGGCTCGTGTGTGCCGTTGTGGTCTCGAAGCAGATAGGGTTTGAGCCCGCCAAGGTTGCCGAGGGCATGAAGAACCTGGTCGCCTACGCCGCACGTTTTACTCGGCCTGACTTCGGTGACTTTGGTGGATTGCTTGGCCGAATGGGGGAGACCTTGGTGATGGCGGTGTGGGGCTCGGCTCTCGCTTGTCTGATCGCGATTCCCCTTTCCTGGTTTGCTTCGAATGAGTTTTCGCCGAGCCGTGGTGTGGTCGCGGTGACGCGAGAGGTATGCATGGTGCTCCAGGCACTGCCCGATCTGCTTTGGGCCTTGCTCTTTTTGCAGGCGCTTGGCGTTGGCCCGCTGCCAGGTGTGCTCGCGCTCGGAGTGCACTCGGCGGGGTTCCTCTCTCGGACTTTGGCCGACAGTCTTGACCGTTTGCCGAGGGCAAATTGGGAGGGTGTCCAGGCTTGTGGGGCGTCGAGATTGCAGCTCGTGCGCTTTGCCGGGTGGCCTTCGATTGGCCGCGAGTGGGTGGGATTCAGCCTCTACACTCTCGATCGCAACGTGCGAACGGCGATGATCTTGGGTGTGGTTGGGGCAGGCGGGATCGGTGTTGACCTCAAAAGCTCGTTTGGCGTCTTTGACTATTCCCGGGCTTCGGCGATCCTGATTTTGATCGCGGTCGTTGTGCTGGCGACCGATGTCCTGGCGGGGCAGTTGCGGCGACGGCAAGCCTGAAATCGGTCAAACTGAGCCCATGCGGCGCGCGTTTACGCTCATCGAACTCCTGGTTGTCATCGCCATCATCGCGATCCTCGCCGCGATCCTGTTTCCAGTTTTTGCCCGGGCCAAGCTGGCCGCAAAGGCGACGGCGTGTGGATCGAATGTGAAGCAGATGGCGACTGCGTTCACGATGTATTCGGGAGACTATGATGACACGCTGCCGCTGGCGGCCTACTCGACAGATGCCGCATTCGTGATATGGCATGACCTCGTTGACCCGTATGTGAAGAACAAGGACATCTGGGTTTGCCCCGGCAGTTCGGTTGCGCTGACGGATTCGAACGGAGCCCAGACCTCGCACTTTGGCTACAACGTCCAATACTTGACCACGCTGGCGATGGACTTCTCCAATGCCAACGACCACCGTGCGGTGAGCTTCGGGGCCATCACGCAGCCGACCGAGACCGTTCTGCTCGCAGGGGCGAAGACGAGCGTTGTGGGAAGCTGGTGTGGCGATGAGGGCAAGTTCTTGCTCGCGCCAAGCTCGGCTGATGCCGATTGCTGGGGGCGGCCCGACCCATTTGCGATGGAAACGGTGGCGATTGCTTGGGCGGATACGCACATGAAACGGCAACGACTGGGTTCGTTTTATGTTGGTCAAGACCCGGTGGATAAATACTTCGACCTAAACTAGCCGATGCGATGGAACGGTTAAGATTGTTCGGTGAGTCATAGGAAGTGGGGAATGCCCCGAATCGGCGTGGGTATCCTCTAGTTCAGATCGAAGCAAGGCAGAGTCGCCTGGAGAAAACAATGATGTTTAGAAAGTTGTATTGGGTTACCGAAGAAGTCAGCCGTGATGGCCGTTCCCGCGTGATTGGGGTCTACACCTCCATCCCCGATCTCATCCGCAACGGACTTCCGGGAGGCGCCCAAGGCAATCTGCGCTTGACTTTGACCAAGCTCGACAAGGCCGATGGTCAACTGGGCACGTGGGAAGGTCCCAAGTTCGCCGGGCTTTCGGAAGACCTCCAGGCATTCATCCGAACCGACGAATTCAGCGAAGAGCAGTGCCGCGACTTGGATCGCGCGCTTGGCCAGTTGACCCACGCCGTTGCGTAAGCACGCGGTTGGTCCCAGCCTTTGTTGCGGATTTGAACGACCCAAGTACAATTGGGGTGTGCAGGAAACGGATGCTCAACAGGGCACCATGTTGGATCGAGTCCTTGAGTCCTATTTTCGGGTGAAGGGATTCGAGAAAGACGGAATATTTTTCCGGCTGACGGGCATTCAGAAGCTGTACGAAGCGGTCGCTCGACTTTTTAACGAAGAGCCGCTCGGCCCGCCGAGCCGCCTGTCTTCCTTGGAAAATCTTCACTTCGGGCATGCGGACTTCGAGCGGATGCTGATGGCGAGTCGGTACTACGACCTCGCCAACGTCTGCAAGGCTCTCCTCTATCTGCCTGCTGTGATCGCCGCGTTCGTCCTTGGCGTTCCCCTCGCGGCGGGCTGGGGCGCGACATTGCTCACGATGCACTACCTCATGGTCTCAATCGAGCGATACAAGCGGGTGCTTTGCGTGGTCTATCTCCCGCTCGTGCCGCCCGATTACGTGCCGGTACCCCGGGTGGTGCGTCCGCCTCGGGAGGCGAGTGCCTTTGCTAATTTCTTCTTTGGGCCTTGGCGCTGGGAATCGGCCAAGCTTTATCGCGCCCTGGGCGTCGAGGTCATGCAGCGATTTGTCCAGTTCTGCGCCAACCTCACGCGGGTCGAAGCCAAAAACCGAGTCGAGGGCGAGAAGTTTCGTTTCATCGACCAAGCCAAGCGGCAAAGCCTGACCGAGTTTCTGGGTTCGACCCGGACCTCGGAAGGAATCCACCTGATCGCATTGGGGCTAAATTTGCCCCTTTTGATCCCCTTCATCATGTCGGGTCACAAAGGATGGTCGGTCTACGTCGGATTCATCATCCTGTTCGATCTTTACTGTGTGTTTCTGCAACGTTATAACCGTGTTCGTATGCACCGGATTCGCCGGGTGAAGGAGAAACTTACTTGAGAACCCCAGGCCGTCCTCGAATGCTCATCTTGTCTGCCTCGACCGGGAATGGGCACATCAGCGCCGCCCTCGCCTTGGAAAAGGAGGCGCTCCGTCGCGGGCTCGAAGCCAAGGCGGTGGATACGCTCCAGATCACGGGTCGGGCATTCCGGACATGGTACGGCGGTGGCTACGAGGCGATGGTGCGGTCTCAGCCGCGCCTCTGGGGGCATTTCTACAAGATTTCCGACAAGCCGAGCACGGCTTTCCACTTCCAGTCGGTCCTAGATATTGCGTTTGTGGCCCGGGCAAAGTCGCTGATCCAGAAGTTTCGGCCCGACATCGTGGTTTGCACCCACTCCTTGCCCCAGCCGCAATTGGCGCGCCAACGTGAGATTTTCGGGTTCAAGATTGCCGTTGTGGTCACGGATATGTATCCCCACCTCATGTGGCTTCGGGGTGAGCCTGACCACTATTTCGTGCCGAGCGAATGGAGCAAAGAGATTCTGATGGAGCGCTCCGGGGCGCCAGCAGGCGACATAACAGTGAGCGGAATCCCGATCGATCCGGCCTTTGCCGCCCCCACGCCATCTCAGGTCACCGTGCCTCCGACCATTTTGATCACAGTTGGAGGCATCGGGGCTGGTCCACTGTGGTTGGCGGCAGCGGCGACTGCTTCGATTGGTCCCGACTGCCGGGTCGTGGTGGTCTGCGGTCGCAACGAATCGGCCCGTCAGCGAATGCTGGATTCCGTGAAGCAGCTGCCGGAGCCTGCCCGTTCGCGGGTTGAGGTTCGTGGCCACGTGGCGCGGCAAGATATGGTGCTTTTGATGCACCAGAGTGCGCTCATCGTGGGCAAGCCCGGCGGCCTCACGACTTCGGAGGCTCTGGCGGCGGGAGTGCCATTTGTTGTTTTCAATCCGCTCGTGATCCCTGGCCAAGAAGAAGGCAATGCCGAGTTTCTGGCCGCGCACAATGCGGGCGTTGTGGTGGATTCGGCCGAACACCTGGGCAAGGTGGTCGAGGATCTTTTGAACGATCCGGTGAGGCTGCAGGCGATGCGAACGGCCGCGCTCTCGCTCGGTTTGCCGCAGGCGGCGGAGAACATCGTTTCAAAACTGATAGAACTTTCGCTTACCCCCTCCCTTCCGGGGGGCAGAACGCGGTAAGGTAGCGAACCGACGGCGTCGCCATGCTCGAAGTTCGAAACATCAAGAAGTCATTTCCCGCTGTCCAGGCCCTGGATGGCGTCAGCCTCACCTTCGCCCCTGGCGAAGTGCACGGCGTCATCGGTGAGAATGGGGCGGGCAAGAGCACGCTGATGAAGATTCTCAGCGGAATCGAGCAACCCACTTCGGGCGAGATTCTGCTCGATGGCAAGCCCATCACCTTCCACGGTCCCCGCGATGCCATCGCCCTGGGGATCGCGATGATCCACCAGGAATTGAATTTGGTTGATGAGCTGAACGTCGCGGAGAACATCTTCCTTGGACGCGAGCGAGTGCGTGGCCTTGCGGTGGACCGCGAGCGGACTTTTGCCGACGCGAAGAAGGCACTCGACGAGGTCGCGGCCCCGTTTGGGCCGGATACCTCGGTTGCCGAGCTCTCGATAGCGGGCAAGCAGCTGGTCGAGATCGCCAAGGCCGTCTCGTACGATGCAAAGATTTTGATCATGGATGAGCCGACGGCGGTTCTTTCCGAGCGCGAGATCACGGCCTTGTTCGCGTTGATCCAACGGCTGAAAGAGCGCGGAATCACGGTCATCTACATCTCGCACATCCTTAAGGAGTTGCTTCAGATTTGCGACAGGATCAGCGTTTTGCGCGATGGCAAGTGGGTTGCGACTCATGCGGCGGGCGAAGTGAACGCAACGAGCCTGGCCAAGTTGATGGTCGGGCGTGAACTGGGCGACTTTTACCCTCCGAAGGCGCCGTCGCCCACAGGTGATCCAGTTTTCGAAGTGCGTGATCTTGGCGTCGGCGGCATCGTTAAGCAGATGGCCCTGACCCTGCGCAAAGGTGAGATTTTGGGACTCGCCGGATTGGTTGGTTCGGGGCGGACGGAGACGGCCGAAGCGATCACCGGCTTGCGGTCTCGGTCGAGCGGAACCATCCTTCGCAATGGCAAGGAAGTCGGGATTTCATCACCTGCCGATGCCTTGCGCTACGGCATCACGTATGTGAGTGAGGATCGCAAGGGGTCGGGGCTCCACCTTACAATGACCAACGTGGAGAACACGGTGATGGCGAACCTGCGGGTGTATGCCAAGCCGGTGATCAATCGCGGAGCGGAACAGGCGACCTTTGCTGATTGGACGAAGCGGCTGGATATTCGCGTGGGCGACCCCAACGCCCCGGTCGGGATGCTCAGCGGCGGCAACCAGCAAAAGGTTTCGGTAGCCAAATGGCTGGATACGAAGCCGGAAGTTTTGATCTTGGACGAGCCCACTCGCGGTGTGGACGTGGGCGCAAAGCGGGAAATCTACAACCTGATCCAGATGCTGGCGGGAGAAGGGCTGTCGTGCTTGGTGATCTCGTCGGAAATGCCGGAGTTGCTGGGCCTGTGCCATCGCATCCTCGTGCTTCGCAATGGTGAATTGGCGGGCGAATTGACGGAAGGACAAATGACCGAAGAAAACATCATGTTGTTGGCGGCTGGCGTGAAGGCTGGGGGTGATAAGTGAGCGCAACGGCGGCTCCCAAGAGTAAGTTCTTTGAGAACTACGGCGCCCTGCTTGCGTTGCTCGTTCTGCTTGTCGGCGGGATGATTTGGCAACCGCAGATCTTCTTGCAGCCCGAGGGCATCCGCAATCTCTTCAACCAGAACGCAAGCACCGGCATTGTGGCTATCGGCATGACGTTGGTTATCATCGCCGGAGGCATCGACCTTTCGGTGGGTGCGCTCATGGCCCTGACGGCGGCGATTGCGCTGAAGGTGATCGAATCTTCCGTGGGTCGTGGGATGTCGGAGACTGCTTCGGTCAGTGTCGCGGTGCTGGCTGCACTTGGGGCGGGATTGGCGCTTGGCTTGGTGAATGGTGTGCTGGTGACGGTCGGGCGAATCGCTCCCTTCATCGCGACTCTGGCGGGATTGGTGGGTTATCGCTCGATCTGTCTGGCGATGGCGGATGGCGGCGAAGTACGCTCGCTCAGCAACAACGTTTTTCCGGGCATCGGCCAGGGCGGGATTCCGATCCCGTTCGTCCAGAACTCGCGCGGGATTCCCGTTCAGATCACCTGGGGCATTCTCCTGTTCTTGGGTATTGCCGCTGTGGCGCACTTCTTGCTCACCCGCACTCGCTTTGGGCGGCACCTGATTGCCGTCGGCGCAAATGAGCGTGCGGCGCGCTATTCGGCCATTGCGACGAACCAGGTGAAGCTGTACTCCTATGGCATTCTTGGCTTCCTAACCGCCATTGCGGCGTTGGTGGCCGGCTCGCGAATGAACTCGGTTTCCTCGTCCCAGTTGGGTCTCTATGCTGAGCTGGATGCAATTGCAGCGGTCGTCATCGGCGGCACGAGCATGAACGGCGGCAAGGGCAAAGTGTGGGGAACCGTCATCGGAGTGCTGATTCTTGGCATTATCAACACGCTGTTAATTTCGTCAGGGGTCTCCACGTATTGGCAAGGACTAGTGAAGGGTGCCATTATTCTCTTAGCAGTGCTGATTCAACGTGGTCAGACCGATCGCTAGGCACTTCTAACTAGACTGGAGGACGCAAAGATGCTGAAATTTATCAAGATGGCTGCCGCCGTAACAATTGGCGCTGTGGTGCTGGCTGGATGTGGAGCCCCCGCAGGCGACGCCAAGGTTGCTGAGGGCGGCGGTGCCGCCACGGCCAAACCGGCTAAGAAACTGAAGATCGGAGTGAGTGTTCCGGCGGCTGACCACGGTTGGACGGCGGGTGTGATCTATTGGGCGAAGAACGCAATGGCGCTTCACCCCGAGGTCGAATGGGTATTCAAGGATGCCAAGGACCCGGCGGCTCAGATCAACGATGTCGAGACCATGGTTACGGGCGGCATTGATGCTCTCGTCATTCTCGCCACCGAAAGCGCTCCGCTGACCCCAGCCGCCAAGAAGGCGCACGATGCGGGCGTCTACATCGTGAACGTGGACCGAGGCTTCCTGGAGCCAGTCGCAGACGTTTTCCTTGAGGGCGACAATGTGGCCTTCGGTCGCAAGTCGGCTGAGTTCGTGGTGGAGAAGATGGGCAAGAAGGGCAACCTGATCGTCCTCACCGGAATTCCTTGCACGGTCGACACCGACCGCGTGACGGCCGCCAACGCGGTGTTCAAGCAGTACCCCGGCATCAAGGTTCTGGATCAGCAACCGGGCAACTGGAATCAGCAGAAGGCATTCGACGTCACCCAGACGCTCTTGCTGAAGCACCCCAAGATCGATGCGGTTTGGGCTCAGGACGACGACATGGCTTTGGGCGTTGAGAAGGCCCTGAAGGAAGCGGGCCGAACGGACGTTCAGTTCATCCTCGGCGGCGCGGGCATGAAGGATATCGTCAAGCGAGTTCAGGACAAGGACAAGATGTTCCCGGGCAACATCACCTATCCGCCTTCGATGATCGCCACCGGAATCCACGTTGCGGTTTCGAACCTGCGCGATGGCAACAAGGACAAGATCAGGCCCTTCATGCCTCGGCACATCAAGATTGACGTTGAGTTGATCACGCCGGAGAATGCAAAGGACTTCTACTTCCCCGACAGCGTGTACTAAGCACGTCGCGGAATGAGAAAAGCCCCTCCGGAGTTTCCGGAGGGGCTTTTTTCGTCGCGAAGTTACTTCGCGAGAATTTCGATTTTGATTCGGAGGGGCTCGAGGCCGAGCTCGCGAACCTGCTCTTCGAGAATCCCGAGGATTTCGGCCGACATCTTCTGCTCGCGGACTTCGCCGGTTCCTTCGACGAGCACAAGCTGGGAGGCATCGCCTTCGGACGAAGTGTCCTGGTGGGCCGGAACGTATCCATCGGCGATGCCGACGTGGTGGATGAGACCGACTTCTTGGAGGGTCTCCAGGATGCGGTAGACGCTCACGACGTCAATCTTGCCGCCGGACTCGACGATCTTCTCGTGGATCGCGTAGGCGCTCAGGGCGACGGTTGCATTCGCCAATGCCCGAATAACTTGGACACGGGGCATGGTGATTCGGAAACCTGCGGTACGGAGGGCTGCAATACAGTGGTCTTCGTAAACAGTGGCACGGTCGGTGGGCTTGGCGGGTCGCATCAGTGCGAGGTCCTTCGTTCTTCGTCTTCTCATGGTGGCTACTGTTGCGCTAGGGCAATGAGAGCTAGTTTGTCTCTTTAGTGCTTCGAGCCATGGTCATAATAATCTGTGACACTGCTAAGTTTCATCAGGCAACCGAACACTTGTGGATGGCCGTTAGCAAGGTCGAACTGCTCAAAAGCGGGCCCTTTCCCGAAGATTTTTGCTCATCGATTGAAAATAGGTTCCGTTGAACCTAGACTTATGATATGCTTTCCTTTGAAAACATACCGGCCCATTCCGAAGGGCGGTGATGGAGGAAGAGAAAATGCAGTTTTATAACCTCAAAACTCGCTCACATGTTGAAGTTCCGGAAGGCGACGTCAAGCGAATGAAAATGATTCGAAAGACGAAATCGGGCGAGCAGACCCGATACGCGTTCACCGCAACCTTCGAAGGCTCCAAGCTGTTCAAATTCGTCAATGAAGCTACCTACAAGGCTTCCAGCGCCGAAGAAATCAACTGATTTTGTGGTGCTAGCTCTTCGCCACGCTCTGAGCGTGGCGTTTTAGTTCGTGGTATGGACTAGTGAACAGTCGTGGGTCAGGTGTCGTTTTGGCCCCCATGGCTTTTGAGACAGATCGACAGCGCGGGGCCCACCTGCTTCGACGGTTCGGGCTTGGTGCCAGTGAATCCGAGCTCGATTTCTACATGCAGGATGGTCTGAGCGGGGCGATTGATCGCCTGCTCGATTTCAAATCGGTTGACGAAGGCTTCAGTATTGGCCTCGCCAACTTGACCCCAAAAGACGGTAAACCCCTGAATATGCGTCTGGTAGTTTCTTGGTGGGCCGCGCGAATGCTGGTCAGCCGAAGGCCGCTACAGGAAAAAATGACCTTGTTCTGGCATGACCACTTTGCCACGAGTGCGGCCAAGGTCAAGGCAGGCCCCCTGATGCTCAAGCAGAACGAGACGTTGCGGGCCAACTGTACGGGGAGCTTTCGCGACTTGCTCCGGGCTGTGAGCCAAGACCCCGCCATGCTGCTTTGGCTGGACAGCCAAGAGAACGTGAAGGGGCATGCCCAAGAAAATTTTGCTCGTGAGGTGATGGAACTCTTCACTCTCGGCATTGGCCATTACACCGAGAAGGACGTCCAGGAAGTTGCTCGGGCTTTCACGGGTTGGTCGTTTCGACGTGGTCGCGAAGGGGGGCAGTTCCTCTTTCGGCGCTTTGCTCACGATGGCGACACCAAAACCCTGTTGGGCCAGTCCGGCCCCTTCAACGGTAATGATGTTCTGAACATCCTCTGCGATATGGAACAGACCTCGCGGATGATTGTGGGCAAGATTCTCGACTGGTTCGTCTATCCCGACCCGGAGCCAGAAGTTGTCGAGCGATTCGCCCGCATCTATCGTGAATCGAACCTGGATACGGCCACGCTGCTGCGGGCGATTATGAAGTCGAGTGAGTTCTATTCGGCCAAAGCGGAGCGTTCGATCGTCAAGAATCCCGTCGACTTTGTGATCGCAACCGCCCGCCAGGTTGGGATTGGTCGCGTGGTGAGCAAACAATTGGAAGGTCTGGAGACGGTCGAGATTAACAAGCTCCTTGGGCCGGGTGCCATAGCGAATTCGATGAAAGGCATGGGTATGTTCTTGTTCTATCCTCCCGATGTGGCGGGCTGGGAAGGCCACGAGTCGTGGATCAGTTCGGCGACCATGGTTGAGCGCATGGGCTGGGCGGATCGGCTGTACGGCGCACCCGCCGCCAACGACTTGAAAGGCGTGCGGAAGATCAGCCTGCGGTTCCCAAACACCCACCTTGTGGCCGGGGCAACGACGCCGGAGGCGATCGTTGACAAGATCCTTTCGGTATACGATGCTCCCCTGACTAAGGTTAACCGCAGCCGACTCATCGAGGTCGCGGCGAAGGGGGGACCAACCTCTGAGCTTGTGACCAAGCTCAGCCGGTTGGTTTTTGCCTCCCCTGAGTTTCAGTTTGCCTAAGCTCGACTAGCTGGCGAGACCCAGTTCTTGGAGCACCCGGAGGTCCCTCTCGGAGAGGGGGATCTTTTCGCCGTCGATCATGACCTCGCGGACATTGGCCCTTCGCAGGCGCGAACGCTCGCACTTCATGAACTCGCTGACGCGGAAACTGGCGGCAAACTCATCGCCATCCAAGATCTGAACGCGGGCGAACTTGAAGAGGGTGTCCAGGTCTTCCTGGTCAAATTCGCGCAGGGCGGCGGCCATTTCTGGTTCCAGAGTGATGTTCGCACTGGCGTCCTGGCTGTCCTTGAGGCCCTGGGCGGTCTTCCATTGCTCAAACTGGGCGAAGACCAGGGCTCGCACTTCCAAGAGTCGGGCAAAGCGCACTTGAAGGGCGCTCGCCTCGATGTCGCCGAGGCGCTCCTCGGTGGGAACGTCAAAGACTTGGAAGTGGACCGAACCTTCCGTGCCGGGAATCTTGGCCCAAGTCTCTTCGCAGGTGAAGGGCAAGATCGGGGCGAGTAGCTTCACGAGGCGTACGAGGACGTAGTGGGAAGCGAACTGTCCCGAGCGACGACTGGGCCACTCCTTGCCGTCGCAATACATACGGTCCTTGATCGCGTCGAGATAGAACTTGGACAGTTCTTCCCGGCAGAAGTTGTGGACAGCATTGATCACAGCGCCGAAGTCATAGGCCTCATAGGCGGTGACACAGTCGGCGACCAAGAGGTCCGTCTGCTCCATGATCCACTCATCCAAGGGAAGAATCTCTTCGACCTTGGTCGTGAGATCAGCCCCGCTCAGATTCGAGAGCAGGAAGCGAAGGGTGTTGCGTACGTTGCGGTAGGAATCTCCGAACTGCTTGAGGAGGTTCATCGAGCAGGGGACGTCGTTGAAATAGTCCACGCTGGCGGCCCAGTAGCGAAGGATGTCCGCCCCAAGTTGTTCACAAGCGGCGACGGGGTCTACGACATTGCCCAGGCGCTTGGACATCTTCACGCCCTTTTCGTCCATGACGAATCCATGAGTGACGACGGCCTTGTACGGGGCCTCGCCAAGGATGGCAGTTCCCAAGATGAGCGACGAGTTGAACCAGCCGCGGTGCTGGTCGCTGCCCTCGAAGTAGACGTCGGCGGGCAGGCTCTCCTTCCACTCCGGCTCGACGTTGCCTTCGAGGACGCACATGGAGGTGCTGCCACTGTCGAACCAGACGTCGAGGACGTCAGTCTCCTTCACGAACTCGGTCTCGCCGGTGTCTGGGTGCTCATAGCCTTCGGGGAGGATTTCGGCGGCAGGGCGGACGAACCAGGCATCCGAGCCCTCGGCTTCGATCAGCTTGGCCACCGCTTCGATCGCGACAGGGTCGAGCACGGGCTTCCTAGTCTGGGCACCGTAGAAAATTGGGATACCGACGCCCCAGGGACGCTGGCGTGAGATGCACCAGTCGGGGCGATTGCGGACCATGGCCTCGATGCGGTTTTGGCCCGTCTCGGGGACCCACTGCACCAGTTGAATCTGTTCCAGCATCCGGGCCCGAAGCTCGTCGTGCTCCATGGCTACGAACCACTGTTCGGTAGCTCGGAAGATCACGGGCTGGTTATCGCGCTCGGAATAGGGGTAGCTGTGGGGGTAATCCGAGACCTTGAGAAGAGCGCCTAGCTCGGCGAGGCGATCAACAACCACGGTGTCACAGTTCTTGTAATAGACGCCCTCGAATTCACCGGTCTCCGCAGTGAGGACGCCGCGCTCGTTGACGGTGTTCGGCACGGGCAGCTTGTACTTCTGTCCCGTGAAGAAGTCGTCACGGCCATGCGAGGGGGCGGTGTGGACGACGCCCGTGCCATCCTCGCCAGTCACGTACTCGGCCATCACGGCGAGGGAGGGCCGATCAAAGATCGGGTGGCTGAACTCCATGCCGTCGAAGTTGATGCCGTCCATGCGGTCCACGACCTCGAAATGGCTCCACTCAAGGACCTCGGCCAGGCGATTCACGAGCGAATCGAGCACGAGATAGTGGACATCCCCAACACGCACGACCGCGTAGGTGAACTCGGGCTGGAAGGCTACGGCCAGATTGGCCGGAATGGTCCACGGCGTGGTCGTCCAGATGATGGTGTAGAGGTTTTCGTACTTCTCGAACAGCCGATTGGGATCATCGCGTAGAGCGAATCGGACGTAGATCGCCTTGCTCACGTGGTCGTGATAAACGATCTCGGTGTCGGCTAGGGCGGTTTGGCTAGTCGGGCTCCATTGGGTTGGGCGGAGGCCCTTGTAGACGAAGCCCTTCTGCGCGAGTCGCTTGAAGACCCGCACGATCTCGGCTTCGAACCGGAAGTTCATGGTTGTGTACGGCTTATCCCACAGTCCGAATACGCCGAGACGGCTGAACTGTTGGGTCTGGACACCGATGTACTCGGCCGCGTGTTCGCGGCAAGCCTTTCGCAGGGTCACGATGTCGAAGTCGATTTTCTTCTCTTGCAGCTTCTTGACGACGGCCTGCTCGATGGGCAACCCGTGGTTGTCGTAGCCGGGCACGTACGGTGCTCGGAAGCCCATCATCGAATGCGACTTAACCGTGAAGTCCTTGAGGATCTTGTTGACGGCGGTGCCAAGGTGGATGGGCGAGTTTGTGTACGGCGGGCCATCGTGGAGCACGTAGGTCGGGGCGTTGGCACGGACTTCTTGAATGCGCCGGTAAATGTCCTGCTCATCCCAAATCGCGAGGAGCTTTGGCTCCAATTTGGGCAGGTCCGCTTTCATCGGGATGGTGAAGTCGGCGTCAGGAAGATGCAGCGTGCTTCGTAGGTCCATGAAGGCCTAGAGTTTACCGGCCTTAGGCGCTGACGACGGCGACGCTGACTGTCAGTGATTTCGCGGGGGCCCCGCGATAGATTCCACGCGTAGGGGCGACTTCGGAGTAATCGCGTCCCACGTGGATCTTGATGTAGCGGTCGTTGGCCAAAAGTCGGTTCGTGGGGTCAATTCCAAGCCATCGCCCATTGGGCAAGAGGGCCTCAATCCAAGCGTGGGTGGCATGGTCGCCGCGCAGGCCAACCTCATTTCGATTTACGAATAGGTAGCCGCTCACATAACGCGCGGGCACCCCAACGGCGCGGCAACAGCCAATCATCAGGTGGGCAAAGTCTTGGCAGACTCCCGCGCGGCCCGCGATCACTTCATCAATGGTGGAGTGGACGTGGGTGGCATCGGAGTCGTAGCTGAGCATCGAATTGATGGCATAGCCGAGCTCGATCAAGAAGGTCGCCACGCCTTGGCCCGCATCCTTGCGGACGTCCTGGGCAATGGTCAGGCACTCGGGATTGGTCGGGATATAGGGCGTGGGGCTCAGGTACTCGATGTAGGAACGGGCGAATTCTTCGTCGCGATAGATGCCCCAATCTTCCAGCAAGAGGTTGAGGTCCTTGTAGGGATTCGAGCAGTGGGTCTCGACTAGGGACTCGGCGACGACGTCGAGTTCGTCGTGGGGACCACGCAAGTTGAAGTGGTGCACCGCCCCGCCGGAGACCTCATAGCGGAACGCCTTGGCATCCGGGCGTACCGTCAGACGGAAGTCGCGCAGAGTCTGCCACGCGTCGTTCGACGGCTCCAGCCGAACTTCGTTGTGACTGTCCACCGCCGGGCGCGGGTATTCAAAGTGCGTGTGGTGGGTGGCGCGGAGCAACATCAAGAAATTGGGTCTACAGTATGAAGTGTCGGGGCTCTCCTCGGCCCCTAGTAGCGGAGAAACGTGTTTGCGATTTCGTTGCCGATGTCCACGCATCGGTCCTGGACATTGGTGAGAAACTCGTGGAGCCCGCCCGCGATGATCTCTTGGGCGGAAAGGTAGTTGAGGTCTTGGTAAAGTCGTCCAACCGCTCGCTCGGCCGGGTTGGACGGCCCGGAACCTGAGTTGCCCGTAACCCGCCGCAGGCATCCATCGATTCTTCCGATGGAATGCCGGACCGAGGCGGGGAACTGGGGGTTCAAGATCAGGAACTCGGCGACCCGCGTTGGGCTGACGCCCTGGTGGTAAGTCTTGCGAAATGCTTCAAAGGCACCGACCGACTTGAGAACGGCAATCCAACCGTGGAGATCCACAGGGCCGCCCACCGAAGCGGGGTCGGGACCTTGGAATTGTCCCCGCACGCGCTCGCCTTGGCGCTGCTCTTGGCGCTGGACCCACTCGGGCTGGTCGGCAGAGAACTTGGGCAAGAGGTCGTGGTACTTGACATCGAGGATGCGCGCGGTCTGGTCTGCCCGCTCTAGGAATCGGCCCGCATCGTGGAAGTCGCGGGCTTCTCCCATCATCAAGGTGCGGTTGGTGATGCCCTGAAAGAGGTGGCTGGAGTCCTTGACCTTTTGGAAGAAGGTGTGGGGGGTGGCGGCGAGGACCTTCTTCACATTCCACTGGCGATAGTCCAGGTAGATGTGGTTGAGGCACTCCCACATCTCGCTGCTCACCTGATCGCGGATCATCCGGGCGTTCTCGCGGGCTTGATAGATGCAGGAATGGATCGACGTCGGGTTGGATTGATCGAAGGCAAAAAATTGGAGAATTCCGCGCTCATCTGGCTCGCCATATTTCTCGGCGTAGCGTTGTTGTTGCCCGGAGATCGCAAGGATCGAACTCCACCGGAATGTCTCACCTACCAACGGGCTCTCGAGGCCGTAGTGGTAATGCACATCGATCATTCGGGCAGTGGCTTCGGCGCGCTCGATGTTGCGCCCAATCCAGAAGACGGAATCTGCGTCTCGGCTCAGCATGGACTATCCTCCGCCAGAACCCAGGTGTCCTTGCTACCGCCGCCCTGCGAAGAGTTGACCACATACGAGCCTTTGCGCAGGGCGACGCGCGTGAGGCCGCCGGAGACAACCGTGACTTTCTCGCGG
Organism: Fimbriimonas sp.; assembly: GCA_049317025.1. Classification (GTDB taxonomy): domain Bacteria; phylum Armatimonadota; class Fimbriimonadia; order Fimbriimonadales; family Fimbriimonadaceae; genus Fimbriimonas. The sequence continues at coordinate 13,546 of JBMOJD010000005.1, read as the reverse complement.
CCACAGAGCACGTAGGGTCGGAGGTCCACGTGCCGGCCCTCGAAGTTCTCGCCGATGAAGCAGGGGTGGCGCGACAGGGCAACGAGCGGCTGGCCGATGTAGTTGCGCGGGTCGGCTTTGACGCGGGTTCGGAATTCGGCGAGTTCTTCCTTGGTCGCCTGCGGCCCGATCAGCATGCCGTAGCCGCCGGATTCGTTGGCCGCCTTGATGACGAGTTGCTCCATGTGTTCCAGCATGTAGGCAAGGCCATCGGGCTCGAACCCGAGGTGGGTCGGCACTTGTTCGAGGATCGGCTCTTGGTCGAGATAGTAGCGGATCATGGCGGGGACAAAGGGGTAGACCATCTTGTCGTCGGCAACGCCGGTGCCGATGCCGTTGGCGAGGGCAACATTGCCCGCTCGGTAGGCATTGACGATGCCGGGTACGCCGAGCAGCGACTCGGGGCGGAAGACGAGGGGGTCGAGGAAGTCGTCATCGACGCGGCGGTAGACGACATCCACGCGCTTAGGTCCGCGCGTGGTCTTCATATAGACCACGTTGTCGTCGACAAACAGGTCGCGGCCTTCGACCAGTTCGATGCCCATTTGTTGAGCGAGGAAGCAGTGTTCGAAGTAGGCCGAGTTGTAGGCGCCCGGCGAAAGGAGGACGACCTCGGGGTTTTCGCGATGGGGCGGGGCCAGCTCGCGCAGGTTGGCGAGCAGGTGGGTGGTGTAGCCCTCGACGGGGAGCACGCGGTTCTCGCGGAAAAGGCTGGGAAAGACCCGCATGAGGATCAGGCGGTTCTCGATCATGTAGGAGACGCCGGACGGAGTGCGGCAGTTGTCTTCCAGCACCCGATAGGTGCCGTCGTGGTCGCGGATAAGGTCGGTTCCGCAGATATGGACATAAATCCCGCCGGGCACGTCAGCCCCGACGAACTCGCGGCGGAAGTTCGGGGCAAGGACGATGAGATCGCGGGGGACCACGCCATCCCTCAGGATTTTGCCCTCGTGGTAGATATCGTGGAGAAAGAGGTTGAGGGCGGTGACGCGCTGGATCAGGCCCTTTTCGATATGGGACCACTCGCCAGCGGGGACAACACGCGGGATCAGATCGACTGGAAAAGGCTTCTCGGTGCCTTCTTCATCGCCGTATACCGTGAACGTGATGCCTTGGTTGACCAGGGTGAGCTCGGCCATCGCGGTGCGGGCACGAAATTCTTCGACCGTTAGCTGGTTTAGCGACTCGACGAGCCGGCGGTAGTGCGGGCGTGGCTCTCCCCGCTCGAACAGCTCGTCAAAGAAGCCGCCTTCGTCATATCCCGAGAAAAGTCCAGTGGATTCCATAGAGGGCTGCCGCTCCCGGGCAACATCGACCGTGGTCTTCGCATTGTAGCGAGCGAAACGGGTGTCGTCAAGGTTAGAAAGGCGTTTTGTCCAAATATTCGTTCAAAAACCGAGGTCCAGACGAAAAAAAAGGTGCGGGTGTTCGTTCCACGCACCTTTTGAGGAGCTTGCTACCTGTGAAGAGCTCATCTTTGGAGACTTGACTCACCGTGGCGAGCGTGCCTCTCATCGTTTCATAAACGTGAGCTACCCAACTCATTGATTATGCTAGGTCGCTTAAAGGGATGCAAGGGGTTTGGATGTTACTGAGGATTTTCGAAGGTTATTGATGATTTCCAGCAAATGTACTGGGTCTTGCGCAAAATCCCGCCAATTTTCTCCCTGGTAAATCGTAACCGTCAAGTTTGATGAATCAGATCTACTGCAATCCTATTTGCGCTTCGGCCCAAGGTCTCGCACGAAGATTTCTCGGAACTGGACTTCGCTCGGCCCATGACCAAGGAATCCTATGTGGCCGGACTTTCGTTGCAGTCCGGGGTGCTCGGCGAGGATGGCCGGGTCCTTCACGTCGTCAATGTTGCCATCCACGATAACCTTGCCGTTTAGCTTCACGATGACGCGGCGACCCTTAACCGTGATCTCCTCTCGGTTCCACTCGCCGACCGGCTTTTGGTGGCCGCGCTTGGCCGCAAACACGCGATAAATCGAGCCGTGATACTGGCCAGGCAGGAGGTTGGCGTACTGGGGCGCAGAATCATCTAGGACTTGGCATTCCATTCCGACGTAGGCGGCATCTCCTTCGAGCGGCGCGCGGAGGCCAACGCCATTGTTGCCACCCGAGGTCAGTTTGAATTCGAAGCGGAAGATGAAGTCCGTGTATTCCTTCTCGGTAAAAAGATTGCCGCCACCATCTGAGGGCACCACGAGGACGCCATCTCGGGGGACGTAGCCGGGGCCGGTGCCGCCGACCAGCTGCCAGCCGTTCAATGTGGTGCCATCGAAAAGTCGCACGAAGCCTTTTGGGCGGTGACCTAGCTTGACCTTCGACGACGAACCCGTTTGGGCGGCGGCGGGGGCGCAAACAAGGGCGAAGAGACCGAGGGCCAAAAGGGACCGTTGCATGCAGATATCTTGGCCGATTCCGCCCGCAGATTGGCGATCTTCGCGGGTAGCCTTTCCGAATGGCATTCTTCCCAGAAGTCGAAACCAAAGTGGCCTTTGAGGGCCGGGGCAGCAAGAATCCGCTTGCCTTCAAGCACTACCAAGCCGACAAGGTGCTGGGCGACCGCACCCTTGCTGAGCACCTTCGCTTCGCCGTGGCCTACTGGCACACGCTGAAGGGAACCGGCCTCGATCCATTCGGTGGAGGCACGATGTTCCGCGCCTGGGAGACCGCAGAAGACCCCCTGCAGCGCGCGTTTGACACCCAAGACGCCGCCTTCGAATTCTTCGTCAAGCTCGGCGTTCCCTATTACTGCTGGCACGACCGCGACATCGCTCCCGAAGGCGCAGATTTCGCCGAAAGCTGCCGCCACCTGGAGGCAGTGGTTGCCCGGGCCAAAGAGAAGCAAGCCGAGACTGGCGTCAAGCTGCTCTGGGGCACGGCGAACTGTTTCAGCAATCCGCGCTATCAGGCTGGTGCCTCGACCAACCCGGACCCCCACGTTTTTGCCTATGCGGCGGCTCAGGTGAAGAACGCCATCGCGGCGACCCACGAACTGGGCGGCGAGGGCTATGTTTTCTGGGGTGGGCGCGAGGGCTACGACACCCTGCTCAACACCAAAATGCAGTATGAGCGCGAGGGCTTTGCCCGGCTCTTGCACATGGCGGTGGATTACGCCCGCGAGATCGGCTTCAAGGGCCAGTTCTACATTGAGCCCAAGCCGAAGGAGCCCACGACTCACCAGTACGATTCCAATGCCGAGGCCTGCCTCAACTTTCTGCGCGAATTCGACCTGCTGGATCACCTGAAGCTGAACCTGGAGACGAACCACGCGACCTTGGCGGGCAACACGATGTTGCACGAGCTGACGGTGGCGCGCGAGTCCGGCGTGCTTGGTTCGATCGACGCGAACTACGGCGACGAGCTGGTGGGTTGGGACACCGACCAATTCGCCACGAACATCTATCTCACCACCGCGATCATGCTCGAGGTGCTGAGAATGGGCGGCTTCACGACCGGTGGCCTGAACTTCGACGCCAAGGTGCGACGGCAGTCGCACGAGACGGTTGACCTCTTCTATGCCCACATCGGCAGCATGGACGCCTTCGCTCGCGGTCTCGAAATCGCCTACGCGATCCATGCCGATGGCCGCTTGGATGAGGCCCTGGAAGCTCGCTATGAGGGTTGGCAGAGCGACTTTGGCACGAAGGTGCGTTCGGGCTCGGCTTCGTTGGCCGACTGCGAAGCCTACGTGCTGGCTCACGGCGAACCGACGCGCAAATCGGGCCGCCAAGAGAAGCTGGAGAACCTCATCAACGAGTTCGTTCTCTAACGTGGACGCTTGGCCCGACCTCCCATAGGGTAGGTCGGGCCAAGCCATAATAGAGGAATGAAAGTTAGCATCATTGGCGGCGGCGGCCGCGTCGGTTCCGATGCCGCCTACGCGCTTCAGCTGGGTGGAAAGGTCCGAGAAATCGCCCTTCTTGACATGAACGCCGACATGGCAGCGGGCGAAGCCCTCGACCTGAGACACGGTGCTTCGCTCACCGCGAACATCAAATTCACGTCTTCCGACAGCTATGACCTGCTGAATGGCAGTGACTGTGTTGTCATCACGGCTGGCCTCCGCCGCAAGCCAGACGAGAGCCGCCTGGAACTCGTCAACCGAAACGTCAGCCTCTTCAAGGGCATCCTTGAGAGCCTGAAGGGCGTGACCCTGAACCCCGGCGCGACGATTTTGGTCGTCAGCAATCCGGTCGATATCCTCACTCAGCTTGCCGCCGACAGCGGACTAGTCCCCGAGAGCCAGGTTCTTGGCCTGGGAACCGTGCTGGATACCTGCCGATTCCGCTCGCTGCTTGCCGATCACTTCAACGTGAACGCCACTGACGTCAAGGCCCTCGTCCTTGGCGAGCACGGTGATTCGATGGTGCCGATCCTTTCTTCGGCCACCATCGGCGGTGTGCCCCTTGCTTCCATCGCGGGCTACACGGAGCAGACCATCCTCGACGTGTTCGACTTCACGCGCAAGTCGGGTGCCGAAGTCATCCGCCTGAAGGGTGGAGCGGGCCGCGCGGTTGGCGTCTCGATCCGCGAGGTCGTGGAAGCCATCGCCCTGAACACCGAGGCAATCCTTCCGGTCAGCTCGGTTCAGCACGGCAAGCTCGGCATCTCCGATATCGCGCTCTCGCTTCCGACCAAGGTCGGTCGTCTGGGTGTCGTCGAAGTCCTGGAGCCTGCCGTCAGTGCGGCGGAGAAGGAAGGCCTGCACAAGTCGGCCGAATCGCTCAAGGCTGTTCTCGCTCAGATTAACTGATGGTCACATTGCTCGCCGCCGCCATTCTTTCCCCGGTCTCCGTCAGTGGCTGGGTTGTCTTTTGGGATGGCGGCGCGAGTGTTCGCTCGTTCGAGCAGAACGTGGAGAGCGTCCGCGAGGCGTGCGTCGAGTGGGTCCGCGCGGACGCCAATGGGCTTCCGGTTCGGCGCCAGCAAACCGACCCGGAGTCGGTCAAGCGTTTCTTCGCCGTTGCTCGCAAGAACAAAGTGCCGCTCTACGTGATGACGAGCAACTTTCAGGCTCCCGGTGGATTTCAGCCCGGGGCCGTGCAGGCTTTTCTTGCTTCCGAAGACAAGATGCGGGCTCACGCGCGGGCACTTGTAGAGATTGCCCGAAAGGATGGCTTTCAGGGGATCGACTTGGACTACGAGAGCCTCGATGCCGCCGACCGCGATCCGTACGCGCGGTTCGTTGAGATCACCGCTGAGGAGACAAAGAAGGCGCGCCTGAAGCTGAGCATTGCCGTGCATCCCAAGGAGTCGGAGCCAGGCACGTGGGGCGGAACCCAAGCTCAGGACTACCGGCGACTTGGTGCCGCTGTCGATGTCTTCCGAGTGATGACCTACGATTTCAGTTGGGATACTTCGGATGCCGGACCGGTGGCACCGGCACCGTGGGTGGAACGGGTCATTCGCTTTACTGCGAGCGTGGTTCCGGCCAAAAAGATTGAAGTCGGAATTCCCGGTTACGGCTACAACTGGAAGGGCAAGTCTGGAGAATCCATCGGTTGGTCTGATTGGACCAGTTTGGTCGCCCGCTATGGTCCGGTCTCGATTGACCCAGTCAGCCGCGAACAGGTCCTGAAGTACGAAGATCGCGTGGCCTTCTTTGCTGCCGCCGAATCCCACCGACCGAAGCTTGATCTGGTCCGGACGATGAAGCTACGCGGCGTCGCTCTTTGGCGATTTGGCACCGAGGACCCGGCTTGGTGGTCGCTGGCCCGCGGCGAGCCCCGGTCTCAGTGATTTCTCGGCCCGTGAGCACTTAAATTTCGACTTAAAAATAGTGCGCTCCGGGGGGGCACGAGTTATTTAGGTCGTTTTTGGTGCGCCACTCCCTATGGTCTCCAGGACGTGTTTGGTCAACCGAAGTGCCGATACGACGAATGGCAGAGGCTTCGGGGACAAGGGCCGTTGGCCCTTTCATGCTGGACAATTGCCAAGATTGGAAAGGGCCTAGTGACGTGCTTTCTTTGCACTGGGCAACGAGGCACAAGCATCCTCGCTGACCAGTGGCACAGACCTTCCCACACAGACCAAAGGTCGACTTGGGAACCAACCGGGCCGAGGTTGGATTACACTACAGGCTGACTACAACCGATGGGATGTCCCGAACCTTCGACAATCCAGGCAGTGCTGGATCAATTAGACGCTGTGGCGCCAGGAGTTCCGCTTCTCGCCCTCGGCCAGACGGTCTTTTGGGATGAGCCCATGAAGGCCGGAGTCGCCCATGCCCTCACCAAGCGAGGCGACGCTCGGCGATTCGTGGCGGGCGTTCACGACACGGATTACTTCGCCAAAGTTGCGGGCGAGCGCCACCGCCCGGGCCAGTTCCGCACGCTCAAGCACAACGACACGACCACCCGTGGTTTTTGGAGTGCTGCCGGCGAATTCTCAGCGCTGTTTGGTTCGGAGACCGTGATCACGAAAGACGCCCTGCTGACGGCGGGTTTGAAGCTGGACCGCATCCGGCCCATGCAACCGAACTTCCTGGACGAAGCGACGGAAGCGTGGGGCTGGCGAGGAATCGCCTCGCTTGACGAGCATCCTCCGATCACGGCCGAAGTCTCGGTCCGCAGCATCTTTCCCGAACTCAGCTCCGCGTTTGACTGGGCGCTGGATACATCGCTGGAGTTCCTCAGCGGTGAGGGGAGGCGCGACGCGCAGTTGATTGCCGATGGACTGCGCACTCGCCTTTGCGAAGCGCGTGAAGTGAGCTCCAATGTTTCGGAACTTTACAAGCACCTGATCCCAGCTTTTTATGCCTGTGGCTACGGTCGACCGATCGACTTGGACGTCACGGCAACGACCGACCTGCTGAAATTCAACTCCTCGACTGCCTCGCTGACTCGCTTCCGGATTGTCGATCTCTTCGTGCGTCAATCGTCGCGTTCGCTTGCCGTGGCCGCCTACGACGAGGCGATCAAGGGGTCCGGCCTTTACGGCTTGAGTCGGTTTGGTACGGGGGCGATTCCGTTTGATCTTGTGATTCCTGGTCGTGGGCGGGGCACGGTCCGGGTTGGCAATCGCGGAATCGTCATCCAGACGCCGACGCCACAGTTCATCAGTCTGAAGAAACCGCTCGCAGACGTCGAGGAGTTCGCTGCCCTTGTCGAGGCAAAGTTCGGACCGGATTGTACGCTGGTGGGGAAGGCGGTCGCGCTTATCGGGATGCTTGCCTCCGAGTTTGTGTTCGTGTTTCACGAGGGCGCGAGCTCGTACGTGAAGCACAGTCGGACCTTTCATCAACTCCTAAACGAGCGGTTGCCCGCGGGATCACTGCCGAAGATCCACCCTATTTTCCGGTTGCGCTACGAGACGTGGGATGCGCTCCGGGTCGCCTGTAGTTGGCTCAACCTTCCTGTCCCGCTTCAGCGACCGTTTGGGACCGAGGAGCTTTGCGCGCCCAGCTTTGCCGCCCGCTGGCGTGATGTTGGGCAGAAACAATCCGAACTGCTGGACCACCTCGGGACCTTGCGGCGACCGATCGACCTAATCGAGTTCCTGAGCCAGGAACTGGGCGGCTCATGGCGCAACGTGGCCGATGAATACCGGTCACTCTTCGGTGACCTCCAAACTCTGAACGGCGAAATTGCGGCCATGCGGGCAAAGCGGCACGACCTCGTGCAGCGGCGCCGAAGCCTCAAGGCCGAGCGAGTGCGGGCTGAGGTTGCGAAGGGCAACCATTTCCGGGCCACGATCTTTGAAAAGAACCCATCGAACGACGACCTGATGGAACGGCAGCGACTTAGCCGTAAGGTCAAAGAGACCATCGAGCAGATCCACCACACTGAGGCTGAAATTCAGGCGATGAGGCAGCGTCAGCGAGAGCGCGTGCACGAGGAGTCGATCCAGAAGCTTCACGAACGTCGGCGTCACCTCGAAATTGAGGCAGAACTCAAGCGGTCGCGTCTGATTCGGCAAGCCATCATCACCCATCGTGGCTTGCGAAATGCCAACTATCGGCCCAGTATCTGGTGGTTTCCCCTGGTTTCGCCGGATGGCCTCTGGTTCCGGGAGACCATCGACACAGCACAGTGTTACTTGGAGGAGTTGCAGTGAGCGGGCTGCCTTTCCTGAAGGTGCAGTCGATTGGAAATCACTTTCCTTTGGTGTTCTTGTCGGATGTGGCCGCGGGCCAGGTGGATGGGGCTGACCTTACGCCGGTATTGGCCAAGTTGGCGGTTGATCTCTGTCGTGAGCACTTCGGCGTGGGTGGGGATGGCTTGCTTGCTCTCGGGCAGGAGGGCGCTGACTTGCGGCTTCGAATGTTCAACCCAGACGGCACCGAGGACTTTTGCGGCAATGGGTTGCGGTGTGCGGCTTGGGTTGCCCATCAGAAGGGTTGGGTGGGCGAGAGCTTTGTCATCCAGCACCAGGGTCGGAGCGTGCCTTGTTCGGTGAAGGGCGATACGGTTCTGACTACGTTAGGGCTTGCGAGCTACGATCCTGCGGATGTTCCCCACACGGGCTGGGGCGAGTGGTTCAACCTTTCGATTTGGCAGGGGATGGACGGTGGAGTGCCGGTCAACCTCTTCGGCAGCGCATTGACCACGGGCAGTACGCACGTGATCCTGCCGACGTTTGGCTTGCCGGATGACGAGATTTTTGCCTCGATCAGCCCCAAGATTGAGAACGACGCTCGCTTTCCCCAGCGGACCAGTGTGATATGGACCGCCGAGGTCGAGCCGGGCGTGCTCCAGGTTCGGATCTGGGAGCGGGGCGTGGGCGAGACGTTTGGCTGCGGCACGGGTAGCTCGGCCGCCGCCGCTGACTACATGCGGCGACGCGACCGGGGCGGACCCATTGAGGTGCGGAATCCGGGCGGAACCGTTCGCGTCCTCGCCCAGGCTTGGAACAAGCCTCTTACTTTGGAAGGGACCGCTCAGGTCGTCTTCGCGGGCATGTGGCTCGAGCGGGGCTAGTCGCCGCCTCCGCCTCCACAACCGTCGCCCCCGCCCCCGCCGTCAGATCCACCTCCGTCGCTGCCCCCGCTATCGCCGAAGCCGCCATCGCCAGATACCGAATCACCGATGAAGTCGCCGATGGCGTGGCCCGCGTCTGTGCCCGTGGAGTCAAAGAACGAGCCTGAGTCGGCGGTTGAGGATCCGTCACCGGCGTAGGCAAAGCTATCGGTGGGGTGTTGACGACGCTGGTCGCGGATGTCGTCCATCATCCAAAGGTAGGCGAGGTCGTTGGATGTGTCGTAGCCGTAGAACGGCGAATCGTAGCCACTTCGGCTCTGGATGGCCGCCGGAGACGAGTAGTGACCAGGCTGGCGGACCACTCGGCGCGAGGCGATGCGGACTTGATGGTAAGCCTCTAGGTCGTTGGCAATACGCACTAGCTTTGCCCCCAAAAGGTCTTCTTGGTAGGAGATGCCGGGCACACGTTGCCGGGCTACTCGGGCAGCATATTGGTACGAAGTCTCGTTCGGCTCACGGCGGAGCCCGGACGGGACTGCGGTGGCGCGAATGTGGATTGGCTCGGTGCGGGCGAGGTGGACCCGGGCGAAAGAGACGCTGAAAACCGTGTTCAGGACACCGTCATCCCACCGGTAGGTCAGGTTCAACTCCAGCCCCGAGTCATCATGGGGGAACGTGAGGGAGTCCAGGGTCGAAATCGCGGTGTGGAATGGGGTGAGGCCTAGCGTGTCTTCAAAGATCGTCCGGTTGCCGAAGCCGATTCGGAGGATGCTTGCCTCTAGGTTCTGGAAGACCTCGTTGACCGAGTGGGCGAAGGCGACGAGTGTGACGGATTCCGACACTTCATCGGCGGTCCAGCGTGCCCCGAGAACGAGGTTTCCCAGACCTTTGAAGAAGCTCCCGGGCGGAACTTCGTGGTGGCTACCTCCCGATAGCTCGAGGTTTATGCTTCCTAGCAAGTACATAGTGTGATCTCTCCTATTGCCTATTCAGTGGTCGGACAAAGATGTGGAGTGGCTTTCCAGTTCCCTCGTTGGCAACGTTACCCATGCCGTCGAGACGAAGTGTCCAAGTGGTCCCGCGATTGGGGATTTCTGCCTGTTCTGCTTCTTCGGCAATCGCGAATAGGAGGTTCCGCAGGACGAAGGACGTGACCATGGTGCGGTGGAAGGTGGCGCAGACAAAGGCAGGCGCGGCGATACGCGAAGCGCTCATGGCGGCGTCGATGCTGGTGATGTTCTGCACTTTGGCGGCAAAGTTGGCATCAAACAGGCGAAGGACGGTGCGGGCCTCTGGGTTTTGGCTCTCGCTGGTGAGGCCAATCGAGAGGTTGATGGCGTCGTTGCCGGTGGTTGCGATGGTGGCGACGGAGCGACTTCCGCCCGCGCGGGCCATGGTCTCGGGGTCACGGGCATCGCCGATTACGACCGGGACACGGTTTCGGATCGTTGGGACGTACTTGCTGGTCTCGTCGATGTCGACGGCCACAACTTTCGCACCCATTCGCAGAAGCTCCTCGATGACTCGGTAGCCCACATCCCCGATTCCGGCCACGATCACATGGCCTTGGTCGGGCACCTTTTGGCGGCCAACAAGTTGTTGTAGCCGGGTGGTAACGATATAGTCGGTGACGATAGACAGCAAAACAGCCATCGTCGCCGACCCCAGGATCATCATCAGACAAGCGTAGAGCTTCAGCCAAACCGAAGCGTCTTTGGGCGAGATATCGCCGTAGCCGGTGGTTGTCACGGTCGTGACGACAAAGTAGAAAGCATCCACAAGACTGAGGCCCATGCCTTGGCTGAAAACAAAAACGGATATCAGCGTCAGGAGACTGATCGAGCACAAAACTGCGCGGATCTCCAGCGAGGCGTTGCGCCACAACCGGCGGAAGAATCGGCCAAAGGCGAACACATTGACAGATCGCCGGAGGACGCCGCTGGTCGCGGGCCGGTCGGGCACTTGCTGGGCAAAATCTGGCCGCAAGCGACGAATGGCCGTGATCGCACCAAGGATCTTCAGCGTATCACCGGCAGCCACAATACTCTCGCCGGGAGGATTCACCTTCGGTTCGTTGTTGCCTTGGATGTGCAGGAGAATGCCGACCCCATACTCTTGGGTTAATGCGGTGATGGTTTTGCCAACCATAGGATCGCCTTGGGTCACTTCGAGCCGGTAGACGACGTAGCGGATGCCGTCGAGGGTGAACTCACTGCCGACGTGGTCGCCGAAGGCCGCGGACGCGAAGGCTGGTGCGGCGACAACCGACATGGCGAGAGCCCGCTGGATGCCGAGGTTGGACTGGAGCTGGGTGGCCAGGTTTTGGTCGAACATGCGCGTGACCACGGGCATGTCGGCACGGAGGCGGCGGGCGTCGAGCGAGATCTCGATGTTGGTCAGGTCGTTTGAGGTGCAAGTGATGAGGGCGCGGGCGGTCAGGAGGCCAGCATTCACCATGATGGTCTCGTCGCGGGCGTCGCCGTCGACGATGGATGCACCTCGGGTCTCCAGTTCGCGCTTCCATTCGGCCCGGCAGTTGTCGGTAACTACGGTGACGGATTCGCCCATGTCGAGCAGGAGGGACGCTACCCGATAGCCCACTTGCCCCAAACCGCAAACAAGAATCGAGCCCATCTGGAACGCAGTTTAGCGGCTTTTCAGCCAAGCCAGGGCGGCGGTACGGTCGTCGGGCCCAATTTCACCGCTCAGGACAAGCTCAAGTAGTTGCGCTTTGATCTTTCCTACTTCGTGGCCCGGGCCGAGGCCAGTCAGGGCCATGATCTCTTCGCCGGTCAGCGGGCATTGCAGCTTGCTGGCGGGAGTCTTATCTCGCACTTTGGCGACGATGGCTTGGACAGTATCGACATCGAACACGTCGATGCCAGCGCGCAGGGCGTTTTGGTCGGCACGGACGAGGGTGAAGAGCGGATCGGTGAGGTCGCCAAGGTCGCGGAGGAGGCGACGGGCGGCGGTATCGGTGAAGGGCTGGGCGCTGCCCAGGCGCATGTGGTTTTTGACCAGCATCCGCACTTGTTCGATCTCAGATTCAGGGAACTTCCATCGGCGCAGGAAGCGGACGGTGAGGTCGGCCCCGACGGCTTCGTGGCCGAAGAAGCGGATGTCGCCATTGGCATCCAGTTGGCGGGTGACGGGCTTGCCGACGTCGTGGAGGAGGCCAGCGAGGATGACATGGATGGGTTCGCCCGCGAGGTTGCGGACGACTTGGAGGGTGTGCCGCCACACATCTTTGTCGTGGTATCGGCCCTGGGTGCAGTCGACCATGGGCACCAACTCGGGGGCGACGATCGGGAGGATGCCGAGCTGCATGAGGTCGTCGAGGGCATCGGCGGCGGTCGGGTGGGCGAGCATCTTGAGGACCTCATCGCGGATGCGTTCAATGCTGATGATGGGGAGGAAGGTCACGGAATCTCGGATAGCTTGGTCGAGTCCTTCGGCATAGGCGAACCCCAGTTTCCAGCGGAAGCGGACGGCTCGGAGCATCCGCAGGGGGTCGTCGCGGAAGGTTGCCTTTGGCTCCAGGGGACTGCGAAGGATCTTTGCCTTTAGGTCGGCAAGGCCCAGGCCGGTGGGGTCGAGGATGGGGCCGTTGCTGAGGGGCTGGAAAAGGGCGTTAATGGTGAAGTCGCGGCGGGCGGCGTCTTCGGCGACGGTGCCTCTTTCGACGACGGGCTTGCGGGTGAGGCCATCATAGGAGTCTTTGCGGGTGGTGGCGATCTCCACTTGGGTGCCGCCGATGGTGAGCATGGCGGTGCCGAAGCGCTCGAAGAGGACGGGCGGATGGGTGGCGAGTCCGAGCCGATACAGGTGCTGGGCGAGTTCGGGGCCGCTCTGGGTGGTGGTGAGGTCGAGGTCGTCGCCGGTGGGGCGGCCAAGGAGACGATCTCGGACGGCACCGCCGACGAGCCAGACTTGGTCTTCGAACGGGGTGCCTTGGAGGGCAATCCGGATTCGGTCGAGGACAGGGTTCATTTGAGTTGGTGGGCGATGTTCAGCACCACGGTGGTGGCGCCGTTGATGATGAACTGGACGCCGATGACGGCGGTGAGCAGGCCCATGATTCGGCTGAGGGCTTCGGTTCCACCGCGCCCCAGGCGTTGGACTAGGAGGGGGGCGAGGAGCAGGACGGCGAGGGCGATCAGGACGTTGACGAAGATGACGGAGCCGAGGATGACGCCTTGGATCTGGGTGCGGGCTTGGCCCGCCAGGAGCATGACGGTGGACAGGGCACCGGCGCCCGCAAGGGTTGGGATGCCAAGAGGCACGATGGACGGGTCGCCTTGGGCCTCGACTTCTTCCTTGTTCGAGAGGCCTTGGAGGGCACGGATGGAGGAAACGGTGAAGAGCAGGCCACCGGCGATTTGGAACGCAGGGACGGTGACACCGAAGAAGGCGAAGACCGCGGTGCCCGCCACCGCAAAGAGGGCGAGGGCGAGGCCAGCGGTGACGCAGGCGCGGAAGGCGGTTCGCCGGACGGGGATTTGGCTACGAGTGATGGCGGCCACGAAAATCGGGGCGGCGGAGATCGGGTTCAGCATGGCGAAGAGGGACGAGAACGC
>JBMOJD010000004.1:0-83837 GCA_049317025.1 Fimbriimonas sp. | reverse complement strand
TCCACTGCGCCGTCCTCATCCTCCACCACCTAACCAAAGCCGCCACCCGAGGCTACCAACCCGAACGCTTCGCCGATTCCACCCAAATCCTCGCCAGCGCCAACGCTCACTTCTTCATGGAACGCCACGACCCCAAGGCCAACGAAAGGTCCGAAGATTCACCCTCCACGGCCAAGGCCGCCACCCCGAACCCACTCGAACCCTAGAAATCGAAAGCCCATCCCTCCTCGAATACCGAGTAGTAGCCCACTCAACTCAACCCAAACTAACCCAGCGCGAAAGAATCATCCAATACTTCGAATCCACCGACCAAGCCACCATCACCGAAGCCGCCGAGGCCCTGCAAATGACCCAAGCCACCGCCTCCGTCCTAATCAGCCGACTAGTCCGCTCCGGCCACCTCGCCTACCTAGAAACCACCCAAAAAGCCCGCACCGTGATCCGCGTCTGACCAACTTGATTAACGAAACACCCCCCGGAGCGCACCAAAATCAAGCAAAAAATCAAGTGACCGCCATCACACTCCGGGATGGCTCCCAAGTTGCGCATTCTTCCGGGATGGTTCCTCTCGAAGGGGGGAACCATCCCGGGCCGGGGCTTTAGTTTTCGAAGTGGTTGCCGGCGACGTCGACGCCGCGGGCGAGCCAGATTTTGTGGCCTTGGTTGCGCTCGGGGAAGACCTTGCTGGTGGTGGGGAAGTACCGCATGGTGTAGCCGGTGCGGCGGTGCTCGCTGGTGTTGGCCTTGGCGCCGTGGATGATGCGGGCTTCGTGGAGGCTGCACTCGTTGGGGTCGAGGGTGAAGTAGACGGCGGCGGATTCGTCGAACTGGTCTTCGCGAATCTGGGTGGCGAAGATGTTCTTTTCGGCATCGACGGCTTCGTATTCGGAGAAGCCGTTTAGGTGGGTGCCGGGGATGACGGCCATGCTGCCGTTCTCGGGGAAGGCGGGGTCGATGGCGAGCCAGACGGTGCAGATGCCCTCCATGGTGGAGACGCGGCCGTTCCAATAGGACGAATCTTCATGCCACGGGGTGGATTTGCCGGTGAGGGCGGGCTTGCAGATGAAGTGGCTGCTCCAGAGGCCGATGTTGGGGCCGACGACGGGCTCGACGAGGTCGAGGATTTCGTCGCTGAGGAGGAACTCTAGCAAGCGGGCATCGCGGAAGTGGATGACGTCGAGGCCTTCGGGGCCGTACTGGGCGAGGTTTTCTTCGAAGATGGCCTTGAGGCGGGCGAACTTGTCTTCGGCGAAAACGGGCTGCCGGAAGAGGGTGTAGCCCTGTTCGGTGTACTGTTGAATCTGCGCTGGTTCAAGTCTTGTCGTGAGCATGGCGTCTCCTTGATTTTAGGCGATTGTGACGGTTTTCGTGATGGTTCCGGCCCGTTCGTGGGTGGCTTCGAGTTGGTAGGTTCCGGGCTGGGCGATGGTCCAGTCGAAGAGGGCGACGTCGGTGGTGGCGTCGAGGCCACCGGAGAAGCCGCCGGCGGTGATGTGGCTGCGGCCGGTGAGTTGCCCGGCGTCTTGGCGGGGTTTGCCAGCCAGGAGCCAGTTGCCTTCGCCGCCGGAGATTTGCGCTCGCACGCCTCGGCAGAGTTTCTTTTGCTGGGCGTGTTTGGTGACGGCGGTTGGGAGCCAGCCGGCGTTTTGGACAGCCCACCGCACTCGCCAGACGGATTCGCCGACCTTTTCGACCCGAAGTTCACGCTCGACGAGGCGAGGCGAGGCGGCGGCCATCCAGGTGACCCATTCGACGAAGGGGGCGACTTCGGCTTCGAGGAAGTCGGGGGGCGGGTTGCGGAAGGCGTAGCTGGCATCCCAGCCGCCGATCTCGACGGGGCCGAGCTGAGGGTGGTCGAATGGTCGCCAGTCGTGGTAGCCCTTGCCGCCCAGCTTCTCGTCGTTCCATTTGAGCATTAGGAGGTCGTCTTCGATCGGGTGCTCGCGGAACCAGTCGATGTATTTGTAATCGGTGATCCCGGCTTGGCGCTGAGGCGACCAGATCTCGGTGGTCCAGGCGTAGACGCCGCGATGCTCGTACATCCAGTCGTCGAAGACGCCGGTGATGACTTCCTTGGGGTGGTAGCGAAACTCGTGGTAGTTCGAGATTGCGGGGTAGCCGGTGAGGTCTTTGGCGGCGGTGCCGAAGGACTTGAAGGCCCAGATGTCTTCGGCGGGCAGCTCGTCGTCGGGCTTGCGCGAGGAGGGGCGGAGGTGGACGCCGCTGAAGGTGTGGAAGGCGACGCCGCCGCAGATGTTGGGGCGGTCGACGATGGCTTGGACTCCGGCGCGGACTTCGGGTTCGCTCGTGGGGTAGTCGCCGGCGCCGTATTGCTCGTTTTCGGGACGCCAGGCGGAAGGGAAGTTGCGGTTGAGGTCGAGGCCTTGGGGGGTCGGGCGGGCGCGGATGGTCATGCCGTCGTACTGGTGGAGTTCGCCTTCGGCGATGATGCGGTAGTAGGTTCCGCCGGTCTCCCAGGGTTGTCGTCGCTCGAGCATGCGCGGGTCGTGTTCGCTGACCTTCCAAGCGCCGTTTGAGTCCACGATGCGCATGGAGAGGATGAGGCCGTCGCCGTCGATGTCTTTGCGCTCAAGGCCCTCGGGTTCGGGGTCGAGGTAGGGATAGGGCCGGGTGCTGGAGCGGATCAGGCGCGGGGGATTCTCCATTGCCCATTCAGCCCCGTCGGGGTTCAGGCGGGGGACGAGGTAGAAGGTGTGGGTGTCGAGGATGTTGGCCATCCAAGGCTGGGTGGGTTCGATCTCATTGCTTGCCACGCGCGTGAGGGTGTGGAGGATGTGGAGGATGGCGGTGCTGGTGCTGAGCTCGGAGGCGTGGATATTGGCGTCGCACCAGTAGCCAGGTTTGGTCAGGGGGCCGCCGGTGGATTTGCGGGTGAGGGTGACCAGCCAGATGTCGCGTCCTTCGTGCGATTTGCCGATGCTTTCGACCGCGACGAGGTCGGGGTATTCGCTCTGGTAGGCAAACAGCAGGCCTTCGATTTCGGCGTAGGTGTAGAAGCGATCGAACTGGATGGCAGGCACAACTGGAAGGATGTCACAAACGCGGCGTTGGAATCCCGGGGGGTTAGGTTTGTTGGAGGACGCGCTCGGCGATGACCATGGCGGCGAAGTTGTCGACCGGTTCGGGCGGAACCTGCATGGATGCGGGGAGCAGCCGCCGCCAGCCGCGGCGAGGGTGGTGTTCCCAATATCGCTCGCGGGCCTGCATGGTGGTGTCTTTTTCGTCGACTTCCAGGATGCCCATGCTGGGAAGATGCTCGCGGATGGCGTGGAGGATGGCCCGTGACTGAGTGCCATCGCCGACCACGATCATGTGGAAGGGGTCAGTGGCGTAGGCTTCGTGGAGCTTGGGCACAACGGCTTCGGGAGGGAACACGCCGCTCCAAAGCAGGGTGAGCTTGCCCGCTGCGTCTCGCTTCACCAGGGCCATTCCGCATTTGGATGATCCAGGGTCAATAGCTAAAACCGTTCTTTGTTGCATCGTTGCAAAAGGTTCCTAACGAATCTTGAAATCTGGCTTCAGCGGGTCGGCGGCTCGCGTTTCTGTGTTAGAGAGCATGATCAGCCGAATCGTTCGGTTGGCAGTGCGGATTTGGCTGACAAGGTCCAGCACGGTCCGAGTGGGAATGCCAAGGAGCGGCTGACTTTCGATGTCTCGCGTCAACATTCTATCGCTCTTGAGCTTGGATTTGACTCGGTATTCGAGAAAGTCGGCTACTTGCGCGTATATTTGCGAGGTATCGCGAGTGCCATCGATCTTGGTTTCGGCGATTGTGTCGCCGGCGCGATAGATGATTGGGTTGGCGAGGATGCCGATTTCTAGGGAGACGGGTTCTTCTTCGAACGCATTTAGGCTGGAGACCGCTACGAGGGCAATTGGGCCATCGGTGACTCCGATTCGCTGAATAATCGCTTCGATGACGGCGTTGGTGGGGATTGGTTGTCCCGTGCTGGGACTCGTGCGGGGGAAGATGCCCGCCACCGGGTAGATCGCTCCTCGGGCTTTGGCCCCGCGCGCGGTCGCCTTCTCTTGGGCGTTCTTGACGAGGTTGTTGAGGATGCCGAGGATCTGGCCGGGAGTGCGGTCGCTGGGGATGGAGACGCGGGCGACTTCTTCACCAATTCGGAAAGTCAGGGCTCGGGTGCGGGAGACCTCGACGCTGGTCATCAGCATCCGTGTGCTGGCTTCGAGCCGTCCGCTCACTTCGTCCAGCTCCTGCTTCTTGAGTTCCAGTTGGACCTGGACTCGCGACAGCTCTTGCTGGTTGCCGGTCAGTACGGAGTCGAACGCCTTCCGAGCCGTGACGATGTCATCGGCGAGCTGAGTCTTTTGCTTGGTCAGGTCGCCGACCGTCTCTTGGATTCGACCCAGGGCGGCTTCCAAGGAGGCGTTGTCGTTCTGAATCCGGGTCAGCTCGGCGTAGGCTTCGTTGCGCTGGCGATAGGCTTCGCCGAATTCGCTCTTGGCTTTGGCGAGGAAACTGCGTTCGCGCTTGAGGTCCTGGAGGCTCTTTTGGTACTCGTTTTGGACCCATTGGACTTGGCCATTGAGGCGGGCGATCAGGTCGCTGGATCGACGGACGCGGTCGTTGAGGGCAATGATGCTAAGTTCGAGAGCTTTGAGTTGCTTGGTTGCGGCCGTTAGCTTGCCCTCGGTCGCCCGGAGAACCTTCTCGCGGTCGGCCTTTTGTTGCTCAAGGGTCTGGTTGACCTTGCGCAGGTCAATCTCCTGTGATCGCAGCCCACCCACTTCTACCCGGAGGTTGTCTCGTTCTTCGAGGGCGCGGGGGGCTTCGAGTACCCAGCGGCGAAAGTCGGCGCTGGCGGCGGTGAGAATGAAAATCGTGACGAGCGGGATGGCCATTCCTGCGCCAGTCGTGATGAGGGCGGCAGTGTGGCGCGGGCGGAGCCCCCAGATCACCAGTCGCTTCTTGCCCAGCGTCCGACCGAGTTGGTCGGCGTAGTAGGCCGTCAGGCCACCGAGGGCCACGACGAGGAGCAAGAAGCCGATAGGAAGGAGGATCAAGGCGCTACCTTGAGTCTAGCCAATTCATCGACTTCACATCTGCCACTTGCCGAGAAAATGAAACTTAACCATTGCGACGGATCATGAGCACGACGGCGGCACCGAGGCCGAGGACGACGGGGGTGAAGCTGGCGACGTAGGGCGCGATGAGGCCACCCATGGCCCATTGGTTCATGAAGTTTGCGATGGTGAAGTAGCCGAAGATGATGGCCACGGCGAGGGCGAAGCCAGCGGCGGTTCCGGTGCGGTGGTTACGGATTCCAAGCGTCGCGCCGAGCGCACCAAAGACAAACGCTGCGAGCGGGAGGGCGAGCTTGTTCCAGTATTGGTACTCGAGGTTCCGCACTTGAGCAGGGTTGGCTTTGGGGTTCGCCTTCTCCTTCTCGATCTGGTCCTTCATTTGGGCCATTGAGAAGACGGTGAGGTCGCGGACCTGGTTGGTGAGGAGGTCGTCGAGGCTGAACTTCGGTCGGGGCACGGCGTCGGGCCAGGCTTCGTTCTCCAGTTGGATGACGCTGCTGCCATCGGCGGCGACCACGGTGGCGCCCCCGAGAATGCGCCAGCCCCCGCCTTGGGCGAAGAGATCGGGGTCAAACTCCAGCACCCGAGCATAGAGGAAGGCGCTTGGCCGGCCCTCTTTGGTGTAGGCAATGACGGTGGCGTCCTTCAGGGCGCGGGCTTGAAGATCGAAGTCGCGGGCCCAGACGCCGCCGGTCATGACGCCATTTTCCATGATCGGGTAGCCGGACGCCCGGAGAGTCTTTGAGTCGAGCGTGCGGGCGATTTGGTTTTGGAGTTCCAGGGTCGCGCGGGCGGCCCCGGGCACGATGGTCTCGTTCATGGTGAAAGCGACCACGGCGACGAAGATGCTGAAGGCGCAGACCGGGCGCAGGATGCGCGGGATGCTCGCGCCCGCGGCCCGCAGGGCGACGATCTCGCTGTCCGAGCTCATCTTGCCGAAAGAAAGCAAGCCAGCCAGAAGCATCGACATGGCGAATGTCTGAACCAAAATTGCGGGCAAAAGGAGCAGCGAGAAGCGCAGAATGACGCCACCAGGGAGGCCATCGACCATGTAGCTGGCGATGCGCGGCAGGTAGGTGGCGGCCATGAGCAGGGCACTGAACATGGCCACGCCGAAGCCCCACGGACCGACGATTTCGCGCAGGACCAGGGCATCAATGCGCTTCAGGAGGGTCCTCCGCGAGGGGATCAGTGCCAAACTGCTGGCCGAGGTAGTACTTGCGGACGTCGGGGTCGGCGGCGACATCCACGCTGGAGCCACTCTTTATGATCTGGCCATCGATCAGGATGTAGTTGCGGTCCGTGATCCGAAGGGTTGCGGCGACGTTGTGGTCGGTGATCAGGATGCCGATTCCTTTGGCTTTGAGGCGGAACAGAATTTCCTGAATCTCTTCGATGGTCACGGGGTCAATGCCGGTGAAAGGCTCGTCGAGGAGGATGAATTTGGGCTCAGAGGCGAGGGCGCGGGCGATTTCGACGCGACGGCGTTCGCCTCCGGACAGGACGGTTCCACTTGTCTTTAGCAGCCTCGTGATGTGGAGTTCTTCCGCGAGTTCTTCGATCTTGGTTCGGATCTCCGCCTTCGAGCGACCCGCCAGCTCGAGGACCAATTTCAGGTTGTCTTCCACGGTGAGGCGACGGAATACGCTGGCCTCCTGGGGCAGATAGCCGACTCCGGCGCGAGCGCGTTTGTACATGGGCCAGCGGGTGACATCGAGATCGTCGAGCATGACTCGGCCGACGTTGGGGCGGACGAGGCCGACGGTCATATAGAAGGTGGTCGTTTTGCCCGCACCGTTTGGCCCAAGAAGGCCGACGATTTCGCCCTGACTCACTTCGAAGCTCACTCCGCGGACGACCTTTCGGCCTCGATAAACCTTCTCCAGGTTCTCACCGGTGATCGTCATTGTCGCCCTCCAGATTTCTTGAGGGTGGTGGTGGTTGGCTCGCCGGAGAGGGCGATCTCCTTCACGTTGTTCTCTTCGTCCAGGGTGATTTCGGCGCGGGAGGCTCCTCGCACGGAGCCGAGGTTCGAGTCATCGAAGCCGTCCACGGTGACGTTGCCGATCAAGGTGATTTTTAAGGTGCCCGATGAGCGGTCGGTTTCGGCTCGGTTGCCTTTGGCTTCGAATTGGCTGTTTGCTTTCTTCTTGGGGTCGATCTTGCGGACGATGATCCGGACATCGCCGACAATGTTGGCTCGGCGCAATCGCTCTTTGGCGAGGGGATCGGGGTCGAGATAAAGCGTTGCCGAACGTCCAGTGATGCGCAAGGTCTGGTCGGCTTCGTCGGGTTTGGCCGGGGCCGCGCCTTGGTAGCGGTAGAGCGTCATCGGGGTGGGAATCGTCGCGACGTCTTCGGTTTTGCCCGCGGCGTAGAGCACTTTCTCGGAGCGGACATCGAGGGTCGAAACCGCCTCATTCTTGTCCTTGGATGTGGCGTATAGTTTGACTCCGCCCGACATCGTGCCTTGCCTGAGCGCGTAGCCGCCCTCCGGTTTGGCGGCGGCGAGGCCTTCGATCTGATCGGCAAAGACATCCAGACCCTTGGTGCGCCAGCGACCTTCGACTTGTTGGGCCTTGGTCGGCTCGCCGGAGACCTTGAAACTGATTGTCTTAACACCGTCCTCTTGGCCGTAGCGGAAGATCGAACCGACAAACTGCCGCAGCATCATGTCGTCCCTTTGGTCGCGGTAGACGGAGCTGCCGCCGGTGGCGGCGATCTGGCCGATGGCGACCGAGGCGAGCACCGTGGCGAGAGCGATGGGAGTGAAATGGCGGTTCATGGCTTTCGAAAGAGGTCCGGAGTTGCGATCTTGGAGAGGTCGGGGCTGGCCCATATGTCACCGCCGGGCTGGTAGGTTCCCCACGCTCCTTCGATTGTGACGCCTCCCGAGGCCTGGAGAGTCTTCGATTGTGGGTTCCAAGCCAGTTGGTTGCAGCGCAGGGTCGCGACCGGGTCCACGCTGACCACCGTGACTTGGCCGCTCAGTTTGAGGGCTTCGGTTGTCTTGCTCGCCTCGCCCTCGTTGGCTGTGTAAGTTGCCCGGATGATCCCATTCTCGTAGATTTTCCCGGTGACCGTCGTGAGGGTGCCATCAATGGCTCCATCCGTGACGAATTGGAGGCGGGCTTTTTGCCAAGCGACGGACCAGACGATTTGGCGGTTGCCTTGGTCGGAATATCGGTTTGCGGTGCCGGGTCCGGTGTTTGCGGTTCGGGGTTTGCGGGCCTCAGTTTCCGGCGTTGCGCCTGGCTTGTTGGCAGCCTTGCGTCCGCATCCGCCAACGATGCCAAGGACTCCGGCGACGAGGATCAGGAGGGCAAGACAGGCAAGGCGGTGGATGACGTCCTCCTGGCAAATTTGCCTTTGTGCTGGCCGGCAAGCTGGCCGCAGGCGGCGGCGATATCGTGGCCGCGCTCGGTCCTCTCGGTCACGTTGGCCCCTCGGCGCTCGAGGATTCGGCGGAACTGGCGGACCCGGTCGCGGTCGGGACGGGCGAAGCCCTGCTCGGTGTCGACCCAGTTGAACGGGATCAGGTTGACCACGCTGGGGAAGCCCTTGATGAGCTTGGCGAGCTCTTCTGCCTGCTCGTCGGTGTCGTTGATCCCCTTGATCATCAGGTATTCGAAGGTGACCTTTCGGCCCGTTCGGCGCTGGTAGTCACGCATGGTGCCGACGACTTCGGCGACGTTCCACCGGTGGTTGACGGGCATGAGGGCATCGCGAACCGAGTCGAGGGGGGAGTGGAGGCTGAGAGCGAGGTGGATCGGCAACTCGGCTTCGGCAAGCTCGCGAATCTGGGGCACGAGGCCGACCGTGCTAACGGTGAGGTGGCGATAGCTGAGGCCGATCTCATCGTGGAGGATCTTCATTGCCTCCTTCAGGTTTTCTAGGTTCAGCAATGGTTCGCCCATGCCCATAAAGACGACGTGGCTGATTCGGCGCTCCGTCAGAGTTTGGAGCAGGAGGTACTGGGCCACGATTTCCCCGGCGGTCAGGTTGCGGTCGAAGCCGCCGAGTCCGGTGGCGCAAAACTTACAGCCCATCGGGCAGCCGACTTGGCTGCTGAGGCAGCAACTGACGCGATCTTCGTAGGGGAGCAGGACGCATTCGTAGACTTGGAAGTCGCCGTTGTGGACGAGGAGCTTATCGACGCCATCGGTTGAGTGTCGGTGGGTGGCGACGTCGAGGGGGCATACGCGGAACCGCGCGGCGAGGTCTTCGCGCACGGCGAGGGGGAGGTCGCCCATGGCCATGAGGTCGCGCTCTTGGCGGCGGTAGAGGTGAAATGCGAGCTGCTTGGCGCGAAGCTTGGCATCGGGCCGGGGGCCAATGGCGGCGGTCAGTTCTTCGCGGGTCATGCCGATCAGGCTGGGTAGGGTCTCCGGCATTGGAACGAAAGTGTACCGAGCGGGCAGATTTTCCTGCGGGACGTGCATACGTTTCCGGTTATCCGGCGTCTTCTCTGTTGAGATGCTGCTCTCCCTTTTGGCTTCGGTTGTCGTTTCTCAGTCTTCGATCTCTCCGGGGATCAATTCGCGGCAGATCGAGGTGGACGGGGTGACGCGGACGTACCTGCTGTACGTTCCCAAGTCGTATCAGGCCCGGAAATCGACCCCGATGCTGGTGATGCTGCATGGCTACACAGGAAATGCCCGGGTGCAGATTCCCTACACCGGTTTGGATCGGGTGGCGGAGAAGGAGGGATTCTTGGCCTTGATTCCGGATGGCCAGGGCATGCCCAGGGGCTGGAATGTCGGCTTTCTCGCCCTCACGGGGCGACAGGATGACGCAAAATTCGTCCTCGCCGCGCTCGATTCGTCGGAGAAGGAATTGAACGTGGACAAGCGGCGGGTCTACGTGGCGGGCCACTCGAACGGGGGGATGATGGCGAACTATTTGGGTTCCATCGCGACGGACCGGTTTGCCGCGCTTGGTTCGGTGGCGGGGACGATTGGCACCGAAGGGCGGGCAGGGACCAACATTCCTCTCCCCAAGGGGCGAATCTCGGCGATTCTGATTCACGGCGTGAAGGACGCGACCGTGCCTTACGATGCAGCGGCCTCGAGAATGGGCTGGCAGAGCGTTTCGGCACCAAAAGCGGCGCAGTGGTGGGCGAAGCAGAATGAGCTAGGCGAGACGCCGAGAACCGAAATTCGGGATGACCAGGTGAAGGCGGAGACATGGTCACGGCGAGGTCGGCGGGAGCAGGTGGTTTTGCTTTCGTTGCCGGAACAGGGCCACGACTATCTGCGGGCCAAGCGGCAAGCGGATGGTTCCTTCTCGGGGTTTGATACCACGACGGAACTTTGGAACTTCTTCAAATCCAAGCGTCGCTGAGTTGGAAGGGGATTTGGGGCGGACGAGGAGAATTGAACCCCCCACCTCCTGAGCCACAGTCAGGCGTTCTAACCACTGAACTACGTCCGCCGTGATAGAACCCATAGGATAGCCCCAAAGCCCCGAGAAAAGCAACACTGACCTAGGCGCAGTGGTGTTTGTCGAAGCAAAAGTGCTGATGCGTTTTGTGCCAAAAAGCGAATATGCCCTGGGGGGTAAACTAGTCGCAAGTAATTTGTTCCCTCTCATTTAGACCTTTGGGCTTGGCGGAAATTTGCCTTGCCGCCCATGGGAGAAGGGAACGCCTGGAATGTGGTCTGTGGCTGACGAAAATCCCAATTTGAACCAAGTCAACGTTGATGAAGAGCTGGGACGCTCTTATGTCAACTACGCAATGTCCGTCATTATCGCGCGGGCCCTCCCGGACGTTCGCGATGGCCTGAAGCCGGTGCAGCGCCGCGTGCTGTACACGATGCGTGTGCTCAACGTGACTGCCGACAGTGCTCACGTCAAGTGCGCGAAGGTCACGGGCCAGACCAGTGGTGACTATCACCCTCACGGCGACCAGGTCATCTATCCAACCTTGGTTCGTATGGCGCAGAGTTGGTCTTTGCGCTACCCGCTCATTGATGGCCAGGGCAACTTTGGCAGCATTGATGGCGACTCGCCGGCTGCGCAGCGATACACCGAGTGCCGCCTGACCCCGCTCGCGATGGAAATGATGGAGGACCTGGACCGCGAGACGGTTGACTGGATTTCCAACTATAGCCAGACCCTGAACGAGCCGACGGTATTGCCCGGAAAGTTTCCGAACCTGATCTGCAACGGTAGCCAAGGCATTGCGGTGGGTATGGCCACGAACCTGCCGCCGCACAACCTCACCGAGGTCTGCAATGCGCTATTGATGCGGATCGACCGACCGGATAGCACCCTTGACGATGTGATGGAAGTGCTGCCTGGCCCTGATTTCCCCACTTACGGGACGATCATGGGCCTCAAGGGCATCCGTAGCGCCTACGAGACGGGCCGTGGTTCGATCATTTTGCAGGCGAAGACCATGATCGAGATGGGCGACGCGGGCAAGTCGGTCATTGTCGTGACTGAGTTGCCGTACCAGGTGAACAAAGAGAACCTGGTGAAGGCGATTGCTTCGATTGCCAAAGAGCGCAAGTTCGATGGCATCCTTTCGGTCCAGGACTATTCGGACAAGCGCGGGATGCGCGTTGAGATCGAGATTCGGCGCGACGTTAACCCGAATAAGGCTCTCAACTACCTGCTGAAGCACTCCAACCTTCGCACCACGTTCGGCGCGATCATGCTCGGCCTCAGCGACATGGCTCCGCGAACCTGCCCGCTGCTGATGCTGCTTGATGAGTACCTGAAGCACCGCCGCATCATCATCGAGCGGCGTACGCGGTACGAACTTTATCGGGCTCTTGAAGAAGTCCATCTGAACGAGGGCTACCAAATCGCACGGCGGTTCCTCGATGAGATCATCGCGTTGATTCGCGCTAGCGAGGATGTTTCCACGGCTCGACAGGGCTTGGTGCGAAGCTTTGGCCTGTCGGTTTTCCAAGCCAATGCCGTTCTCGGTATGCCGCTGCGAAACCTGACCCGGCTGCAGCAGCAAGACTTGGAGAACCGGTTCAAGGAAGCGGTTTTGCGAGTTCAGAATTTGCTGGAAATCTTGAACGATCCGGAGCGGCTGAACAAGGTGCTGCGCGACGAGACCGTCGCGATGCGCGACAAGTTTGGCGACGAGCGACGCACCAAGATCATGGCCCGCGAGGCGGGAGAATTCAGCGACGAGGACCTCATTCCCGACGAAGAGGCGATCATTTCGATCTCGCGCGATGGCTATATCAAGCGCGTTTCGATGGATGCGTATCGGGAGCAAAAACGCGGCGGCAAGGGCGTCAACAATGCGCTGAAGGCGGATGACGAGCCCGAGCACCTGTTCCAGGTCAGCACGCACCATACGATTCTGTTCTTTACCGACCGCGGACGGGTCTACCGACTCAAGGCGTACGAGATTCCGGAAACGGGTCGATACGCCAAGGGTATGCCGGTCATCAACTACATCCAGATCGTCGGTGGCGAGCGCGTGACGGCAACCGTCAGCGTGAAGGACCTGAACGCTACCGGATTCCTCACCATGGTCACCCGAGGAACGGGGGCCAATCGCTGGTCAGAGATCAAGCGTACGCCGATGTCGCAGTTCGCAAATATCCGGTCGAACGGCCTTAACGCTTTCGATATTGAGGAAGGCGATGAGCTTGGTTGGGTTCTGAAGACTCGGGGAAGTGATGACGTCATCCTCGTCACGCGGGAAGGTCAGTCGATTCGCTTCAATGAGACCGAAGCTACTTCACGCTCGCGTGCGGCGGGTGGTGTGCGGGCGATTGCGTTTAAGGAAGACAACCACGAGGACCGATTGGTCGGCGCGGCCGTCATCCGGACGTTGCCTGAGGATATCCAGAAGCTCATCACCGATTCCGGTGAGGCCGCGAAGGAGAAGGACGCCAAGAAGGCGCTTGCTCTCGCCGATGAAGCTCTGGCCAAGGCCAAGGCTTTGGACGATAGCTACGTCGAAGCTTGTGCGCACTGGGCTCGCGCTGAGGCACTGAGTTTGGGCAAGGAAGAGGACGAGGCGGCGCGCGCGAAGGCAGTGGCCGCCGCGCTTGGGGCGGGATATCCCACGCTACTGGTGGTCTCGGACAAGGGTTACGGCAAGCGCACGGCTATCGGTGAGTACCGCGTTCAGGGTCGAGGGGGCTCGGGAATCCTCACCATGAACTGCACCGACCGAACGGGCAAGATCATTGGGGCAGAGCTAGTACTGGAAGATGATCGGCTGATGGTGATGACCACCAACGGCAAGGCGATTCGGTTGCGCGTGACCAACAAGGGCGATAAGAGCATTCGGCTTCTGGGCCGCGTGGCTCAGGGCGTTCGGTTGATTAACTTGGCCGAGTCGGACCCGGTCCGCTCAATTGCACGAATCGTCCAAGAGGCCGATGCGGGCGACGTCGAGGAAGAAGAGCCGACGAACGAATGACACGAGAAAGCCCCTCGCTCCATCGCTGGAGCGAGGGGCTTTTGAATTTAGGCGACGATTTCGGCGGTCACGGTGCCATCGACATACTGGCCGACGGCGGGGATGAACATGCTCTTGAACTTGGCATCGATCTTCTGGATCGTGCCATCTTCGGTGACCCAGAAGGTCGACTCGACGGTCATGCCGCCGGTCACGCCGGGCTCGGTGTACTTCTGGGTGAACTTGTGGACGGACTTGCCCTTCAGGTCCTCTTTGCCCACGTAGACCGACTCGAACTTGCGCTTGGGGATCGTTCCTTGGGCACCTTCTTTGTACTCGACGCTGAACTTGTCTCCGGCAGCGACGGGCGCGGCGGGGGCAGCAAAGAAAGTCGCGAGGAAGATGCGGGCTTCGTCAGAGCCCTCGATGCCGCCGTTGATCTTCAGCAGTTCGCCGTCTTTCTTTAGGGTCACTTCGCCAGCGGTGATGTTGATGGACTGGTCGCTGTCGTTCACCTTGACCGTGAAGGTGCTCAGATCGAAGGATCGAACGATCTGAGTTTCCTCGATCTTTTCGACCTTCAGTTTGCGGGTGCCCTCGATCTTGACTTCAGCTCCGCTGACGTCGAATTTGAAGAGAACTTTGTGGGAGACGACATCGCCGACCTTGGGGGTCGCGGCGATCGTGACTTTGGTGGTGTCTTGGGCAAAGACGGAGAGGGCCATAGCGGCGAAGAGAGCGACTGCGACAGACTTCATGATCTCGACTAGTTTCGCACTTCGGCGACCGAATCTGGGACCTTTAGGCACCTAAAACAGGTGATGTTCGGGCTCGGCCCGGCGCAAGGCTTCCAAAAGAAGTGGTGCTTTTGGTAGCCAGCCGGGGACCGAGCTGATGCGCATGATCGGGATCATCGGCAGGGTTTCGGTCACCAAGGGGCCGGTGAGTGAGCCTGAAGCGCGGCGGAACAGGAGCTCGGCGGCAAGTTGGCCGAGGTCGTGCCAGGGCAGCGACATGGAGCTCATGTGGTTCCCCACCCGGGTCTCGCGGTTGTCGAATCCTATGGTGGCGGGGATATCTTCGGGGGCCAAACCCTGAGCCAGAAGGCCCGCGATGAAGCCATAAGCGAGCTGATCATTGGCGGCCACGATTCCGCTGTCAGCGGTGAAGTTTTCGATTTCGCGGGCCAGCTGGAAGCCGACGGCAAAGTAATCGTAGGGGTCGCCAGGGTCGGCCCCAGGGATGACTCGCGAAGGTACTAGGCACGTCGCGGCCTGGGCGCGACCGATCGACTGCATGGCGGCGAGAAATCCCTCGGCCCTTTGGCCGGACCAGTCGATGGCCCCGCGCGGAACATCGGGTCCGTGGATGCCGACAAAGACGCCCGACCTCATGCCGAAGGACATCAGGTGTTCAGTAGCTCGGCGTCCTCCATCGAAATCGTCGAATGACACGGTATCGTCGCGATTCGGGTCGGCACGTCCGCGCAGGGCCACCGATGGGCTGGGCACCTGAGGACCCGTGTGAACCAGTCGCTCGAAGTCGAAACTGGGGTCCCAAATACCTTGAATGTCGGGAAGCAACCCCTCATCCCAGGCCCGGAACGCTTCGTCGATCGGAAGCGAAATGCTGATGGCGCCGAGTCCGCTGATTCGCTCTTCGAACCCGTGGCGGATGATGTTGCTGCGATGGACCCCGTCATTCAGGAAAAGGAAAACATCCTTGGCTAGCATGGGCCTCCGGCCCGCGAAGGTGCCCATGCCGTGGACGGGATAGAGCAGACCCTCGTCGCACAATGTCCGCACAAGGCGCTGGGCCAAGCTTTTGGAAACGCCATGCTGGAGCGCAAGTTCTCGCAGCGACGGGATTAGCTCCGGAGAGTGCCGAGCTTTGACGCAAAGCTCACGGAGAGCTTCTTCTAGGCTGGTCTTGCTTTGTTCAACCCTCGCTGTCCTTGGAATCGTTTTCTCCTTCAGCCCGCCAGTTCATCGGGAAGTGTACCGACCATCCCGAGAAGTGCCGAAGTGCCCCCCCATGGGTAGGGGGGGGCTCGTCGCTCTCTACAGCACTTGGATGCCGTTGACTTTGGCCATTTGGACCACGGACTCAAACCGCAGGACGATGCGGCCGCTTGCGTCGGACTTTGCCGTGACTGTCTTGACCACGGCTTTGTTGCGAACTTGGCCCGCTTCGGCAAAGATGTCGAACAGGTTCAAGACTTTCACGTTGTTGGCGTAGACATTGAAAACCCGTTGGCCGGGGGCGACAATGGCGTTGTACGACTCATTGAAGTGCAGCCGAATTGTGTAGTTTTTGTTGGCCGTCAACGACGCGACTCCGTAGGTGAAGTTGCCCCAGCGCTCGGTCTTGTAGACGTCGGCGGGAGCCGCATTGGCCACTCCGGTCGTGTTGATCGTTGCGTAGGGGTCGTTGTTGGCGATGCTACCGCCAAAGTAGTTGATGTCTTGGTTGAAAGTGCCAACGGTAACGCCTCCGGCGTTGATGACTTTTGTGGCGTTCTTGACCGGGTCCGGCTGCCAGAAGTAACCCTTGGCGGTGGCATCGGCTTCTAAGAAGGCAAAGTTGTTGTTCAGCACGTCCAGCCGATTCATATTCCAGTGGCTCCATCCGAGGCCAAGCCGTTCGCAGGTCTGGGTCACAAAGAGGTCATTGCCAAAGCTCACCGAACGTGCGCTGTCGGTGATCCCGAGTTGTGCGTTGGTCAGGGTCGATGGAAAATTGTTCTCCGAGGGCCAGCCGGGATAGCGTGAGTGCAAGTTTCGGAGGTTCTCCGCGTTGGGGAAGAGGTTGGCATCGCCGTGGTAGAGGTGATACGCAACCGAGGTCTTGGTCCAATCGATCGGGGTGCCAAGCAGATCGAAGGTCCGTGCAAGGGTGCCCATGCCATCGACATATCCCCATGAGGAGATGCCAGCGGGGGTCAGCACCATGATGTGACTGTTCGGCGCGCCTTGACGAATGATGTTGTAGGTGTTGCGAAGGTCTTGGAGTCGGACGGGATCGCCTTCGTAGGTTGCAGACGCGCCGATTCCAGACCCGCTCAGTGCTTCGTTGTCCATCTCGAAGATCACGTGGGTTCGGTTCTTGAAGTAGGGTGCAACATAAGTCCAAAGCGCTTGGTTGTAGGGGGCGTCGAAGTTGGGAATCGCGTTGTGCGAGTTGATGATCGCGTACATGCCATTGTTCGTGCAAAGGTTAACCGCACGTTCAAGGCGGGCCAGCATCGCGTTCCGGTAGGTGGCGTTGTTCCAGTCGGTTTGGACGTACCCAGCTTCCTTTTCCCAAGTATCAAACAGGATGAGACGGACGGCATTGAAGCCCTTCCCCCGCATGGCGGCGTAATAGGCGCTGTACTCTTCTTGCCACTGTTGCGACCAGATCCAGGCCGTTCCGGCTCGGAGGGGTGTTCCGTTGTCCGTTCGAAGGACCTTCAGGAGGGCGGTACCGCCCATGGCGTCGGGGATGTTGGCGACGGTGATGCGGCCCCGGTCTCTCGACTGGCTGACGGATTGGGCCTGAACCATTGAGGTGGTCAGCATGGCAAGGCAGGATGCGACGAAAACAAAGCTCGCGGTTTTATGGAAATACAACATTGGACTCCTCAATCCTCTCGGATTGACCCTATCATAACCCAAGTTTGGAACTGTTGGGGACAGTATCGGCGCCTTTTGCGACCTGCATTGGATAAGTGCGCGAAACACAGCAAGGGAACACACCGAAGTCGCTGCGAAGGGACGAATCAGGTCGCAGGCTCGGGAGCTGGCCATGGTCGTGCCATTGGAGGGACGGATCGCACCGGATTGCCGAAACACGATCTGAAAATGGGTGGAGGGGTTTTTCGCGGCGATTCAGTCGGCTGTCTTGAAGCTCAAAACACCACGACAGATTTGAACTTGTCGATCGTTTTTTGCCCGATCCCTTCCACTTCGAGCAAGTCGTTGATCGCTTCGAATCCACCGGCGTCCGTTCGGGCTTTGAGGATTTTCTCGGCGAGCGCGTCGCCGACTCCGGGGAGACGTTTCAGATCATCGATCGTTGCCGAGTTGAGATTGAGTTTGTTGGTGGCAGAGTACGGGGCTGGAGCGGGCGGTTTCGGTGGTTTTGGTGCTTTCACGGGCTTCGGCGCGGTGGCACTGGTGGGCGTCGTTGGCGTCGGTTTTGGTTTCGCTTTCACTGGTGCGGGAGGTTTTGGAGTGGCCGGAAGGCTTTCTGGACCGGCCTTGACAAGCGGGGTCACAATGTCGTCAATCTCGTTGGATTTGATTCCCATTGATCGCACCCGGGCTGCCAAGGCGTCCACCTGAGTGGCAAGATCCGGGGCATCGGGGTTCAGACCGAATCGGGCGGGATTGGCAAGGGCCTTTTGCTTTAGTTCGGCCACGACTTTGGCCACGTGATCATCGGGAATCCAAAGTTCGGCATTCTTGGACATGAAGGTGGCAATATCGTCGACGGACGCGTCGAGGGGAAGCCTAGCCGGCCAAGCGCCGGCATCCTGAATCGCCTTTCGGTTTGCTCCAACCTCGGCGGCTACGGAAGTAAGTTTCTCCTTGTCCGCGACTTTGGAAAAATCGCTTACGTAGCTGGTCAGCGATCCCTCGCTCAACGACACCGTATGAGTTCCCTTGACCTTAACCGAGGCAAAGCCCTTGTCAGTCGTGAGGTCTAGGGTGGGGAAGTTTCCGGCGTTTGGAGTGAAGTCATTGAGGTTCTTGACCGTGGCTCCCTCAGACTTCAAGACCAGTTCGCTTGCGGCTTCTCCGGCTGCACCCATCCTCTGGATCCAGCCGACCTTGCCTTGAGCGGCGACCTTGGCCGCGCCTGCTATGTCAGCTGCTCGGCTGGCTTGGAGCACGGCGGCATCAAGCACCGCCTTCTCGGTTGCGGCGGAGAGATTCGCTGCCTTGACCGCCTTTGTGAACTTAAGGATGTCACCTGATTCGTTGAAAGCGAGGATGGCAGGCTTGAGTGCGCGAACGGCAGCGACCGCCCGGGCTAGAGCGGCCGCGTCCAGAGCTGCGCCAGCAACGGCAAGAACAACCCAGATCACCGATGGTTCGTCGGTGAGCAGCCCGGCATCCTGCGCATTTGAGTCTTTGATATAGTCGCGGTAGGCTTCCCACGCACTGGCCGCGCTCAGCGTGAAGGCACCACCCGCAGCCAGGACGGCAGCCGTTCCAGTACCGAAGCTTACGATCGTCAGGGCAATCGCGAGCACCGCCACGAGTACTCCCTTGATTATTTGCTTAATGCTTTGATCGGAGATGTGATCGTTGACGATTGTTTCTAGCATCGAGCCTGAGCCGATGCCTTGGTCTTGGAACGCGGCTGCGCGGAGGCGATCAAACTTGTAGACGAGGGATGGGTCGGCGTTGAGTTCGGTCCGAGCGTCTTCCACCGCTTTCCGTCGATCGGCCAGGTAGCCCGCGATGACGGAGGACACTTGACCCGCATCGGCGGCTCGCGCAAGACTACCGATCGGAAACTCGGGCAAACTCAGTAAGGGAAACGCACCCTTCAGCGTTCCCATTGCTGCCATTCCGCGTTGGTCGGCGGCCGCTGATTCGGTCGCCGCCTCTATCGCCTCGTCGTCGTTGGTCCCGCCGCCCTCGTCCAGAACGTGGTTGGGGCGCCAAATGGCCCGCCTTCTGGCATCATCAGCACGGGCAAAAGAACCCGGAGCGCCGGAAGTTTTGATCGCAGCAAAAATGGTGGCGGCGGCATCGGACCTGGCGTACTGGTTCTCGGCCAGAAAGAGTTGGTGGTCGAGCTTATCCAGGATTTGGTTGCCGAGTTTTTGCGATACGCCCTCGAAACCTCGCTTCCACGCCTCAATCTGCGCTTCAAAGGCAGCGATGCTGTAGATGCCTCGTGCCTTGAGACCTGTCAACAGCTGCTCCCGCTGGGTCATACCCGTGATCTTGGCATCCCCAACCGTGTCATCGGCGATGCCATCTTGGTCTACCGAGGGCATTGAGCCCAAGTGCTCGTTCGACTTCATCGAACGGTAGAGGGCATAGAGCGACGCCAGGCTAAGAAGGTCCGTTTGACGCTGTTGCTGGACTTGTCTTTCGGCCTCGGTTTCGGCCTCGCGCCTGAGGTAGGCATCAAGGCTCGCCTCGAAAACGCTGAGATCATCGGTCCTTCCGCTGACGCGGGACTCCCACTCTCGCAACTGCGCGGGGTCCATCGCCGCAAGCTTCTCGCCAATCCTCAGAGCTTGGGCGTACTCGCTTGGGTCGAGGATACGGGTTGCATCCGGGCTGAAGAGAATTTCTTTGACCTTGCGCGGAAGCTTGTCGATTGCCACCCGTTCCTCGATCAGCTTGCCACGGATGGCATCTTCGTACGTCGAGTTGGTACTGGTTGGGGCACTGTTGGACGCTTTCGCGAGCCGTTTCGTCGTTTCCTCGTTGATCTTCTGCCGATCAGCGAGAGAGAGGCCCTTCAGGCTTTCCTCGTGTTTCTTCCGCTCTTCGTCACTTACGGGCCGGATTCCGCGGTCCGTTACGGTGAGAAGGATGTAGCCCCTTGCCGCGTCTTGCCGCGTTGCAGATACGGGTTCGCCTGTCCAAGACCACGTCTCATTCTTGACTCGAGTGCGCTCTGCTTCACTGAGTAGGGTGCTACTGTATTGCCTCTTGAACTCGGCAACCAACGCATTGGAATCCAAGGCTGAACTTATGGCCACCCGGAACTGGAACGAAACGCCCGCTGCCGGATCACCCTTGCAGAGCAGAAGGGGGGCCTGTTGCAGCGTGTGCGCGAGTTCGTGAGCGAGAAGATCGGCGCCCGCGCTTGTTGAGGGCGCCCAGAGGTCCGGGCGCACGACCACATCGCGTCCCCAGGCGAAGGCCTTTGCCCGAAGGTCTGCTGTGGACGGCCCATCCTGGTGCACGCGCACATGGCGAAGATCGGCCCAGAGTCGATTTTCCATCTGGCCCTGGACGCTGCTCTCGAGTGGGCGTCCGCTTTGAGCGAGAACGTTCCGAACGGAGTCGGGCACCCCAGACGGTAACGGGCCGGAGCTTGAGGGAGCGGATCCCCCGATCCTCGTTTGGCCTGCGGCGGCCCGATCAGCCTGTGCCTCCAGGTCCCGCTCGCGGGACGGTACCGCGACGCGTTCTGCCCTCGCCTCGACGCTTGCGCGCTCTGCCATCAGCCGACCACCAAATGACGCGGTACACGAAGCTCGGCGAGAAGGTCGATTGAGCTGGCTAGAGCTGGTGCGACAGCGGCAAGAGAAATACGCCCGAATGTCGGCAAAAGAAGGCGGACGATCTCTTGGAAGTGCATATTTGGCCCCTCAACCCCAGCGAATCTTGCTTATCGTAACATAAGTAGAAAGGTCGTGCGGACTGTTTTCTGGGCTTTTTCGGCCCATGCATGGTCGGTGGGGGCAAAGGTACACTCCTAAGTCCCATGCGCAGGGATGACTTACTGGATCTGAACGATATCCTGCAGCACCCCGGTCGCAGGCTCGAGGTGGACGTTTCTACCGAGCTTCCGAGCGAGGAGGACCTGGACCTTTTACGTCCGCTCGAAGGCATCTTGGAAGGCGTGAGCACGGGAAATGTCCTGCTCATTACCGGCAAATTCAACACCCGTATGGTGATCGAGTGCGCTCGATGCGCGGGCCCGCTAGAGGTCGAAGTCGAGTTCGAAATCGACGAGCAATTCCCGGTCGAGGGGATTCCCAGTTCGCTCAGCGCTATGGATTACGCCCGTGTGGCCCCCGATGAGCCGTTTGAGATGTTCGACGGCAATAACCTGATGGTCGAGATTTTGCTCCGCCAGGCTCTATGGATTGCGGTGCCGATGCAGCCGCTATGCTCCTTCGGCTGGGATGGTCCTTGTCCCGTCGCCGAGGAGGCTTCGGCGGTGCCCAGAAACGCGGCGGGACGACCGGAATTTAGCGCTCTCCAGAACCTGATGCAGCGCGAGGACGGGACCGCTTGAGCATTGCCCTCGACGCCATGGGCGGTGACCACGCTCCCGCCGAAATCGTCGCTGGTGCCCTTTTGGCCGCGCCTTTGATGAAATCGACGCTTTATCTGGTCGGTGAGCCTTCCGCGCTTCGGCCCTTTTTGCCCGCCGAGCTTCCGCGCAATGTGATCGTCGTCGCCGCGAGCGAGGTCGTCGGCATGGACGAAAAGCCGCTGGAAGCCTATAAGAAAAAGAAGGATTCGAGCTTGATGATCGGGGCCAAGCTGGTGAAGGACGGCCATGCTCAGGCGTTCGTTTCGGCGGGGAATACCGGGGCCGCGAGCTCGACTTCGCTCCTGATGTGGCGACAGCTTGAGGGGGTCCATCGCCCGGCGATTGCGAGCAATATCCCTAACAAGCACGGCGGATTTTTGCTTCTTGATTCCGGCGCGAGCCCGGATGTGGACCCGGATCACTTGGTGGAGTTTGCGGTGATGGGCCGGAGCTACGCCAGCCAGGTCATGCGGCGCAAGAACCCCAAGGTTCACCTGCTGAACATTGGTGAGGAAGCGGGGAAGGGCAATGCGTTCGCGAAGCAGGCCTTCAACTTGCTCGCCAAGCACGAGTGGTTCGCGGGCAACATCGAGGGCAAAGACCTCTTCCGCGAGCAGATCGATGTTGTGGTTTGC
The DNA here is from genome assembly GCA_049317025.1 of Fimbriimonas sp. Classification (GTDB taxonomy): domain Bacteria; phylum Armatimonadota; class Fimbriimonadia; order Fimbriimonadales; family Fimbriimonadaceae; genus Fimbriimonas. Next base: position 61,754 of record JBMOJD010000004.1, on the reverse strand, counting down.
GATGCCTTTGTGGGCAATGTTGTTCTGAAGACTTGCGAGGGCCTTGCCGAATTCATGGTCGGCTCGATTAAGGAGCAGATCCCTACGAACCCGCTGCTTAAGTCGCTTTTCTGGCCGGTTGCCAAGGTCACGGCCCCCCTGCGCAAGCAGATGGACTACGCCGAGGTCGGTGGGTCGCCGCTCTTGGGCCTGAATGGCCTTTGCTTCATTTGCCATGGCCGCAGCAGCGCCAAGGCGATCAAGAATGCCCTTCTTCATGCCGAAATCGCGGTTCAGAGTGATTTGCTCAACGCGATTCGTGCCGGATTCGTAGGAAAAACCGAATGACTATGCCCCGCGCCGTTGTCGTGTCCACGGGACACTGTGTTCCCGATAAAGTCGTCACCAACCAAGATCTCGAAGCCCTCGTCGATACGACGGATGAATGGATCATTCAGCGGACCGGTATTCGCGAGCGGCGCATCTGTGGTCCCGAGGAAACGACCAGCGACCTGTGCACTCGGGCGGCACTCGAAGCACTCGCTCGCGCCGACATGGACCCGATGGACCTCGATGTCGTGATCATTGGCACTGTCAGTGGCGACATGCTCTTTCCCGCGACGTCGTGCTTGGTTCAACAAGCTATCGGGGCGAAGAATGCTTCCGCTTTTGATGTCGGGGCCGCTTGCGCTGGGTTCATCTACTCGGTCTCGGTCGCGACGGCAATGATCGAAACTGGGCAGGTGCGCAACGCGCTTGTGATTGGCGCCGACTCGCTTTCGAAGTATGTGGATTGGACCGACCGGAGCACTTGCATCCTCTTCGGAGACGCCGCGGGAGCGGTGATCCTGAAGGGCGAGCAAGACACCGACCGGGGTGTCCTCAAAACCGTTTTGCTGGCCGATGGATCGGGGGCAAGGCATATCCAGATTGAGCTTGGGGGCACGCGCTATCCGGCGGGGTTGCTTCAGTCCGAGGGCCGTAGCGCGGTGATCTACATGGCTGGTTCCGAGGTCTACCGGTTCGCGGTCGGGGCCATGGGCGATGCTTGCCTCCGGCTACTCGATAGCGCGGGCATGACGCCGGGCGAAATCGACCTCTTTGTGCCTCACCAAGCGAACCTTCGAATTATTGATTCGGCGGCGAGTCGGCTGGAGCTTCCGCCGGAAAAAGTATTTGTCAATGTGGAGAAGTATGGCAATACGAGCGCGGGCTCCGTTCCTTTGGCCTTGTATGAGGCTGAAAACGAAGGTCGGCTGAAGAAGGGGATGGTCGTTATGACCGTCGGCTTTGGCGCGGGCCTCGTGTGGGGCGCGAACCTTATTCGCTGGTAGACCGTCCGGTTTGTGACGTAGTGACTTGACAAAGGTCACAGTCCGTGCGACAATAGACCCAAGCCGAAAGCGAGGTTCGCGTCGGAGGGAGCTTCCTATGAATTCGATCAAGTTTGCAAAGAAAATGTTCGTGATCGCTGGCATTGTTGCTGGTGCTAGCCTTGCGTCGGCTTACTCGGTGGATGCCACGATCTCGATTGATCGCGCGCTGAACAGCCCGACCCTGACCGTCAAGTACAGCGGCGCCAAGGCAACCTTGGCCGAACTGAAGCTGAACGGCGAGAGCATCAGCACCCGCACCCTGACCGGAGCCACTTCGGCGGGCGAGACAAATTTCAACGTCGCTTTGGCTGACCTCCGCGATGGCGATAACGAAGTGGAAGTCATTCTCTACGACCGAGCCGGAAAGGTCGTCGGATCGCAGAAGATCAACATTGCTTCGGAGCAGGGCAACACCGGCCCGATCTATCTGAGCACCCCCAAGGTCGGCCAGACCGTCAAGGGTCCGGTTGAGCTGAAGGTTGGCTTCAATCGCGACATGAAGAAGGCTTACGTGAGCTTCTTCATCAACGACGAATTCAAGTCGATGTCGAACTTCCCTCCGTTCAGCTTCGTTTGGGACACTTCGAAGGAAGCCAACGGCTGGCACGACATTGAGGCATGGGCCGTGGATGATTCGAGCACGACCTACAAGACCCGCAAGCTTCGCGTTTTTGTGAACAACCCCGGCGGGCGCACCGAGCGACCCGGCGTTGGCGGAGAGGTTCTGCCTCGCACTAACGTTGTGCGCGCTCAGGTTGGTGCAGAGGCTGGACTCAAGGCCGTTGGTGCCGCTAATGCGTTGGCCACCGGGCTTTCGACGGTGACCCCGACCCGAGTCGGTTCCGTCCGACTTCCCAAGCCGACGGTTGGCGCTCCGATCGGAACCCGAGCCAACTTCGTTGGCACGCCGGTTGCCGCTGGTCAGCGATTCTTGACTCCGACCGGAACTCGCAACGCAGTCCCTGTCGCCACGAACGTGGTTAAGGCCGCTACGACGACCGTGGTTACGAAGTCGGCTGCCCTGGTGCCCGTCGCCAAGGGCGATCGATTCCCCAATCTCGCCACCTTCGCCGTGGTCTTCAACTCGCAACTCGTGAAGTTCGATGTGGCTCCCCGCGTCGATGAGGGCATCCCGATGACCCCGCTCCGCCACCTGCTTGAGAAGGCCGGTGCCAAGGTTCAGTGGGAGAACAGCACGAAGTCGGTGACCACCACCGGCGGCGGCTCTGACCTTTCGCTCCAGATCGGCGAGAAGCTTGCTAAGGTCGGCAACCTCGAGGTTAGCCTCGAACTCGCTCCTTACATCGACCGAGGCCGAACCATCGTCCCGATCAGCTTCATTCGAGAAGCCCTGAACGTGGATGTTCAGTTCGACAAGGCCACCGGCCACGTCCTGATCACTTCCAAGAAGTAATCGCGATCAGAAAGCCCCTCGACGGTTTGCCGTCGAGGGGCTTTTTCGTGTTTGCAATTCAGAGGCTCAGCGCTTCGAGCAATCGGTCGACTTCTTCGTCGGTGTGAGCACTGCTCACCGTGAATCGGAAATGACCTCCAGCTGGGGCACCGGGGTACTGGACAAAGGGAGGGAATATCCCCGCATGTTCTAGCCTAGCGGAGAGCTCTGGCTGGCTGAATCGCGAAGACACCGGACACGACACAATCGCCCCTAGCGAAGGCAGCATCCAATCGGCATCTTGAATCATCGCGACCCCTTGAGCCACTCGGGTTCGGTGGCGGGCGATGATCTCGTAGCGTTCCGGCTCGGCCCGTAGGACCGAGATGGCGGCGAGGGCACCGGCGGCGATGGGAAGCGGAAACGGCGTGCTGCCGACATAGGCACCGGCTTGGCGGCGGATTTCGGCAACGGATTCTTTAGTCGAACCGATGAAGCCGCCGAAACACCCGAAAGCTTTGCTGAGGGTTCCGGTGAGTAGCAATTGACTCGGGGCGGGCGTCAGGAACTTTCGGAATCCCCGGCCGTCACCCACAACTCCGATGCCGTGGCAATCGTCGATCACGAGGTTCGGGATTTGGGCGGCCGCGCCAGCTAGACTGGGGTCGTGACGCCCGGTGTTGGCCTCGATGGGGTCAAAGGCGAACCAGGAATCGGGCTCGGCGGGAAGGGAAGACGGCTCAACTATAACGGCCGCCCGTCCACGGGCGGCGTCGTGCAGGCTGGGGTGGTGCCGCGAGGGCAGGTAGAGGGTGCCCTGGACGGCCGACATCGCGGCTTGGTTGGCGAGGTATCCGCTCGGGATCAGGATGGCCGCTTCGAGACCTAGGAACTCGGCCAGGGATTCCTCAAGCTCACCGTAGAGAGGGTGGTTCCCCGTCGTGCGCCGGGAAGCGGAGACACTCAAGCCCTCCTGAGCCAGGCACACGGTGGCGGTTTCCAGGACCTTGGGATGACGCGCAAGCCGGTGGTAATCATTGCCGTGAAAGCACAGCCACGAACGGCCCGCGATCACTTGCTCCGTCAGCTTCATTCGTCCACGCGGGAGAAATAGATCACCGTCACGTGGTGCTCTTCGGTGATGAGCTCGCCGTAGATTCGGGATAGCTGGGCGATCACGTCATCGACGCTGCGGAATTCGGAGTTCTCTCGCTCGATGTCGCGGGGGGAGAGGTCCTTGATCTGTTTCACTTCCACTCGGTCGAGGATCGCGGAAAACAGCTTCTGGCGGCGGCCAAAGCGGGGCCCCACTGTCACCCACACGATCATGCCCGTGGCGTACTTGTCCGACTTATCGCCGAGCCGGACAGTCGCCGTTTTTCGGTTGTTTCGAAGCACATCGCCATAGAGGTCAGAGTAAAAATTCAGCGCAAACATAGATCGTCCCAAGCGGAAGGAATACCAGGCTTATACCCGTTTGGTCGCCGCGAGCCTCAAGATGACAAAGGTCCCAGGAGACCCCTTCGTCGGTACACTAACGACCGGTATGCATCCGATCCTCTTCGAGTATGGCGTCCTTAAGATTCATAGCTTTGGGGTCATGCTCCTCATCGCGTTTTTCGCGGGGCTCTGGCTGGCCAAAGCGCGCGCGGCGAAGCTGGGGCTTCCGCCTGAGGGCGTCGGCGACATGCTCTTCTGGACCCTCATCGCGGGTGTCTTGGGGGCCCGGATCGCGTACATCATCCAGCACGTGCCCGATTATGCGGGGCATTGGGATCGGCTTCTGACCCTTCAGTTCCAAGGTCTCACCAGCTTCGGTGGGGTGATTCTGGGCGGCGCGCTGGCGATTGTTTGGGCGCGACGAGCCAAGTGGTCGGTGCGGACAATGCTGGACGTGCTCGCCCCCGCATTCATCCTGGGTCACATCATCGGCCGATTTGGATGCTTGCTGAATGGCTGTTGCTACGGGGCCAAATGCGAACTCCCGTGGGCGATCCATATCCACGATCTGGAGGGACGCTACCACCCCGCCCAGGTCTACGACTCGGCCATGAACATGGTGGTCCTGTTTGCCGTCCTCCAAATCGAACGGCGGGGGCACTTTCGTCCCGGCCAACTCTTCGGCCTTGTCCTTGCCCTCCACGGAGTTACGCGCATCGTCTACGAGGTCTGGCGCGCGGGGGCGAGTTCGGAATACTTGGCAGGATCGATGTTCACGGTCGCTCAGCTTGCGGCGCTGATTCTGTCTCTCGTCGGTGTCGCGTGCTTCTTTGCATTCAGCCGTGGTCGTTCGCAGGTGACTGAACAAACCGCATGAACGCAGCGCAGCTTCTCGATGGCTTTCGTGGTCTGCGGGCGGTGGTCATTGGCGACCTGATGCTGGACGAATACATCCACGGCCACGCCACTCGCATCAGCCCCGAGGCGCCGGTGATCGTGGTCCGGCAGTCGCGGGTGGAGGCCGTTCCGGGTGGGGCTGCGAATGTTGCGCACAACATGGCGGCGCTGGGAGCGATACCGACCTTGGTTGGGGTTGTGGGCGATGACGCCGGCGGTCGTCAGTTGGCGGCGTCTCTCACCGAAGGCGGCACCGCGACCCACCTCGTGATTGACCCAAGTCGGCCGACAACGAGGAAAACTCGGATTCTCGCCGACCAGGCGCACCAGATTCTCCGCATTGACCACGAAGATGACCGCCAAGTGATGGGCGACACGGAAGCAAGCCTGGTCGAAGCGATCACCCGGGCGGTCCAAGGCACCGACGTGGTCGTGGTGAGCGACTACCTCAAGGGGGCCCTGACGCCCGCCGTGGTGGATGCGATCCGCGCGGCCTGCGGCAGCATCCCCATGATCGTGAATGCGAAGCCAAAGAGCGCGCGTCAATATCACGGGGCGACGCTGGTGCAGATGAACCGAGCCGAGGTGACGCTGGCACTCGGCCTTGACTCCTTGCCCGACTCGGACGCCTCGGCCAAGGCAATCGAGATGCGGAAGGCCATCGACTGCCATCACGTCTTGGTCACGCTAGGTGGCTCGGGCATGGCGGCGGCTTCGTCGAGCCAGACTCTGGCTGTGGCAGCTCCGCGAGTCGCGGTTTTCGACACAGCGGGAGCCGGGGACACCGTGATCGCCACGGTCGCTTTGGGAATGGCCACGGCGGGATTCCGATCCGAGGTGTTCGAACTGGCGGCGGCAGCATCGGCGGCGGTCGTTCGGAAGGTCGGAGTTGCCGTGCCATCCATCGAAGACCTCTCGGCAATCCGAACGGGCCAGCCCGAAGCATGACAAAATGCCTCTATGGCAAAGCTGCTGGGCATTGATGTTGGCACTTCGGGCTGCAAAGTCCTCCTGATCGACGAGCACGGAACCGTCCTCAAGGAGGCTTCGGCGGAGTATCCGATCTCGGTTCCGCGCGCGCTGTGGTCGGAGCAAGACCCCGAAGATTGGTGGCGCGGAGTTCAGGAATGCCTGGCCAAGATCGGCGAAAGCTCGCCCGATGCCATCGGCGTCACAGGCCAGATGCATGGCTCCGTCTTCCTCGATGCCAACGACCAAGTCATTCGCCCCGCGCTGCTTTGGAACGACCAGCGGACGATCGAAGAGGTCGCGGAGATCGAGGAGCGAGTCGGCCACGACCGGATTCGCGAGATCACGTGCAACCCGCCGCTGACCGGATTTCAGGCGCCCAAGGTGTTGTGGCTTCGCAACCACGAGCTTAGCAACTACAACCGAATCCATCGCGTTCTGCTGCCCAAAGATTTCATCCGCCTCCGCCTCACCGGAACTGCCGCCACCGAAGTGAGTGACGCGAGCGGCACTGGCTTGCTGGATGTGAAACAGCGGCAATGGTCCAGTGAGCTCCTGAACACCCTCGAACTGGATCCGACCTGGTTCCCGCCCGTCTACGAATCCGACGTGGCGAGCGCGCGCACCCTCGCTGTTGCCGGGCTGGATGCGGGGATTCCGGTCGTCGGAGGAGGCGGAGACCAAGCCGCCGGTGCCGTTGGGACTGGTGCCGTCGCTCCCGGAATTCTCAGCGTGAGCCTTGGCACCAGCGGGGTGGTCTTCACATCGCTGACTTCGCCCGAATTCGACCGAAAGGGAGCGGCCCACACGTTCTGCCACGCAAACCGGGCTTGGCACGCGATGGGCGTGATGCTGAGCTGTGGCGGGGCCCTGCGCTGGTATCGCGACACCATCGCGGGCGGCACACCGTATGACGAACTCGCAGCCGAGGCCGCAATGGTTCAGCCAGGGGCCGACGGCCTTACCTTCCTTCCATATCTGACGGGCGAGCGCTGCCCCCACAACAACCCCTTGGCGCGGGCGGCCTTTACCGGCCTGACATTGGGCCACTCTCGGGCGCATCTCAGCCGAGCGGTTTTCGAGGGAATCAGCTTTGGCTTGCTAGACGGCTTCCGGCTTTTGAAGGGGCTCGGGGCCGACGCCCAGGAGATTCGCGTGACGAGTGGCGGGGCCAAGAGCGCCTTCTGGGTCCAGATGCTCGCAGACCTCTTCCAGAGCCCCTGTGCGACCTTGGTCAGCGACGAGGGACCGGCCTACGGGGCCGCCCTTCTGGCGGGCGTGGGGAGCGGAATCTGGGCCAATGTGTCCGAGGCGACCCAGGCCGCGATTCGTGTTAAGAAAGTGACGGAACCGAGCCAAATCGACTATTCGGAGGCCTACGCCAGGTACCAAAATTTGTACCCAACGCTCCACGAATAGTTCATGACGAACCGGCAGACAGGTATGATTCGCGAGTTTGGCGTTCTACGGCTTTTAGGTTCTCAATCTGGTAGCATGTAGACGTAATTTCTGGAGCCTAGTACTTCGACATATGATGACCGACGAGAATTTGACGCCGACTGCGGAGCCTGAAGGCCAGCCCGTCGCGGCCCCGCTGAGCGAGGCGTCCCCGACCCCTTCAACCGAAGCTGCACCTGTGGCTGCGGAGCTTGAACCCGTGGACGTTTCTCCAGCAGAGCCTGAAGCTTTGCCCGTAACCTCGACCGAGCCTGTTGCCGATTCGGCAGAGGCCACGCCCGCTCCCGTTGCTGAGCCAGAGACCCCTACAGTGGAAGAACCGGTTGCCCCGGCTCCCGTTGCAGAGGTTCCGGCCGCACCAGTCGCTCCGGTTGCTCCGGTAGTGACCACGGATGAGTCGGACGTTGACCTCTTTGAGGCCGCCATGCGCAGCCTTGAAGCTGGTGAGGACACCGACCGCAACGAGGGAAGCTTCAAGAAGCTCCAGCGTGGCGACCGAATTGAGGCCACGATCATCCAGGTGGATAACGACAAGGTCTTCGTTGACTTGGGAACCAAGTCCGAAGGCATCATCCCCCTCGGTGAGCTCAGCGAGGAGAACCTCGAATCGGCCAAGGGCCACTTCAACATTGGCGACAAGATCAATGTTGTCGTCATTCGTCCAGAAGGCGCCGAAGGCAACCCGATCGTTTCGAAGCGACGGGCCGATTTCGAAGAAGTTTGGGATCGCATCGAGGAATCTTTCCGCGATAAGGTTACGATTCAGTCTCTCGTCGTTGACCGTGTCAAGGGCGGCCTCGTGGTCGATATTGGCGTGCGAGGATTTGTTCCCGCCACCCATGTCGGCTCGGGCAAGCTGCGCAACATCGAGAAGTACGTTGGTCAATCGATCGGTCTGAAGATCATCGAGATCGACCGCGAGCGCAAGAAGGTTGTTCTTTCGAACCGCGAGGCCGAAGAAGAGCGACGGGTCAGTGCCAAGGAAGAGATCTTCAAGGTCGTCAAGCCTGGTGACGTGCTCGAAGGCTCGGTCCGACGCCTGACCGACTACGGTGCGTTCATTGACCTCGGTGGCGTCGATGGCCTCTTGCACATCTCCGAGATGAGCTGGATGCGCATCAACAACCCCAAGGAGATGTTCAAAGAAGGCCAGAAGATCAAGGTCATGGTCCTTCGCTTGGATGCGGCTGTGGGCAAGATTTCTCTTGGTCACCGGCAGGTCCTGCCTGATCCTTGGAACCTGATTCGCCAGAACTACACGAACAACCAGAAGCTGACCGTCACGATTGGCCGCTTGGTCCAGAGTGGAGCCTTCATCAAGCTCCCCGAAGGTGCCGAGGCGTTCCTGCCGCTCAGCGAGATGTCGTTCCGACGACTTCGACGACCTCAAGAGGCCGTTGAAGAGAATCAGGAAGTCGAAGTGCAGATCATCGACCTCCGACCGGAAGAGCGCCGAATGGTGCTCTCCCTCCGCGCCCTCGGCGGCGGAGCCGGTGAGCAGCAGTCGCAATCGCCCCAGGGCGGCGGTGGCGGCGGCTACGAAGACGAGCGCAAGGGCGGCCCCAAGAAGAAGGGCGGCAAGAAGGGCGTTCGTGGCGGCGGCTACGAGGACGAATTCGACGAGGGCGGACGCCGTGGCTTTGCCACTGGCGGTGCCACCATCGGCGAGCGCCTTGGCATGCTCAAGGGCCTGCTGTCGCGCGACGATGACGACGAAGATGAGAAGGAGTCCGGCGCGAACGCTGCCGCTGACTCTGATGGCGACGAAGCTTAATCAACCGAGAGGCTGATGAGGATCGCCATCACAGGGGGACCGGGGGACGGAAAGTCCACGGTCCTCCGTTTTTTGCAGGAGGCCGGTGAGCTCACGACTTCGAGCGATGCGCTGGCGCGGCAGGTTTTCGCCCTAGATGACGTCCAGGCGCAGATTGCGGCCCTGCTTGGCCTTCCGGCACCTGTGGCACCACAAGCCGTCCAGGCCGCCCTCAGTGACCCCGAGACGCGCCGGTCCATTAACCGGATCACGCACCCATTGATTTTGCTAGCTTTGGAGAAAAGTCGAGCGAAATTCTTTGAGGTCCCCTTGCTCCTCGAAACTTGCCTGCAGGGGCAGTTTGACCAGGTCTGGGTCGTGACTTGTGGCCCCGAGGAGCGCCTCCGTAGGCTCACTGAGCGCTATGGATCGCGGTCGGCGGCAGACAAGATGATGGCGACGCAACTGCCGGAGAGGGCGAAGCTTGCCTTCGCGGACCAAATCATCCGAACCAATCAGCCGTTTGAAGACGTCCGCCGCATTGTAATTGCTGCCGCGAGGGACCTTTAGGTTCGGTTTGCGTCATTTTGAGGATCGTGCTATACTTGCCCCGACCTTAGAAGACGCTCTGAACAGAGAGCATTTTCGGTAGGATAGAAGTTCTGCGAGAAGAATTTTCGGAAAGCAGGTGCTTTTGGCGGTTTCGGCGGTATATTCGCCGGAGTACGTCATGCGCTTAAGTTTCGACTCGGGGTGCACGACAGAATGAATCCAATTTTTCGGGGATTGAGAATAGAGGAGGACTCGTCAGAGTGAGACGATTCATCACATCGCTAACAAGTAAGGTGATTGGGCACCTAGTGGTCTTGGCGCTCGTACTGCCTTCGTTGACCTTGATCATGGCCACACGCGCCATGGCTCAGGTCCAAGTTTTGCCTAGTTGGGCTGTTGTGGAGTTCCGCAACCAGAAGTCGGCAAAGTCTCCCTTCGGGACGACTGCGGCCGAGGCCATCACGGGTGAGCTTGGAAAGACGAACAAGTACGATCCACAGCCGCTGGCAACCGTTACACGAACCATTGAGTCGCTTGGGCTCGTTTCGCCGGTGTCCGAACCAGTTGATCTGATTCGGCTTGGCCAAGAGCTTAAGGTCTCCACGATCGTCAGCGGCGAAGTCGTTGACTACATTGTCGTCAAGAGCGGTGGAGGTCGGCAAGGCCGAGTCTCGCTGCGTGTCCTGGTGTACGATGTGGCCTCCGGTCTCGCTGTCAACGGCGCGGCTGTTTCGGCTCAGTCCACCATTCGGTCTGGCAGCGTCGACGATGCAACTTTGATCGATGACGCAATCAAGGCTGCTGCTAGCGTCGCTGTGCGCGAGATTGAGACCAAGTCGTTGCCGAATGCAACGGTTCTGAACACCCTCGGTGATTCGGCCCTCGTCAATCAGGGCGCCCGATCTGGTTTTAAGGTTGGTCAAGAAGTGATCGTTCTTCGTGGACGAGAGCAGGTTGCCACCGCCAAGGTGTTCGACGTTGAGTCGGACAGCGCTCAGATTCGAATTGAGCGATCTTTCAAGGGTCTTCGCCCGGGCGACAAGGTTCGCTCGATTGCAAGCGTTCCCACCATTGGCCGGTTCTCGGCTGACGGCAAGGCACGAGTCGTTCGCGACCGCAAGCCAAACAGCAACGGTGGTCTGGTGACGACCTTGCTCATCCTTGGTCTTGTTGCCCTCCTGTTCAGCAATGGCAACGCCAACAGCCAGGATTCTGTGACTTCGGTTACGTCTGAGGCTCTTCTCTATCCGGACACTTCCGGTGCCCCGGCGGTTCGCATCTCTTGGAGTCCAAATGGATTCTCGAAGGGCAACTCGACCAAGGCTGCCTGGCAGGTCTGGCGCGATGACGTGGTCGATTCGCCCGTGATCGTGGTCCCTGGCGGCAACTCGTTCGCTATCGACACGCTTCTGGCTCGATCGGTGACCTATGCGGACTTCGACCGTGTCGTGGGTGGCACAACGTGTCTGCAGACGGCTTCGAGCGATACGACCGCTGATGCAGTAGCTGGCGTCCTTCCTGGACGTGCCTATCTCTACCGAGTGGAGCTCGTCTACGGCTTGTCGAGCATCGACTTGCCCGACGGCGGTAGCTCTGGCGGAGGCACCGGTGGAACTAACACCGGGACCAACACGGGTACCGGCACCGGTGGCAACACGGGTACGAACACGACCGGCGGCGGAACTAACACCACTGGTAACACTGGCGGCACTGGCAACACCGGTGGCGGCACAGGCAACACTGGCGGCGGTAGCCAAACCTGCTACTTCCTTTCATCGCAGACCTTTGCCGATGGCACGGCGACTCCGTTGGATCGAGTGGGCCTCAACACCCCGAACTCCAATGCGACCGTCAGCGCTCCGGTGAACTTCACCTTCAACTCTGTGGTGAACCCGACTTACCCGATCAACGTCGAGTATGTCGTTCAGCTCTCCACCCAGCCGACCTTCCCCAGCGGTCAGACCGCAACGGTCAGCAAGTTCGTGAGCAATGCCACTGGCATTCTCAGCACGGCCACCATCGACACAACGGGTGCCAGCATCCCAGCCAATATCAGGAACTCGCAAGAGGTCTACTGGCGAATCGGAGCACGCAACGTTGCCGACCGGCCTGGTCCAGTTCCAGACGCAACAGGACAGCGGTATGTCTTTGGCGCAGGACGAAAGTTCACGCGACCGGCACCGCCTCCCAACCCGCCGACGAACTAAACCAACCTCTTCCCCCATCCATCTAAGGGTGGGGGAAGTTTCCCACGTTTTATAGAATGCTCTTTTCCCAAGGCAAGGATTATTTGGAGATGAATCGCAGATACGCAAAGGCAGCGGTAATGGCCGTTGGAATCGCTAGTTCAGCAATGTCGTTCGCGCAGGCGGACTGGAACGACCTCTGCATCAACTATGCGACACCCAACTGGTGGAGCACAGATTTCGCCGTTCAGAATGTCGGAAACGAGCTTTTCGAATGCACAATGGGTACCGCGGGCACTGTTCGTTACGACTGCTTCAACCCCAGCGTGACCCTCAATACTCGTGGCCGTATCGGCTTCTCAGTGGGTCCAGTCGGAAGTGCTCAAACTTCGCTGGATAACGGCATGGCCATCACCTTCGGTATGCCAATCAACCCCGCTGGAACCTGGGGCTATGCCATGACTACCCGTGCTGGCAACCGAACGTTGTTTGGCTCGCAGGCATGGATCACGACTTTTCCCGGCTCAAGTGACCGTTACTTCCGTGGCATCACGGTCCAGGACAATATTCAGGTTGACCTTCGCGTTGATGTTCTTGCCGATGCGGCCCGCCTTCAATGGACGTTGACCAATACGGGAACTGCGGCGGCTGGACTGGGCCTCTGGTTCGGTCAGTCTGTTTCGCTGCTTCGCCAAGACGGAATCAACAATCCTGCCGGACGATCTGGCTTTGGTGGCACCACACTCTCCTATGTATCCGTACCTGGTGAGAAGCCGCTCCGAACCGAGCGACGATTCATCCGCAACCTTGATCCGGCGGGCTTCCCGTCTCAGGTCGATTTCCACTTCAACCGAGCTGAAGGCTACGGTCTGCAGATTTCGAACGGTCCGATTCCTTCGACCACCGACGAATCTAACAATTCGGATGCGACCACCGCTTCGGAAGTCGTCATTGGACGACAACTGTTCCTTCTCGGCGCTCGAAACGCCAATGACGGCAATTTTCCGGATGTGACATTCGCTGCTCCCGGCGAGTTGATTTCGGACGTCGAATTTCGAGATAGCACTGCCTATATTCAGAAGTTCCCTGAGCAGGTTGTTGCTGCCGGTGCGAGCCGACAGATCGTTGCCTACTATCGATCCACCTGGGGCGACAGCAGCTACACTAGGCCGTACAACATCGCGGTCGATACGCCAAAGGTTATCGGCCTTGATTCGGCCGATCCTGCCAACTATTCGGCGTCAAACTACCTCGTTCGCGTTTACATCGACAACACCCGCGGTTTCTCCACGATCCCCGGTGGACTCGAAATGGACCTCAACGACGTCAAGGTCACATTAACGCTACCGCCTGGGCTCGTGATGGATTCCGGCACGAACGTCAGGACGATCACGAAGATCGCCCCGACGACAATGCAAAGCGTCGACTTCTTGGTGAAGCCAGACGGTACACAGTCGGGGCCCCTTCGCTATTCGGTGAAGGTTGAGCCGACCCCAGGCGACACCAAGACGGTCAGCGGTCAGATTCTCGTGGCGACTCAGCCGAAGCTTTTGATTCGAAACGCGGCCAACTTGGTCACCACGCCTTGGAACTTCAGCCCGAGCACCTGGGACACTATCCTCGCTCCGCTCCTGACGGATCAGGACTACCAGGCATTCACTTGGGATCCCCAACAGCGCGGCTACGTCGTCCAGACGGGTCCAGAGCGCGGTAAGGCCACTTGGATCATTTCTGAACAGGATCTCGGCTTGTTCCCGCTCGCCGGATCGCCGACTCAGCCAGCCGACATGTTCCCCGATGCTCTTGCGTCGGACGCCGGAACGCCGGTCGTGCAGTTGAAATCGGGATGGAACCTTATTGGAAGCCCGTACTCTTATCCTGTCCAGCTCGGTCAGTTGATTGGCGTCAGTGCCTCCAACCCGACCCAGTCGTTCAGTTACCAGCAGCTCGTGAACCAGGGAATCATCAATGGCTCGCTTGCATGGTGGGATGAGCAGACTCAATCCTATCAGTTCATCGATCGAGCAAGCTCGCTGATCGTTCCGAACCGCGGATACTGGATCTACATCACGACGGCGCAAGACCTGACCCTGCGCTTCCCGGCCGTCTTTGCTCCTTGGGCAAGGTCAACGGACGGAGCCAGCAGTTGGACTCAGAGCGAGCAACAGTGGCGCGCTCAGATCGTGGCTCGAACCAACAACGCAATCGACGACCAGAACTACATCGGCCAGGTCAAGACTGCATCCGATGCTGGCAAGCTGAGTGCAGTTGAGCCGCCGATGGCACCGCTCAAGGGAGCTATCTCCGTCTCGGTCCAGTCGCAAGACGGAAAGGGAACTCGATTGGCCCAGGCGCTCACCGAGCGAACGGGACGAACCGAGTGGAAGGTCATGGTTGAAACGAAGGAAGATGGTCCGGTCACGCTGACTTGGCCGAACCTCGCCACCGTGCCGAAGAACGTTCGCTTCCGCCTCGTGGACCCGGCAACCGGCGCAACCCGCGACATGCGAAAGAACTCGGGCTACACCTTCCAGGGTACGGCTCGAGGAATCCGCGAGCTCACGGTTCAAACTGAGCCTGGTGTTGCAACCCGTGCCGTCATCGGCAACGTGGTGGTCAGCGCCGCTTCGAAGGGACCGGGCGCTTCGGTGACCGTCAACTACACCCTCTCGCAGGATGCAACGACTTCGGTCCGAGTGCTTTCGGGAGCCGGACGGGAAATCTACACGATGACCCGTGGACGAGCCGACCGATCCGGTCAGAACTCTGTGACCTGGAGTCTCCGAGACGCCGCCAACCGTGCGGTCGCCCCGGGAACCTACCGAGTCGAGATCACTGCCGAGTCTGAGGGCGGCGACCGTGTCCGAAGAATCGTTCCTGTCGTCGTAACCCGATGATCCAGTAACGCGACCCAATGAGGGGGTGTTCCAACAAGGAACACCCCCTTTTGCTTTCAAAATCATGCGTTCACTCGCGACTGCCCTGGCCCTCATTGCGACCGTCTGTGTGGCGAATGCCGACTCGGTCTTCATTCGCCTGAGCTCCTTCCCGTCCGTGGCCGTTGCCGATGGCTCGACTCCGGTGACGATCACGGCGACCGTCCGAGGCTCCAATGGCCAGGTCGTGAAGGACGGCACCAGGGTCAAGTTTTCGACAAACAAGGGCACCTTCGACGAGACCATTGTGGCAACCAGCGGTGGCGTTGCTCGTGCGACCCTACGTGCCAACGGTGTCAGTGGATTTGCCACGATCACGGCCACTGTGCTTGAGGAAGCCTCCACCCCCAGCATCCTCGAATACGAATTCGTCTCCGACCGGTCTTTGCTTCAGTCGGCCAAGGAGTACATCGAACTCACGGCTCCAAACTACATGGAGTACACGGTCGATACCAAGATCATTGCCGCGTCGGGGACCAACCAGGGCGTCGTGCTGCGCTATCGCGACGTCGAGATTCGCGCTGATGACCTCCAATACGATGTGATGAACTACGAGGTCCGCGCGCGCCACGCCCACCTCAAGTTTGGATCGGTCGATCAGGAGTTTGAGGAACTCAACTTCCGCCTCAAGGGAAGACAGGGAATCGGCACTGCTCGCTACCCAACCCGCAGGGCTGATTTCATCGCCGAATGGGGCGGAATTGTCATTGCGGGAATCGAGCGAGATGGCAAAATCTATCCCCCCGAAGAAGCCATGATCCTCGGCGTCGTGGAAGTGCGGTCCAACGGCATCCGGAAGGGCACCGCTGAGGCCGCACAAGGAAGGTTCGTCTTCCAGGACCTGGGCTTCTCGCCCTCATCCATTTCGGCCAAACGAGCAACGATCTTTCCCCGACGCGAAGTCCAGTTCCGGAGTGCGGAGATCTTGGTGGGTGGCACGCGCCTTCTAAAATTGCCCCTCTTCCAGTTGAACTACCTCGACGGCAACAACAGCCCCATCATCACCGACCAGCTTATCGGGGTCAACAACAACCAAGTCGCCGTTAACTATCCCTACTTCCTCAGCCTGCAACCCGGGCTCACAAGCGCCTTGCGGTTCCGGACCGGCGAGCGTTACGGACGGGGCTTGGGTGCGGTAAATGGGGCGTTCTTGGATTACGAGCTCGACTGGAATCGGGGCGACGACATGCAAGGTGGGCTCAATTACAGCGGAATTGGCCGCGACGACTGGTCCATCGGCATCAAGCAATACTCGCGCTTGGGACCCCGCACGACCGTTTATGCCCAGGCCGAATCCCCCGCCAATAGTGGCATCTATGGGTCAGGGAATATCAACCACCAGTTCAATGGTTTCTCGGTCAACCTGAGCTCGAGCGCATCGCGGACCTTGCGCGGTTTGAAGAGCACAAGCAGCTACTCTTCTGCCAATATCTCGTCTGATCCGATCAAGCTTAATCCATTTCTGCGATTCAGCTACGGACTCAGCGCCACCGCCCAATCGACCAAGAATTCGGTCTACGACAGAAGCACATCGGACTACGGAATTCGCGGGCGAGCCTACACGATGCCTCTGCGGATCGACCGCAACACCCAAATATACGGCGAGTTTTCGGGTGAGCGCTTCCTCGGTGCCCAGCAAGATCGCACGTACTCGGTCGGTGGCAGTGCGTCCGTAAGCCGAACCCTCGGCACGGGCATGATGCTTGGCACGACCCTCTACTACACTCAGGACGGCTTCAACGACGCCCTGACCGGCCGTTATCGACTCTCCCACGATTTCAGCTTTGGCCGAGACCGCACGAGCTTC
Organism: Fimbriimonas sp.; assembly: GCA_049317025.1. Lineage (GTDB taxonomy): Bacteria > Armatimonadota > Fimbriimonadia > Fimbriimonadales > Fimbriimonadaceae > Fimbriimonas. The sequence continues at coordinate 45,008 of JBMOJD010000004.1, read as the reverse complement.
AGCGCGTCTGTCAGCCGGAGCCTCGACATCGATAACCTCAACGCCTTCGCCAACCTTGAGTACGCCGCCAGTCGCGATTGGCGAGTTCGGGCGGATTACACCTTCACTCGCTACATCGGCCTGAGCTACGTCGATACCAACATCGGCTTCGGTTACCGAATCCCTGGCACGTGGCGTGAGGTCGGCCTGGTGTGGTCGAAGCAGACCCAGCGGATCGGGTTCCAATTCCTCTCGGTGGGCTATTGATGCGTTGGTTGGTGGCGGGCCTGCTGCTGGCTTCGGTTCCGGCTCCGGCCCAGCCATTCGGCCGCTTTGGCTACAAGGCCTTGGATCAATTCGGCGGATTTGAGCTATCCGCAGAGGGCTTTCGAGCCCAGAACCCCCTCGCCGATTGGGTGCGCTTCTGGCGAAAGTCGCCTTACTGGACGCCCATCAAGACGACAGCCATGGAGCAGGTGATCCAGCTGGATCAGACCGCGATGATGCCCTCCAAACTCCGCGCGAGCCTGACGGGATTGGGCGTTGAGATGTTCTGCCCGACGGGTCTGGGTTTGCGCTTGCGGTCCACGGCCGCCCCGTACCTGACGTGGCCAGAGGGGAGTGTCGCCGATGGCGTAGAGACGCCAAACTGTCCCTGGATCGCTATCTCCTTCCGAGACCGCCAGCCCGCCATTCTAGTCGGCTTCCTTGGCGCGCCGACCAGCCTCAAGGTGAAGGGCAGACCGGGGGATTGGACCATCCAGACGCCTGCCGACTACGAAGGTTGGATTCGGGTTTGCCTCCCACGCGGGATTGGGTCGGCCAGAACGACGAACGCCGCCGACCTAGGCCAACTTTCCAAGGAGATCCAGGCCCAAACCTCGCTATGGACTCAGCCTACCGCGAGCCTCGCGGGCACTGATCTCAGCCAGACCGCCGAAGGATTGCAGGTCGACCTAAACTTCGACGGCCCCGGGGCGCGAGTCCCGACCTACCTCTTGCTCGCACCCCTTGCGGGATATCGAGTCAAAATCCTTTCTCCAATCCGGTCTCTGCCCGTGCTTGACCCAGAAGGGCCGGTCGCAATCAGCGAACGGGCCACCCTTAGCGTCCTCTTGGTGGACCCAACACTGGATGAAGGCCGGGGCATTGCCTATGAAGGCGAGGTCGGCAACACCAGCCTGCCAATGCGATTCCTGACGGCCCGAACGCCAGTTCCCTCACGCGATGCCGAGCGCAGGTTCGCCACCTCGCTTGCGAGTCTGAAGACGGAAGTCGAGCCGCTCACCAAGAGCCGCTTGCCTTTTGCTCGTAGTGGTGTGGGCATGGTTGCGGCGGCCCAAACGGGGTGGCTCGCCTTCCTGCTTGCCCGGAGCGGCAAGGTCGCCGATTACAGCCTCACTGACTCGGTCGGTTGGCGCTGGGATTGGCTCTCGGGTCGTTTGGGTGCGGATTCGGTGACGGACGGCAAAGCCCTGGAGGCACTCTCCCATGCCAATGTGATCTCTGCGACCGCTGACCGCCCCTGGCTCATCTTTGCCGAGGCCTCTTTGGCCGGGATCAAAGGGCGGGCCATCTGGCAGGGCACCAAAGGGCTAGCCCCAGTTCCCGAGTTTCCTGCGCTCATTCCGACGTTCCGGCGGGCACTCTACACAGGGAACCGCCCGGATGTTGGATACGGGGTCACAGACCCGTGGGCAACCTGGATTCGCAGCCCTTATCGCGTCCGCATTGGCAGCGCCACGGCCAAACGCCTGCCGGATGGCAGCAGCATCCTGGTCGTGGAGGGCACGGTGTCCGACGACAATCGCTTTGTGGCCGAACTGAAGTTTCCCCTCGGCGTCGTCCCATCGCTGGTTCCGAGCGGGACGACTGGCACCATTGCGTTGTTGCCCGATGGCTGGTGGCGCCTGGAGTACACGCGAATTTTGCCCGTCTCCGCTCAGGTCGCCCTTACGATTCCGCCGGGGAGTCCTGCCATTCCAAGTCCTCCTCAAGGCCAGAGCGATCCTCTGGCGGAAGGTCTTGGTTGAAGTGCAGGCCAACATTTGACTTGCGATAGAGCGCTCCCTCGATCACGTGGCGCGCCGCGCGCAAGAGGTTTAGGGTCTCCATCGGATAAATCGCAAACGGGGCTTCGGGGGCTTTCCAGAAGTCCTCTTGAAGTTGCTCGACGATGAAAGTGGCTTCGCGGAGCCCCTCGAACGAACGGACAATCCCCACGTGCTCGGTCATGGTGCGTTGCAGGGCGCGCCGAATGCGGACGGCATCCGCTTCGGAAATGCCCCGCACGGGCGGAGCATCCGGCAAGGTATTCACTCGCGGGGTCTCGGCTTGCACCACCGAAAAGGCCGCCGCGCGGGCAAAGACAAGCGCCTCAAGCAGGCTGTTGGAGGCAAGGCGATTGGCCCCATGGACGCCAGTACAGGCGACCTCGCCGGCGGCATAGAGGCCCGGGATACTGGTTTGGCCCGCTAGATCGGTGACGACCCCGCCACACGAGTAGTGCTGCGCAGGCACCACTGGCACCCACTCCTTCTCCATCTCGATCCCGATTTCGGAGAGGCGCTCGTAGATGGTCGGGAATTCGTGCTTCAGCAGGTCGCCGTCAAGGTGGGTCGGGTCGAGATAGACACACCATGTGCCATGTTTCTTCATCTCGGCCTCGATGGCCCGGGCGACGATGTCGCGGGGAGCAAGCTCTAGGCGCTCATCGTAGTCGTACATGAACCGGCGGCCAAGGTGGTTTCGCAGGGTCGCGCCGACGCCACGCAGGGCCTCTGTGAGCAAGAACGACCGATGCTGCTGGTGGTACAACGTCGTCGGGTGGAATTGCATGAATTCCATGTCCTGGATGGTCGCCCCGACTTGGTCGGCGAGGGCGATTCCATCGGCGGTCGCAACGGATGGGTTCGTGGTGTGGCGGTAGAGCTTGCCGCAACCGCCCGTCGCCAAAAGCACGGCCCGGCCCACAAACGCAAGCTCGCCGATGCCATCGACGTGGGCGAATGCCCCGACGCAACGGCCCTCTTCTTGGATCAGCGAGGTGACAAAGGCGCGCTCGAACACGACGATGTTCTTGATGCTGCGGACCTTGGCGATGACGGCGCGCTCGACTTCCCAGCCGGTGCGATCGGCTGATTTCACGATGCGGTTGCGGCTGTGACCGCCTTCGCGTCCGAGGGCGAGGTCGAGCCCCTCGAAATCGAAGTGGGCTCCCATGTTTTGTAGCCACTGAATCGCGTCGGGGGCATTCTGGACAAGGAATCGAACGGCCTCGCGCTTGCAAAGACCAGCCCCGGCGATGAGGGTGTCGTGCTCGTGGAGCCGCCACGAATCCGCCTCGCCGACGGCGGCGGCGATGCCGCCCTGGGCCCATTGCGTGTTTGAGTCGGTCGCCTCGCCCTTGGTGAGGACGCAAACCGATCCAAACTCGCTCGCATGAAGCGCAAAGGTGAGGCCCGCGAGTCCGCTGCCGATCACCACAAAGTCAAAATTTCTTCGCTCCATTACCTTAGGGCTACGATTCCTTTCGGAGCTTGACAGCGGTATCCTTCTGGAAACTCGGGATTCGTATACGGCCTAGCCCATCAAGACCAACTTTCAATCTTAAACTTCCCGTAGTCTCACCCGTGTAGGTATCCCAGAAGGTCGCCGTCCAGGTGCCTTGGGAAAGGCCGCCGAGGCGGAGGACTGAGGCAGGCATGGTCGGCACCTTTTCGCCCGAAGTCGCCCGCTGCCAGGTTCGGTTGGCCTGGCGGAGCCAGACAAGGGCGGTCGTGTTGCCGCAGATCGCCCATGCCTTGATCGGCGTGGGGGCTTGTTGGGCAAATTTTGGCAGGCGATAGGTCACCTTGAACCAATCGTTACCGGTGTTTTCGATCACCACTCGGTGGACCCCGGCGGGGACGGTCACGCGGATTGTGCCTGCGTACTTTGTCAGCGTTTCGTTGGACGGGTCGTTGTCGGGGAAGTCCTTCGAGACGACTTGCTTGCCGTCCATGGTGACCCGGAGGGCGGCCCCGCCATAGCCCGAGACCTCGCCGACAATGATGTCGAGGGGAGTCGCTCGGGGGCTGTCGATGATGAGGGTCAGCGGGTTGTGGAGTTTGGGATGGTTCACAAGTCCGTGCTGGATGCCGGGGACTTGGGTCGATGGGATCGGTCCGGACGCGGCAAGGCGCAGGGTCCGGGGTCGATTCGCGTCGCTGGCTTCCCACGAGGCGACCATGGGCTCGAGGTCCAGGTCAAATCTTTGGCCGGTACGGGCAGCGGCGGCGAGGGAGATGGTCGTCGGTGAGGGACGGAACTGTTCACCGCCGAAATCCACACCTGCTACAAACTTGGCGGCGGCGGTGTAGTGGAAGTACAGGTTTTTGGGGGCGATGAGGCTGTCCCACCACCACGACATTCCCGTGCCAGCCGAGCCGGTCGCGATGGAAGCCCAGATCGGATCGTGAATTTGGACGCCATCGGGGTCATTGTCCGGGCCGCGCCAGTCGGCTCCGATTTCGCCGGCATAGTGCGGCTTGCCATACAGCACCTTCTTGTACTGCTGGCTCACGATGGCCTGGACGGGGTCGATGCCGTAATGATGGGTCTGGGTGTAGTCCATCTCGGGCAGGTTGTCGATGGCCTTATCGCCCGCCGAGCCGCTGAAACTGGTGGTGATCAGGTGCCGATAGGGGTCCATCGTGCGCAAAGTCCGGGCCATTCGTTGGTGCCAATCGCGCACCACGTCAGTCTTGTAGTCGCCGGTGAGGTCCACTTCGTTCCAGAATTCCCAGGCCATGACGGTGGGGTAGGCGGCGTAGCGCGCGACGATGTAGCGGAGCTTATTGCGGTAGATCCGGTCCATTTCTGGGTTGGTCCAGAAGTCGCTCCAGATGCGCAGAGGGCCGCCATTGTCTTGGTTGTGCGGGGTCTCCTCCCAGGCATTGTAGGCATCGCGCGGGCGCAGGATGTTGTAGCTATCGAAGCAGATCATCAGGAAGAGGCCATTCTTTTGGGCGAGGTCCACCGTGTAGTCCAGCTTCCAGGCCCCGGCTTGGTCGATTTGTCCCACCCCGCTGGCTTTGGATTCGAGGGCGAAAGTAGACCAGAACGGGGATAGCCATAGTCGGGAGTAGTTCGCCTTTGCCTTGCCGTAGCTTGGAAACCACTCGTCGAAGTTGTAGGTTCCACGGTCGCCGCCCCAACACACGTTGGCCCCGATGGGGAAGAACGGGTGGCCGTTCTCCATTTCCAAGTAGCGGGGGTCTCGTTTGCTGATCCGCACTAGGCCCGCTCCTGATCCGGGTTTGATCGGCACGGTGATCTTCTTGCTCTGCGATCCGCTGCGGTCGCGGACGGTGACGACGATCGAGTAGTCGCCGGCCTCCTTCGGAAGGAACCGAACGCGCCAATCGGGATCGCCCGCGCGAGTGACGACTTCCTTGCCGTCCTTCAGCTCACGACTCTGGGGCACATAGAAGAATCCGGGAATCGAGTAACGGGCCCCAGAAGGAGGCGTGATCACGGCGTCCAAGGCGGCGTCGGCGGGGTCAAACGGATTGCCGAAGGTGCCACTCCAATCGACTCGCAATTCGACCGGATGCATGGCGATGGCGGGTTGGGTGATAACGGAGACCGATTTCAGGGCCAGAGGGGATTGCTGTGAGTAGGGTGTGTTCATCGCGGGCCTTTGCGCCAGGAGCATCAAGCAGATCGCAGGAAGCATTTCGGAATCGTACTCCCTTGGACTAAACTTGCATGAATATGGGCCGTTCCTTTCTCTTTTCTGAGCCTCTGGCCGAGTATGTGAACCAGAATTGGCTCAACGAGCACCCGGTGCTGACTCAACTTCGCGAGGACACGGCCAAGCTGGCCGAGGCGGGATGGCAGATTTCCGCCGACCAAGGCCAGTGGATGCAGGTGATGGTCCGGGCACTGCGGGCGAAGCGGATTCTTGAGATTGGAGTCTTCACGGGCTATAGCTCGACCGCGATGGCACTGGCGTTGCCTGACGATGGTGAAATCATCGCACTGGATATCAGCGAGGAATTCACATCGATTGGCCGGAGGGCATGGGAAGCCGCAGGCGTGAGCCACAAGGTCAAACTTCACGTTGCACCCGCTCTCGAAACCTTGGCGGCTCTGACGGATGAGGCTTCCTTTGACCTTGCCTTTATCGATGCGGACAAGCCGAACTACCGACACTACTATGAGCATTGCCTGCGGCTCGTCCGACCCGGCGGCGTGATTCTGATTGACAACGTACTGTGGAGTGGGCGAGTGGCGGACACTGAAGTCGTCGATGAGAGCACGTTGGCTATTCGTGAACTCAACGCGTTCTTGGCCCACGACCCTCGCGTCGAGGTCGCGCTTTGCGCGATCGGCGACGGCATTTCGATGGCATACGTTCGCTAGGGCAGGACGGGACGCTGGAGCTTGACGAGCTCGAATGGACGGTGGGAGTCCCAAACTCCGGCAGGAATCAGGTTGCGCTCAAGTTCGGTGAAGCCGATGCCCAGGTAGTAAGTGATGAGCTTGCCGACATGAACCGCCTCCAAGGTGAGATATGACGCGCCATGCTCGCGCGCGAATGCTTCGGCTTCGCTGAGCAATTGCTCGCCCAGACCCTGGCCACGCTCCTCGGGAGCGACCGAAAGCAGGTTCACCCATAGCTCTCCCTCGCCGGGCGTGAGGACAACGGTGCCAACCAACTCGGCCTCGCGACGCAGGCAGATTAGGTGGGAGGCGGAGAACTCCTCGAGCAGGCCGCCCGGCTCAAGACGCTCGCCCGAGAAGACTTCGCCGTAGGGAGTGTGGTCGGGTGAATTGGCCCGGTTGACGAACCGGGAGACCTCATCGACTCCGTCTTCGCTAAGGTCGCCGACCACGGTGCGCGAGAGCAAAAGCATGAGAATGAGGATGCCCGAAAAATCGGCTCTACTTCTTCAGTAGGTCTCGAATTTCCGTCAGAAGGGTCTCGCTGGCGGTGGGTCCCGCTGGCACTTCGAGCGATGGTTCTGGCTCTCGGCGCAGTCTGTTCACCGTCTTGACCAAGAAGAAAATGACGAAGGCAAGGATGACGAACTGGATGAGCGTGTTCAGGAAGTTTCCGTAGGCCAAGACCGCACCGGCCTTCTTTGCGACATCCAAGGGTGTGGTGGAATCCTGGCCTGCAAGGGGAATGTACAGGTTCACAAAATCGACCTTGCCAGTAAGGATGCTGACCAAGGGCAAAATGAGGTCGCTCACCATCGAGTCCACGATCTTGCCGAAGGCACCGCCGATGATCACACCGACGGCGAGGTCGATCACATTGCCCTTGAGAGCGAATTCCCGAAATTCCTTCACAAAACTCATACCGACAGTATGAAGTAGTAGCCCTCAGGGATCAAGAGGATCCTTGGGGTCGATGCGGAGGGATTCGATTTTCGGTGTGAACTCGAGGTCAAATGGGGAAAGCCGCTCTCCAATTGAGTAGGGAACGTAGCCGAAGACCCGCTGGCAGCGCGCTCGGAATCCCGGACCTTCGATGTCGGCGCTTTGGTAGGTATTGGTCGTGACCAGACCGGGGCGGTCGAAGGGAATGCCGTACCGGTACATCAGGCGCGCGACGTTGCGCATGTTCGTCGTTGTATGGCGGGCATGGGGGTCGATGATGATTGCGCGCTCGGGAATGCCGAAATCCTTGATCAGCGACCGTTTCATCTCGATGGCCTCGCAGAAGGGCGTCTGGTTCGGGTGCACGTAGCCGCCGGAAACCAGGATGAAGGGAGCCTTCTTCTCGCGATACCTTCGGGCCACGGCGGATAGGATCAGTTTGGCGGCGGGCGAAAGTGCCACGCCCGGCTCATCGGGGCCAAGGCCGGGGACGACCATGACCGTGTAGGGATAGGACTTCCATGCCGTCCTTGGGATCGCCCGGAAAGCGGCTTGGTTCTCTCCGCGCTCCATTGGCTCGTGACGGCCAGCTTCGTTTCGGCGGTTGGCCTCCATCAGCTCAATTGCGACTCGCAAGGAGACCTTGCAGAAAAGCGAGTCCTTCGGGGTGTCTTCCAGCAAGATGCCGAAGAGGTTGTGGACGGTGCCGTTGAACACCGGATCGGTCGGCTTGTAGAACATCGAATCGATGTCCGCCGAGCGTCCGGGGCGGCCAGTGCCGTACACGAGAATGGCGTTGTTGATGCCCTCGGCGCACTCCTTCCAGGCCCTGGCCAGCCGCTCGGGTCCTGACTCAAGCTGGTACTGGTAGTAAGTGCCACTGAGAGGAATCTGGCGGTCGGCGATGTCACGGATGACGGCCGAATTCTCGTATGCGCGTCGCAGACCTTCGGCCCCGGCGGTCACTTCCTCCGGCGTAATCAGCATCGAAAGCAACGTTTTGCTTTGGTCCAAGCTCCGATTTTGGAAGGCCCCTTCCAATCTCTCAAGCTGGTCGCGGGCAATTTTGGCTAAAGTGGGCTCGGCGGCGAGTGCTTTCTGAGCTTGCGTGTTCCGCTCAAGGACGGACAAGAGATAGAAGTTCTTGTCTTGAACCGGCGACCACAACGCGAGCGGATGCCGGGCTGGCTCAGGAACGATGCTGCTACCCGAAAGGAATCCGGTGGCGAGGAGGCAAAGAATTAGGTTCATTTCGAAAAAACCTCCCCGCAGAGGCATTGCCCCGCGAGGAGAATAGATTGCAGCCTCAAACTACGGGGTGAAGATGGTGGTGCCCTTGTTCAACTTGAAGAGGTTGAAGTCGTTGGCGCGGACGGCGCCCCAAGTCTTGTACTTCGCCGAGCCATCGGCGAACGAGTAGTTCGAACCATTGCTATGGCCGGGCGAAGGAGTTCCTCTGTGCGCGCTAGCGTAGAGCACACATGCGATGGGAGGTGCTTCCGGACCGGTGGTCTGATTAATCTTGCGTCCGGCGAGCTTCCAGGTGTCGCAGACCGTGAAGACCGCCGACTGGCCCGAACCGACATAAGAGGAATCCGAACCCGTGAAGCTAGGGCTGCCCCAGACTTCAACGAACGCGATGGTGTTCGAAGACTCTTGGATCTCGCTGGCGTTGCGACCCTTGGTCGCCCAGCCTGCGTAGGTGCTGAGGCCGGTGTTGGGGTCGTTGACATTGCTCAGCGAGAAGTTGCCACTTCGGTACCACTCGTCCGTGACGATGGCAGCAACGTACTGGTAGGAGCGGGGCAATGCCTTTTCGCGGTACGCAACATCCCAGAACGTTCGCGAAGACGCGGGGGCGAGCCGAGTGCGGCTGTCGCTGGGGCAGAAGAAGATGTCTGTATTCTTGATGTACGGCAGAATCTGGAGATCAAAGGGGATTCTTGGGTCGCCAGGATTCGAGTTAGTCGGCGAGGGAATGTACTGATCGGCACCCGGATAGGTGTCGTCAAAATCACCAATATAGAGGAAGGTACCGAGGCCAATCTGCTTGATATTGCTGAGGCAGGAGCTCTTCTTCGCCGCTTCCTTTGCCTGAGCAAAAACCGGAAACAGGATCGCCGCCAGAATCGCAATGATGGCAATGACCACCAGAAGCTCGATAAGGGTGAATCCGGAATGGCGAAGCTTCGCCGATGGGATGGACTTAAGGTTCATAAGATCAAATCAAGTAAGCATCATCGATGTGATGCTTCGATTAAGATTAAGTTAAGAGTGCGTTAAGGTTGGCTGGAGGCAGAACTTGAAAGCACGCCCAAGGGTCACCCGAAAAAGTCTAAAGAGAAAATTGTCATGGGCCTATTGACATCTTGCGCTACGCTATCCCTGTGATCGGAATCATCCAATCCCTTCCGCGCAGTTCGGCCGAAGCCCAAGGCGTCGCCTCTCAACCCATCCTAGACTTTGTTGAAGCGCTCGCCGCGCGCGGCCACGAAGTCCACAGCTTTGTCTTGGTGCGTCATGGTCACGTGGTGGCGGAGTCCTGGTGGAAGCCGTATCATGCCGACCGCAGGCACATGATGTTTTCGGTGAGCAAAAGCTTCACCGCCATCGCCATTGGGTTCGCTGTCCAGGAGGGATTGCTGGCCATCGAAGACCGGGTGGTCTCATTCTTCCCCGATGACCTCCCCGACGAGCCCAGCCTGAACCTGCTGACGATGACCGTGCGGGACCTCCTGATGATGGCAACGGGCCATTCAGACCTGCCAAACCTGAAGGCGAGCAACTCTTGGGTGCGCCAGTTCCTCGCGCACCCCGTGCTCGAGCGGCCGGGGACAAGGTTCGATTACAACACGCCTGCTACCTACATGCTCTCGGCGATTCTGCAAAAGCAAGCAGGGGTGACCTTGCTCGATTTCCTGAGACCGAGGCTGTTTGATCCGTTGGGCGTCGAGAATCCCAAGTGGCAATCCTGCCCGAGCGGGATCAGCACGGGAGGCTACGGCCTGAGCATTCGCACCGAGGACCTCGCGAAGTTCGGCCAGTTTTTGCTTCAAGAAGGGGTCTGGAATGGCGAAAGGCTGCTGGATGCGCATTGGATACGTCAGGCAACCGGCTGGCAGATTTCGAATGGGACTGACGCGACCTACGACTGGGAGAGCGGCTACGGCTACCAGTTCTGGCGTTGCCGCTTCGGGGCCTACCGCGCTGATGGCGCGTTTGGCCAATTTTGCATCGTGATGCCCGAGCAGGATGCGGTGCTCGCCATCAACTCGGGCCTGACCGACATGCGCGACGTGCTGGAACTGGTCTGGACGCACCTGTTGCCCGCTATGCATCGTGATGCCCTGCCCGAGAACCCCGAGGTCGCTTGGAATCTTCGCGGGCGGCTGGCGAATCTCGAAGTGGCGCTGCCGACCGGCTATCACAACTCGCCGATGGAGCCCCTGCTCGCCACTGCAACCTTTGCCCTGGCCGAAGGCACCGAATTCAACACCCTCTCCGTGGTGCCGGGCTCGGACGGCCTGATCTTGCGGCTGACCGACGCCAAAGCAACCCTGATCATCGAGGCACCCTACGGCCACTGGCCCCCAGAATCGAGCCAAGATATGACGTCAGCCCGAGCGGTTTGGACCGAGCACAACGTACTCATTGTGCGGTACGCGCACATTGAGACCCCGTTCATCCGGACCTACGAACTTCGGTTTGATGAATCGGCGTCTACGGTCGAGTTCTCTTGGCGACGCAGTTGCAGCTTCGGGCGGCACGAATATGGTCCCATCCAGGGAGTGCGGTTATCGGGCGGGAACTGAGAAACCCGGCAACTCGGTAGAGTAGATCGCTCGTCAACTTCAAGTTGGGGAAAACATATATATGCGATTTTCGTTCCTATCCCTCGCGATTTCTGCCGTCCTGGCCCCAATGGCGGTCGGGCAAGACGTAAACCAAAAGGTCACCTACACGACGACGGGCGGCCGGGCGTCGGTGGTTTTGCCCGCCCTCGGCAAGCTCGCCGGAGTTCGCTTGGAGGCCAATGGTCTGCCCGCCGAGGAAGTCCTGACCCTCCGCCTCAAGGACGTCCCCCTCAGCGAGGCCATGACCCGAATCGCGACCGTGACGGGTAGCTCTTGGCGCACTTCGGGCGACGGTTACACGCTGGTTCGGGAGTCATCTTTGGCGACGAGCCAAGCCCAAGACGAAGCAGCCCTCCGGCAAAAAAGGATCAAGGCAGCGATTGCGAAACTCGTGGATGATTCCAGCCGATGGCCCGAATTTGATGCCAAGCAGGCCGAAAAGGCGGCAAGTGCGATTGGCGCCGCGACCTCGGCGCCTCAGCAGGCTTTCCGACTGAGTGGCCAGCCCGCCCAGAACCCCGGGGCACTTGCCATCATTCAGATCCTCGCCTTGCTTAACCCGGCCCAGTTGACCCTGAACGAAGGACAAAGAGTTGTCTTTGCTACTCAGGGTACGGCCATGCAGAAACTGTTGCCGGGCAAGGCCATGGCCATTCTGCGAGACTTTGTGAAGCAAAACCAAATCTTCGCTGAGGCAGCGAAGAAGCACGCACCTAAGGACGGAACGTCGGTGATGATTTTCGGGCTGAGTCCCGAGGTTGGCCCTGGCGACCCGAAACTAGGGATCGGCAAGGCGCTTTTGGCGGTGACGGCCGGTCGCGACGGCCAACTGAACCTCCGACTCACGGTTGTTGATCGCAACGGAGACCTGCTTGCTTCGAGCGGGATGATGGTTGACGGCGGGTCGGGAGCGGATGCGCTGCCGCCCTCGGCGGGCCTCGCTGGCGACGGCGTCATCCCTCTTTCGGAGATTGCCAAGGAGTTCGCGATTCTCTCCGCCCAATCCACCGGCGGGGGGCGCATGATGGTGATGGGCATTGCCACGGCGGTGGGGCCGGAAGCTGGCGGGCGGCCACCGAGGCCCGGTGGGGAAGCTGCCGTTGAGGTTTCATCGCTGTCCTCGGCGGGCAGTCCGCCCAAGCCTGTCAGCGACGCCCTTCGCGCTCGACTCCTGAAACCCGAAGACTTTGACCCGACTTCTTTGGCGGCGGGCGAGGCCCTGGTGACGGCGGCCGAATCTTTGGACAAGACATTGGTGGCTGCCCTCCCCGATTCGGCGGTGGTGCCTTTCATGCGCGTGCTGGTGAACGGTTTGAAGCCGGGCGACCTCCTGCGCCGCCTCGACCAGCGCCTCGATGTTATCGCGCGCGAAGAGTCGGGTACCTGGCTGATTCAGCCTGAACTGCCCGTCACGAGCCGACGCGACCGGATTCCGCGCAAGGCTCTGGGAGTCCTCGCGCGATCCATCGTGGCGAACTCTTCTCTACGACTTCTTGATGTCGGCACCTACGCGGCGGGCCAGCGAAAGCCGATTCGCATGGATGAACTGGACGGCATCATTCTTAGTAATGCGGACCCCAGCGTGGGTTCGGATGACGTCAGTCAGCTCACTTTTTCCAACTGGAACACGCTCCGAATCTATGGCCTGATGGATGGTAGCCAGCGACAGGCCCTTGGCACTGGTCGCCCGTTCCCGATTGGCCTCATGACCGGGGCGCAGCGGGATCTGATTGCTGAAGACTACTATGGTGCCGGTTCTGGGCTCCAATTCATGGCAGGTTCGGGCGTCCAGATCACTCAGGAGATCGGCGGTGCGCCACGCCGAGGTCCCGGCCCCCTCGCCAGTGAGCCAACCGAGGTGCTCCCACTTGGCATTCCCCAGGATGGAGTCTTGCAGGTGCGATTCCAAGACCAGCAGGCTGTTCGTGCCAAAGATTCGATCTCGGGTGCGGCAAGAATCCTGCCGGTCTCCTCGCTCGCGCTTCTGAACTCGATGGACACGGTGGACGTCCCTGGCGTTTCCTTCCAGAAGCCGAACTACGACCTCTTCCAACCGGCCACCCAATCTCGGATCACGTTCAGTTTTCGACTGACGCGCGATGTGAACTACAGCCGGTCGCTGAACGACACGTCCCTGGTCCCGAACACGAAACTCGGCCGATGGGAGTCCCTTCCCGCCGATTACGTCAAGGCCTACGAAGATGCCTTGCGGCGAATGCGGCGCGGTTTGCTTTAGTCGCGGTCCGTATCGGGGCCAGTATCATTGGGGATGATGGCGAAAGTCGCGATTCTCATCCCCAGCTATAACCACGGCCGGTACCTGAAGGCGTGCCTGAGTTCCATCCAGGCCCAGACCTTTCGGGATTGGGAAGTCGTGCTGATCGACGACGGAAGCACCGATGATAGCGTCGCCTTGGCGCAAGAGATTGCCCATCAAGACCCCAGGATCCGCGTCCTGACCAACGAAACAAACCTCGGGACGTACGGGACAGAACAGCGCGCACTCGAACTTTCGGAATCCGAGTACGTCGCGGTGATGAACTCCGATGACCTGTGGCTTCCAGATAAGTTGCAACGACAACTTACAGCCTTCGAAGAGAGTCCAGCGGCGCGGGTTTGTTATGTGCTGGGATGGATGGTGGATGATTCTGGGGCCCCGCTGACCAAAGACGACGTCCATGCCGATTGGCCCGTGACGCCAGTCCAGGACCCGCTTCCTTACTTGCTGTACGAGAACCGCATCCTCGCCTCGGGCGTTTTGTTCCGCCGCGAGGGGCTCCGGTTCGAGACGACATGCCGATATTCGGGTGACTGGGTGGCTTTGCTTCAGGCAACGAAAGATTCACCGGCGGTTTGCATCTCCGACCGATTGGTCTATTGGCGGCAACACGACAACAACACCTACAAACGCTCGGCAAAGCAGATGATCGAGGAGATTCGCGTGCGGCGTTCGATCTCTGACCGCCCGGATCGCTGGGCCGGGCCCGGGCGAGACGAAGCTCTCGTCCGGCGGGGATTGATGATGAACGAGCTGAATCTCAGTAACCTCTGCCTCTACTTTCTCGACCGTGATGGCTTCATGAACCACGGTCGCCGGGCCGTCGAGTATGGTTTTCCCCGGCTGACCATGCTCAAGCGGCTGCTTGCCGGGACGGTCTCGATCCGCAAAACTCGAAGCTACATTTGGCGTCTGGATGAGTACGTGCCAGAATCGGCATGCGCTGAAGCTCGCAGCCTCATTCGCAGCCAAAGCAAGATTGAACTATGACGCCACTACACGACGTGCCCCTCTACTACAAAGGCCTTCGCCAGGAAGTCCGTGCCTTTTTGCCGGAAAGATTTGGGACTCTCCTGGATGTCGGCTGTGGCGCGGGTTCGTTTGGCTTGAACCTGAAAAGCGACTTTGGGGCCGAGGTTTGGGGCATCGAGATCGTGGACGAGATGGCCAAACTGGCGGCCGAACGCCTGGACCACGCTCTGTCCGGCGACTGCATGGAGCTGATCCCGACCCTGCCCGAGGGTCATTTTGACGTGGTCACCTACACCGACGTTTTGGAGCACCTGGTGCGGCCCGACCTCGCCCTCGAGGCCACCAAGCGAATTTTGAAGCCAGAGGGAGTCGTGGTGGCTTCGCTTCCGAACTTGCGCTATTGGCCCGCGTTCAAGCGGCTCCTCTTGGATGCGGATTTCCCCCAGGAGGACAGCGGGATTTTCGACCGCACCCACCTCCGATTTTTTACCGAGAAGAGCATGAGGCAGCTTTTCGAGGAGAACGGCTGGGAAGTGATCAAGATGGGTGGCGTGAACGCCTATGTCAGCATCGGGATGCGGGTTGCCAACGTGCTCGCCATGCGCAAGCTTCGCGATATGAAGTTTCTGCAATACGTCATCGTCGCCCGCCCCAAGCGCTAGTGTCCCCATGTCTGACCTTCAAGCTCTGATCCAAACCGTCCTGCCCTCGGATGGTGGCCCCCATGTATCTCTCGAATCCGTGCAGGCGTACTTGGAGGGAGTTCGTCAAAGCCATCCCGATTTGATTGACCCAATCGCGACCGGACTTGGTGAAGTCGAAGGATTTGCCCAGCGGAGCGAGACTGAGCGCTCGACTTGGTTGGATGGTTGGGTTCGAACCGCCAATGGGTCGCTGATTGTGCAACTGATCCAAGAGGCATTTCTCGTGAATCCGGAAGTGTGGCCTTCGCTGGGGTTTGAGGTGACGGCTTGAGGCAGTGGGATGCAATCGTGGTCGGAAGTGGTGCTGGCGGCGGGGTGGCGGCTTGGGTTTTGGCCCAGGCGGGTCTGCGAGTCTTGGTGTTGGAACGGGGCGATTGGGTGGCCCGCGACCCGATCTCGCGCGACCATGTGCGCAACCACCGGCTCGCCCTTCATGGCCTGAACCACGGCGGCCCGGAAGATCGACGGGTCACGGTGGACCGTAATGGCAACGAGAGCGTCGTCGGGCCCCTCGACGGTGGATATCAAAACAACGCCATGGGCGTTGGCGGCGGAACCGCAGTCTACGGTGCCCAGGCATGGCGATTTCACCCCGATGATTTCCGGATGGCTTCGCGCTATGGCGTCCCCGAGGGGAGTTCGCTGTCGGATTGGCCGTTTGGCTACGACGAACTCGCGCCCTGGTACGAGCGCACGGAATGGGAACTTGGCGTTTGCGGCGGGCCCGCCGCACCCCAGATGCCTGCGCGAAGCGATTATCCCATTCCTGCCTTCCCCGATGGCCCGCGCACGACCAAACTCCGGGCGGCGGCGGAGAAGCTCGGCTGGGCCACCCAGGCAGTTCCGCTGGCGATCAATTCGGTGCCCCGTGATGGCCGCGAGGCGTGCACTCGATGCCAACACTGCGTCGGCTTCGCCTGCCCCGTCGATGCCAAGAATGGCTCCCAAAACACCTTCTTGGCCCGCGCCATCGCGACCGGTCGTTGCGAGCTTCGGACCAACACTCAGGTGACGAAGCTGCTCGCCGAGGGCAACCGGATCACTGGCGTGGTCGCGGGCGACCGAATCGAGGCGGAGTATGTGGTGGTCGCTTGTGGGGCAATCGAAACCGCGCGCCTGCTCCTCGCCTCTGGCATCGGCGGCGACCAAGTCGGGCGAAACCTGCAAGGCCATTCGTATGTTTCCGTCACGGGGACCTTTGAGGAGCCAATTCAAGATCTCCTCGGCCCGGGGCCATCCGTCGCGACGCTCGACTTCGTCCATGGCAATACTGATGTGATCGGCGGCGCTATGCTCGCCGATGAGTTCGTGGTTCTGCCCGCCATCTATGCCAAGCGGCAGATGCCCCCCGACGCGCCCAAGTGGGGCCAGCCCTGGCTGGATGCCCTGCGCCACGGCTACCTACGCACCGCCCAGATTGCGGGCCCGATCCACGAGATTCCCAACCCCGACGCCCGGGTGACCCTCGAATCAACTCGTCGGGACACCGCGGGCATGCCCCTCGCGCGACTCTCCGGTGTGGTCCACGACGAGACCATCCGAGCGCATCAAAGCGTCACCAAACGCGGAATCGAGTGGCTAGAATCCGCCGGAGCCAACCGCATTTGGGCAAACCCCGCAGGTAAGTGGCTCAGCGCGGGCCAGCACCAAGCAGGGACCTGCCGAATGGGCGAGGACCCGGCGACCTCGGTCTGCGACCCCTGGGGTCGCGTCCACGGATTCGCCAACCTCGTGCTCGCCGACGGGTCGGTGCACGTCACCAATGGCGCGTTCAACCCGTTTTTGACCATCATGGCCTGCGCATACCGCAACGTCTCCGCATTGGTAGCTTCGTTCTAACTCGCCAGAATCGCAAGCACCCGACGGGGGTCGCGGGGTTCGCAGATTCGGATGACCATTAGGCCGAGGCGCAGGGGCATCGGCTGGTGGGCGACGAGCGTCGAGAGTCCGGACACGAACGTCCGGCGCTCGGCGATCTTTGACTCCACGTCCCCTTGCGAGAGGCTTAAGGCGAACTCCCAGGCCTCCCGGCGGGCGATCTCCATGCTGAAATTCAGCACGACATTCTCGGCCCCACCGCCGATTCGGTCGAGAAACCTTAGTAATGGGAATATCGCTTCCATCTGGGCCCGGACCTTGGGCTGCTCCTCGGCGAGGATTTGGTTGATGCGCTGGAAGTCGCCCGCGAGGTCAGCGATGGTCTCCGGCGTCGTGATCTCGGCGGCGGCGATGCCAAGATCGAGGTTGATGTGGACGTTCATGCCGACCAAGAGCTGCTGCAACACGAGCGGCCAGTACTCTTGCGCAACTGTGAATGCCTGGTGCCAGCAAGGACAAACCGTCGTGTCGCTGGTGCGCCACTTCTGCAGCGCGTCGAGGTATCGGCTGGCAAAGACGACATCCAGCCGCTCCATTCGCGGTCCATCGGCGAATTCTCCCGCTTGGATGCCATCGCGGACCCGGATGGTCACGCGCCGATAGAGGGCGGCAAAGTAGCCGATGCGCGATCGATGCTCCACCGACCACGCCACGATTTCATCTAGTTCTCGAATCACGTCCGTGATCGACCTTGCCATCCGATCATTTTAGGCGATCTGATACGCTTAGGTGACCATGGCTGAACACGCGCGCCCTCTCCTCCGGCTCTGGCTCGTGGCGTTCTTCGTTGGAATCTTGGCGGGGCTGGCCTCGGCGATCTTCCTCTGGGCGCTGAACTTGGCCATTGTCACGCGCCATGATGCCCCCTGGCTGCTCTTTGGCTTGCCACTCGTGGGCGGCCTGATCGGCTGGGTGTACTCCAGGTTTGGCGAAGGCGTCGACCGGGGCAACAACCTGCTCTTGGAACAGATTCACGATCCCAGCGTGGCGATCCCGTTCCGCATGGGGCCGCTGATTTTGATCTCTACGGTCCTGACCCATCTCTTCGGCGGCTCGGCGGGACGGGAGGGTACGGCGGTGCAGATGGGCGGGGCCCTGGCCGATTGGGTGGCGGGGTTATGGCGCGGCTCAGTTGATGACCGACGAACGCTGCTCATGGCGGGAATCGCGGCGGGCTTTGGGGCCGTCTTCGGGACGCCTTGGGCGGGGGCGATTTTCGGACTAGAAGTCGTGAAGCTTGGCCGACTCCGGGGGCATGCGGTCGTGCCGTGCTTGGTCGCGAGCTTCACCGGTGATCTCGTCGCCCGGGGGCTCTCCATCCAGCATCACCCCTACCCGGCGCCCCTGAGTTACTCATCGGGATGGATTTCGCTCGTAACCATCGTCGCCGCGGGGCTCCTCTTCGCGGGCACGAGCCTCGTGTTTGTCGACCTCACCCATTGGGTTCAGCGACTCGGGGCCAAGTTACCGAATGCCGCTGTCTGGCGTCCCGTCATCGGTGGGCTGGTGGTCGTCGGTCTGACTCTGGGTGTGGGCAATCAGGGCTATAACGGACTCGGTATCCCTCTCATCGAGCGCGCGTTCATCGGCGATGTGGGATGGCCGGTGTTCGCGCTAAAGCTGCTCTTCACGGTCGTCACGTTGGGAGCGGGGTTCAAAGGCGGCGAGGTCACGCCCCTTTTCTGCATCGGGGCGACCTTGGGCTGTGCCTTCGCGCTTGGGTCCCACCAAGACCCCGCTTTGTTCGCCGCCCTCGGGTTTGTGGGGGTCTTTGCTGCCGCCGCGAACACCCCGATTGCTTGCCTCGCCATGGGGATGGAGCTCTTTGGCGTCCATCTCGGGCCACCCATTGCACTTGTCTGCTTCCTCGCTTGGGCGGTCAGCGGGCGAAAGTCGATCTATCCCGCCCAATGGCCCGCCAAGGGTGAATAGGGATTTCGTCCCAATCACCTTGAGTCACTAGGTGGAATGGAACTTGACATTGATGGTATCACGTTGTATCATATTGTCAGTGTCACATCGACATTCGGACGGAAATCCAATGATGAAAACAGTTATGACTCTCAACCCTCTGCACGATATCCGTGCCATCGACGAAGTCCTGGAGCGAATGTTCGCGCCCAGCCAGCCGCAGCCAGCCCCGGCCAGCCGCGCCTACTCGCTTCCGATTGATGTGGTCGAGCGAGACAATGCAATCATCGTCCGCGCCGCCGTTCCTGGCATCGAGCCAAGCGATCTGGAAGTGACGTTCGAGAACCACATCCTGACCATTCAGGGCGAGGTCAAGGCCGAGGAAGTCGCCGAAGGCACCAAGGTCTATCGCCGCGAGAACACCTACGGCAAGTTCGTTCGATCTATTCGGTTGCCCCGCAACCTGAACGAGGAGGCCATCACGGCTGACTTCAAGAACGGCATCGTGACGGTCACCCTTCCCCGCGTCGAGGTCGAGAAGCCGAAGGCGCTGAAGATCGAAATCAAGACGGCGGAGTAACCCCACAGTCCAAGACCGGCATGGACATAATGGACCATGCCGGTCAGACTGGGCATCGGGACCTACACCCTTTCTTGGGCTATTGGCGGACGCAAGCCGCTCGATCACTTCGACCTCCTTCGCATCACGAAGGAGGTCGGTTTTTCCGTTCTCCAGGTGTGCGAAAACCTTCCACTCGGCTTGCTCAGCGCGCCTGACCTGGATCGCTTTGCTCTCCTTGCCCAGAAAGCGGGAATCCAAATTGAAGTCGGCACTAGGGGACTCGACCCCAGCGACTTCCGCGCCCACGTCGCCTTGGCAAAGTTCTTTGGTGCAGAGTTTGTGCGCCTCGTCATCGACAAGGGCCACGACGAGCCTTCGCCGGAAGATGCCGTGATGAGGCTCCGGCCCCTCGCCCAGATCGCCGAAGACGACGGACTGATCCTTGCGATCGAAAACCACGACCGCTTTACTGCCGAGACCCTCCGCGACATGGTCGAGGAGCTTGGCCCCGGACTCGTAGGGGTTGTGCTCGACACGGCAAACTCGCTTGCCTGCCTGGAGGGGCCACTGGAGGTCGCGCGGGTGCTTGCTCCGTACACCGTTTGTGTGCACATCAAGGACGTGCGGGCGGTGCGCGAATCGCACAACTTGGGCTTTCGTGTCTTCGGGACGGCGGCGGGCGAAGGGTCGGTGCCGTGCCAGACTGTGCTCGAGGAGGTTCTGCGACACCGGCAGGATTTCAGCGCGATTCTGGAGCTCTGGTCCGAGCCACAGCAAACCGAGGAGGCGACCATACGGTACGAGCGAGAAATGCTCGACCGCAGTCTGCCGCTGATGCGCCATCTTGGCCGTGTCGGCGGGCTAGAATGACCCATGCGCCACGCAGCTTTTGTCACGCTTCTCCTCGGGGGCCTCGTCGCCCATGTGGGTGCCCAAGACCGCCTCGCCACGATGCCGCGATTCGACCGGTACGAGAAACTGCGTCGCGAGATCCCCGGTAGCGTCGTTCGCGGCGACCTCAGTGTCCGCTGGGCGGAGGATAGCAAGAGCTTCACCTTCAATCGTGACGGCAAGACCGTTCGGTTCACGCTCGCGACCGGTCGAGAGTCGGCGGACGAAGCCACGACCACCCCTGCTCCGGCCAATCCGCGTGGCGGGCGAGGTCCCGAGCGGGGGCGTCAGTTTGACCGGGCGACCTCGCGGGACGGCAAGCGACTCGCCTTCCACCGAGACCGCAACGTCTACCTGAGCGACCCGGATGGCAAAAACGAATTGCCGGTCACGACGGACGGCAGTGTTCAGAAGCGAACCAAGTACGGCGTCGCCAGTTGGGTCTACGGCGAGGAACTCGAGGTGCGCGAGGCCCTCTGGTGGTCGCCCGATTCGGCGCGCCTGGCCTACTATTTCTTCGATGAGAGCGGCGTCAAGGATTACTTCCTGGGTCTGGAGCAGACGAAGTTCCAGAACACCCTCGACACCGAGGCCTACCCGAAGGCGGGCACCACGAATCCGAAGGTCGGCCTGTTGATCTACGATGTCGCCTCGGCCCAGAGCATTTCCGTTAAGACCGATTTCGCCTCCGATGGAGGCCCCGGCGTGGGTCACTATGTGTATGCGGTGCGCTGGTCTCCCGATGGCCGCGAGTTGCTATTTAACAGGACGAACCGCAAGCAGAACGTGATGGAGCTTTGCGCGGCGGACCCGACCACCGGCAATTGCCGTGTGGTCTTGCGTGAGTCGCAGCCGCAAAGCTGGGCCGACAACTCGCCGACCCAGGTGTTTCTTGCCGACCAGCAGCAGTTCCTCATCCTTTCCGAGCGCAACGGCTTCCGCAACATTTACCTGCACAACCTCGCAGGCACGGTCGTGAAGCCGATCACCCAACACAATTTTGATGTTGATAGCATTGTGCGAGTGGATGAAAAGCAAGGGTATGTGTTCTACATGGCCCGTTCCGGGGCGAACCCCTATCTGGCCCAACTCCATCGGGCGCGCTTGGATGGCACCGGCGATATACGGCTAACTGACCCAGCGACGAGCCACCGTATCCAGCTTTCGCCGGATGGCAAGGCGTTCTTGGACACGGCTGAACGGCTGGACCTGCCCCCGACCACGACCCTGCGCGACGCCCGAGGCAAGGAGATCAAAGTCCTGGCCAAGAGCGATCTCACAAAATTCGATGCTCTGAAGCTAAAGCGAACGGAGCGCATCGAATTCCTGGCCGCCGATGGCAAGACCAAGCTTTACGGTTGGCTCCAGTTCCCCTCCGATTTCGACGAGACGAAGAAGTACCCCCTGGTGGTCAGCGTCTACGGCGGTCCCGAATCGGGAGGTTCGATTGAGCGATTCCAGACCCCGGACTCGATCACGGAGATGGGATTCCTGGTTGCCTGGTTCGATGGACGCGGCACCAATGGCCGGGGTAAGGCGTTCAAGGATGCCGTCTACGGCAAGCTCGGCGTGGTTGAGATCGACGACCAGGCCGCGGGCGCGGCATCTCTCGCCAAGCGGCCCTACGTCGATGGCAAGCGGATCGGGATCCACGGCACGTCGTATGGCGGCTACGCTTCGCTGATGGCGCTCTTGCGGCATCCCGAGGTCTTCGCCGCCGCCTGTTCGAGCTCACCGGTGACCGATTGGCGACACTACGACACGATCTACACCGAGCGCTACATGGGCCTGCCGGACGAAGCCGAGAACAAGTCGGGCTACGACGCGGGTTCGGCGAATACTTATGCGAAGGACCTCAAGGGTCGGTTGCTGATCTACTTCGGCACGGCGGATAACAACGTCCACCCATCGAACACGCTTATGTTCTGTCAGGCTCTGAATCGGGCCGGGAAGGGCTACGAGATGTTCGTCGGCCCCGATGCGGGCCACTCGGCCATTGACTTCCGGCGGACGTGGGAGTTCTTCGTCGATCAGTTGATCACGAAGGCGCCTTAAGCAACTCCATTCCTCGGCGTCTTCGAGAAATTTAGTGGACCAGTAAAGTAGTAGGTGGCTCCAGCTAGAAGGTTGTGAACCAACCCCATCCCTAACCCTTACCCCCTCCCGCGCACAATGCATCGCGGCAAGGGGAAGGGAACCGGAACTGAATCAGGAAAGGGTGCCTTCGGGGAACCAGAGGGCGAGCTCGGCGGCGGCGGCTTCAGGGTCGCTGCTGCTGTGGGTGAGGTTGTCGTCGATCGTCAGGGCGAAGTCGCCGCGGATGGTGCCGGGGGCGGCATCGAGCGGGTTGGTCGCGCCCATCATGGTGCGGATGGCCTTGGTGGCGTTGGTACCCTGCACGGCGATGGCCACGATGGGGCCGCTGGTGAGGTACTCGACCACGCCGTTGAAGAACGGTCGCTCGCGGTGCTCGGCGTAGTGCGCCTCGACGGTCTCGCGTGAGGCGTGGATGAGCTTCAGCCCCACGATTTTGAGGCTGCGCGCCTCGATTCGACGGGTGATTTCGCCGATCAGATTTCGCTGCACGCCGCCGGGTTTGATGAGAACGAGAGTTGTTTCCATATCGTTCGGAAATCGTACCAGGCTAGGCGGGACTAGGACCATCCGAGCGGCCCCGCGTACAATTCGTGCATGTCGGACTTGGCCCCTCGCGAAGAGCTTGTGCGCATCTTGCGGGAAGAAAGTGCCTTTCGAGCCCGGTTCAAGCGGCGTCTTTGGTGGATTCTTGGCACTGTCGAAAGCCTTGCATTCCTGAGTGCCTTCTATTTGGGGATTTCGCAAAACGATTGGAGCAGCATGCCGAACCTGCTCATCTTCCTGCTCATCGGCACCGTGGGCGCGGGATTCCGGCCCGCCCACCGCGAAGCGGTCAAGCAGTTGGCGGAGCGGGCCGACCCCGAGGTCTCGGCGTACCTGTGCGAGCTTCTGGATACCGAAGAAGCGGAAATGGCCCAGCTTGTGCAAGAAACCTTACTAACCGCATTGCCGAGAGTGCGCGAAGAAGATGCTCCCTGCTTCAGTGATGAGCAAAGACGGGAGATGACCGCCTACCTAGTCACGACCAAGAATGCCCCTTTGGCCGAAGCCATCGTGTCGTGCCTCGGGCGAATCGGAACCCAGAAGGAAATTGAACCCCTTGAGGCCCTCCGCAAGATTACGAATGGAAACCTGAACGCGGACCAGATCCAGCGTCTCGAAAACCGGATTCCCATGGCCTTGGCCGACATTCGCATGCGGGAAGCCAAGATCCTGATCGACCGTTCGGCGACCGGCTTGGTCGCCCCCGCCGAGGTCCGCGACTATGCCGCGGGCCAATCAGTCGAACTGGATGCGCGATAGAATAGGGGAATGCCCTCGACTCTCTTCGATAAAGTTTGGCAGCGCCACGTGGTCACGGACCTTCCGGGCGGCGGGACGCTCCTCTTTATCGACCGCCACCTCGTCCACGAAGTCACGTCGCCCCAAGCATTCGATGGCCTTCGCGAGTTCAATCGGCCGGTCCGACGTCCGGACTTGACGTTTGCCACTGTGGACCACAACGTGCCGACGGATGACCGCGACATCGACGAATCGACGGTGAGCGGGAAGCAGCTGGCCGCGCTTTCGCGCAATTGCCGCGAATTCGGCGTGCCGTTGTTTGGATATCGCGAGGAGCGCCAGGGCATTGTCCACGTCATCGGGCCGCAGCTTGGCATCACCCTGCCCGGCCTCACGATCGTCTGCGGAGATTCGCACACTTCGACTCACGGCGCCTTTGGGGCGCTGGCCTTTGGGATCGGGACCACCGAAGTGGAGCACGTCTTGGCGACGCAAACCCTTCGCTCGCCGAGTAAGCCGAAATCGCTCGGCATTCGCATTGATGGCGAGCTGGCGCGGGGAGTCACGGCCAAGGATGTCATCCTCGCGATCATTCGCAAACTCGGGGCGGGTGGGGCCACTGGCTACGTGGCCGAGTATTTTGGTTCGACGATTGACGCGCTCGGGATGAGCGGGCGGATGACGATCTGCAACATGTCGATTGAGATGGGCGCGCGGGCGGGGCTGGTGGCACCGGACCAGACCACGCTTGACTATATTGCCGCCGAGGACCGTCCGTTTGCGCCCAAGGGCGATGCCTTTGCGCGGATGGCGGAAGATGCCTTGAGTCTGCGCTCGGACGAAGGGGCGACCTATGATCGGCTCGAATCTTTGGACGCTGCGAGTCTGAAACCGCAGGTCACTTGGGGCACCACCCCGGCCATGACGGTGGATATTGACGAAGCAATCCCCGAGCCCACCGATGCGGCTGAGGCCCGCGCGCTCACCTACATGGGTCTGAAAGCCGGGGCGAAAATGTCTGAGTTGGCCGTCCAAACTGTCTTCATCGGCTCGTGCACGAACTCAAGGATCGAGGATTTGCGTGAGGCCGCGCATGTGGTTCGTGGGCACAGTGTGGCCAAAGGGGTGCGCGCGATGGTGGTCCCGGGAAGCGAGGCTGTTCGCCGCGTCGCCGAAAGCGAGGGGCTTGATACCATCTTCCGCGAAGCGGGCTTTGAATGGCATCGGGCGGGTTGCTCGATGTGCCTGGGGATGAATGGCGACATCCTGCGACCTTTCGAGCGCAGCGCTTCGACCTCAAACCGACCCTACGAGGGCCGGCAGGGGCCGCAGTCGCGCACTCACTTGGTGAGCCCGATCACGGCAGCGGCGACCGCGCTGGCGGGGCACTTCGCGGACCCGCGTGAAGTTCTGGGCTAGAAAGCCCAGACCATCTTGACGCTGAGACGTGTGCGGGTCTCTTCCGCATTGGGGTCACCGAGAATGACGAACAGCTCGGTCCCCTTCGCTCCCGAGTTGCGGTAGGCCACATAGGCGTTGGTCTTATCGCCTTGGAAAACCGCTCGGCCGGAGACGGAGCGCGTCGGTGATAGTGTGTAGCTGGCACTGGCGATCATCTGGCGCTCAATCGAATCCTGCTTGAACTGACTGAAGCTGAGGCCGAGATCGAGCTTACGAAAAGTTCGCAGGCTTCCGCCGATGTTGTAGAAGGTGGATCGCACACCGCCACGGGTGCCATCGTCGATACCAAAGCGAAGTCGGCGATAGCGATTGCTCTGGTTCGCGGTTAGGCCGAACGAATAGATGTTATCCAGTTCGCCATCGAAGGCAACGCTACTCCGACCAAGGCTGATTTCGGTGTCTCCGCGAGTCACACCGGAGATGTAAGCTTCGGTGCCTAGTTGCATCACCGTAGCATCATAATGCTCGTAGTAGGTCGTGAAGATATTGGCGTCGAGTGATCGCAGGGGGCCAGTCCGATATTGGTTGCTGATCTCGGTGTAGTTGTAAACACCTCGCCGGTCCGTGTACGGAATGTAGGCTAGCTCAGGTTGGAAGTCTGGTTCGATCCAGGTGTAGCGAATGTTGGAGAAGACCTTCGGGACACTGTAGGAGATGGAGAGAGAACCGGCAGAGTTCGATGTCTCTTGGCTCTTAGTTTCAGAGACAAGCTGAAACCCATAGCTGAAATTGCCCATCCGACGGTCGTGGTTGAGGCCGTAGGAGGAATTCTGGACGCCGTTGGCCTCGCGAAAGGTGCTGTAGGCAGACACATTGGCGTTGGGGCCAAAGCCTTTGCTGATGTTGACAACACCGGCCGTCTCCTCACCAGTTTCTCTCGTTAGCAGCGCGCCTACTCGGAGATTTTCGGCGACTTGTCCAAAAAACTTAGTGGCAACATCGAAATCCTCGATTCTCCGGCTGTAGAACATTCGGCCGAAGCCAAACTGACCTGTGAGACTGAAGAAATCAGAGCCCTCATTGAAGAAGGGCCGAGAGTCATCGAGAAATCTCTCTGTTCGGCTGAAGTCGATGCCCGCAACTTGACTTTCGATATTCTTGAAGTCCGGACTGATACTAAGGAGTCCGGTTAGTTCTTGGTTAAACTTGTAACGAAGGTCGGCCCCAGCATTGTAGGTGCCTCTCTTGTCATCATAACCAGGAGCCAGGTAAGCGAGACCCTCGATCTTGCGGCGCTCGGCTATCGCAGGTGGCTGCACACCTTCCCAGATTCCGATCAGTTCCAGACGGACGGCGGGAGTGGTGTCGGCCCATTTCGACTCGATCTGCGTTCGCGCCTGATAGCGCACGAAATTAAGGTCCAAATCGATGGTGGAAGACTTCGAGAAATTCAGGATCTTCCACGGAATGCGCATTTCGCACGACCAGCCATCGGAGAGCCGCTTGGTCGCCGCGGACCACTCGCCGCGCCACTCGCGCTTGCTGGCGCGTCCGCCCGCTATCGCCTCATTTTGGGTCCCCAGGAGGTTCACCATAAAGGAAGAAAGGCCGCTGCCGCTGCGAGTGTGGAAGGGGTTGATGGCCACCTTAAAGGTGTCTTCGCCCTCGAATTCCGAATTCGGCGTGATCTCGCGTCCCACCATCCTGTCGGGCTGGGAGTCGAAGCCCTTGAACGCGACATAGATGGCCTCGGCATCATAGCCTATGCGCACTTCCGACTGGTCCGCCACCGGCTTTGCCGTGTAGGGGTCAATGAGGCCCGTTACCATGGGCACAGAGGCCCATTCTTGGGGATCGATCACGCCATCAATCAGTGGTTTGGCTGCCATTCGAAACCCCTTGACACGAGGCACGCCACCTGCCGTGGGCACCTGAGCGAGGAGGGAGTGGCAGAGACAGAGCCCGCAGGCGACAGAGAAAAGGCGGATGGGAAGGGCAGTCATGGGTTGGATTTGCGTTGGCCGGGAAAGTCCCATGCCTTGCCGATCAGCCCAGAGTGTAGCTTACAATCAGACTGTGGCGTATGTTTGGATGTCAGTCATTCTGCTCATGCTGGCGTTCCTGACCGCCTACGAGATGGCCGTGTTCAGCACCCGGCCCGAGCACATTCGGCGGAAATCGAAGGAAGGCGATGCGCGGGCCACCATCGTGATGAGCTTCTTGCGATCGCCGGTCCAGATTCTCTCTGCCCTTCAGGTTGGTTCGACTTTCGCGAGCCTCACGCTGGGTGCCCTTGCCCAGCCCCACCTAACGGACCGACTGAGCCAGTGGTTACACAAAATTGGCTTGGGCGACGCCCTGGATTCATCGGCGGCTCTCGTCGTGACCATGGTGGTCTTCACGTTGGTTACGCTGGTCTTTGCCAACCTCATCCCCAAGAGAATCGCCTATGCCCACGCTGATGCCATCGCCATCCGCTATGCCCGGCTGGGTCGCCTGTGGATCAAGTTGATGAGCCCGATTTCGTGGAGTGTTTCGTGGGTTTCGGATCGCCTTCTGCGTCTCGCCCGCGTTCCCTTGCCCGCCGCGCACGAAGTGGTTGAGGCCGACCTCGTGGTCTTGCTCGATCGAGGAATGCGCGAAGGCACGATCGACCGAAAGGAGCGCGACATCATCCAGCGAGCATTCCTCCTGAGCGACATTCGCGTGGATCAGGTGATGAGCCCGCGAGACCAGATTGATTGCTTGCAGTCCACGCTGAGTTTGGAAGATGCAAAGAGGGAAGCGGCGCGGTTTGGTCGCTCTCGACTCATCGTGAGTGCGGGAAACCTGGACGATGCCGTCGGGACGATCTCAGTTCGGCGTTTGCTTGCTTGCTCGAATGACTGGACGTCTTTGGTTGACCCGATCCTGCGAGTTCCGCCTACCTGCACGGCGCTTCACCTGTTGGAGCAGTTTCGAAATAGCCCCGCGAGGCTAGCCCTGGTGGTCGATGAGTTTGGTCACGCCCAAGGTTTGGTCGCGCTGAATGACCTCGTTCAGGTGCTTTTGGGTGAGGTTCGGGCTCTACAGGTCTGACGAGCAGGCCTGGAGATCGCTGAGCCGCACGAACTCCAACGTGAATTCGTGGGTGGCTTCGAGGATGACGGGCGGGGCGAACCCAGCCTCGAAGGCCTCTTGCCATCGCTCGGCGCAGAGGCACCACTGGTCGCCCGGACGAAGGCCGGGAAAGTTGTAGTGCGGCACTGGCGTGCTGAGGTCGTTGCCAACCGAGCGGGAGAACGCGAGAAAATCGGCGGTAGCGACGACGCAAACGGTGTGGACGCCGCGATCCTCAGCCCCGGTGTCGCAGCATCCATTCCGGTAGAAGCCCGTGAGCGGGCTCATGGAGCAGGAGCGGAGTTCGGTGCCCAAGACGTTCTTCGCCATGATGGATCGCGGGGTGGTGGAGAACGATGGCGGAAAGGGAGGGATTCGAACCCTCGGTGAGTTGCCCCACACCGCATTTCGAGTGCGGCGCACTAGACCACTATGCGACCTTTCCGAGGAAGATTATGGCACACGTTGAAATCAAGGTGGATTGATGGGGCCCAAGTGGGTGGAAATGAACCGGCGCCCAGCCGTCGCTCCCTGCGATGCAGTTCGTTTGGTCCCCCCTCAGAAAACCAAATTTCCGAGGATAATGGAGTGCGAAGGGTCTATGTCTGATTTCAATCATGGCGACGATATCAACGATCTGTTTCTGACGCGGCGGCAGCTTCTGGGCCGCATGGGGAATGGATTCGCGGCGCTCAGCTTGGCGGGGATTCTCGGCGATCCGGCCATGGGCAATGTTCTCCAGAGTCAAGTGGCGGCGGCAAGCCAAGACTCGCGCAACCAGAATCCCCTCGCCCCGCGCAAGCCGCAGTTCCCGGGTAAAGCCAAGCGCGTGATCTTCTTGTTCATGAACGGAGGCCCCTCGCAGGTCGATACTTTCGACCCCAAGCCGGCGCTGCAGAAGTATGCGGGGCAGGCGATTCCGCTGCAATTGCCCACCGAGCGCCGGACCGGTGCGGCCCTACCCTCACCCTTTGGATTCAAGAAATACGGCCAATCCGGCATCGAGGTCAGCGACCTTTTCCCGAACGTGGCCCAGCATGTCGACGATATGGTCGTCATCCGGTCGATGTTCGCCGACGTCCCCAACCATGAGCCCTCGCTCCTGCTGATGAACTGCGGCGAGGCCCGAATGGTGCGGCCCTCGATGGGATCATGGGTGCTCTATGGCCTCGGAACAGAGAACCAAAACCTGCCCGGCTTCATCGCCATGTGCCCGGGTGGATTTCCCATCCAAGAAACCCAGAACTGGCAATCGGGATTCCTGCCCGGCGTTCTTGCCGGTACTTACATCGACCCGAACCAGACGGATATCGAGAAGATTGTCGAGAACATCCGCAATAAATACACAACTTCGGCGGACCAACGGAAGCAGCTGGACTTGGTCCAAAAGCTGAACAAGCACTACCAAGCGGCCCGCACTCAGGATGCCGCGCTAGAATCGCGGGTGCAGTCGTTTGAGCTGGCCTACCGGATGCAGACCGAGGCGACCGATGCCTTCGACACCGAAAAGGAATCGCTCGCGACCCGCGAGATGTACGGACCCGGAAATTTTGCGCGCCAGTGCCTCATCGCCCGCCGATTGGCCGAGCGAGGCGTTCGGTTCATCCAGCTCTACCACGGAGCGGGGCAGCCTTGGGACAGCCACGACGACATCGCCATTGCTCACGCCAACCTGGCACGAGAATCGGACAAGGCCATAGGCGCGTTGCTGACCGACCTGAAACAACGCGGAATGCTCGATGAGACCCTGGTGATCTGGGGTGGCGAATTTGGCCGGACACCCACCGTTGAGCTGCCGACCCCTGGTGCCAACGCGGGCAAGATGAACGGCCGGGACCACAACCACTACGGCTTCACTTATTGGATGGCGGGCGGCGGCGTGAAGCGCGGCACCGTCTATGGCGCAACCGATGAGTTTGGATTCAAAGCCCAAGAGAACCCGGTGCACGTGCACGACCTCCACGCGACGATTTTGCACCTGCTCGGGTTCGACCACACGAAGCTCACCTACCGCCACGCGGGCCGTGATTTCCGCTTGACAGACGTGCATGGCAATGTGGTCCGTGACCTGATTGCGTAAAGTCGGTAACCTTGGGCGGCCATGCCAAAGCGTGCCGTCGTTCCTGAAGATCTTCTTCGCCTCGTGTTTGTGGGGGATGCCCAGATGCATCCGGATGGGCAGTCGGTCCTGTTTGCGCGCAAGCATATCGACGCGAAGAACAAGTACCTGAC
Organism: Fimbriimonas sp.; assembly: GCA_049317025.1. GTDB lineage: Bacteria > Armatimonadota > Fimbriimonadia > Fimbriimonadales > Fimbriimonadaceae > Fimbriimonas. The sequence continues at coordinate 14,498 of JBMOJD010000004.1, read as the reverse complement.
GCACCTTTGGTCGGTGACTCTGGGCGGCGAACTGAAGCAGTGGACGCAGGGCGACGTGAGCTGTGGGCAGGGCCGCTGGTCGCCGGATGGAAGCCAGATTGCCTTCGTCAGCGGTCGCGACAAGCCGAGTAGCCAGCTCTTCCTCATCTCTGCCCATGGCGGCGAAGCGCGAAAGATAACCTCTTTGGAGGAAGGCTCGATTGGCGAGTTTCGATGGTCGCCGGATGGCACGAAGATCGCGCTACTCTATCGGCCCACTCCCACCGACCGCACCGAGAAGGCAAAGAAGGAGCGCGAAGAGAAGGGCCTTAGCACACCTCCTTGGGAAATAGACAACGTGTGGTACCGGCTCGATGGGGACGGCTATTTCGGCAGTGCACGCTTTCATCTCTATGTTCTCGATGTTTTATCTGGCGCTCTCACTTTGGTCTGCAACAAGAGCAGCCTTGGTGAATACTCGTTTGATTGGTCGCCAACTTCGACTGAGTTGGCCGTTATCTATTCGACCGCAAAACGGCCATCCTTCGATCCACCTAAGGACGAAATATTCCGCATTACTTTGGACCGCCAAGAGTGGAAAGTCGAGGGAGCCCCAACGGGTGACAAAACTGCGGTCCGCTGGTCACCGGATGGCAAGTGGCTGGCGTTTGCAGGTGATGACTCTCCGAATGACTCTTGGGGTACGCACAACAAGAAGCTCTATGTTCTCCCTTCTGTCGGAGGTGAGTGCCGGTGTCTATCCTCTGGCTATGACTACGACCTAAGCGTTGCAACCCTTAGCGATACCGCTGAGGCTTCCTACGGTGTGAGTCTGTTTTGGTCGCCCGACAGCAAGGCCCTGTTCACAAGGATTGGTTGGCACGGTGAGTCGCAACTCGCCCATGTTAGCCTCGATGGAGTGGTCGAGCTGCTGACCTCAGGGCACCATCACTTGGGTGTCGGTTCGGCGAGCGCCGATGGGTCGCGAATTGCCACGACCTATGGACATCCCACCAAACTCGCCGAGATTGGCGTGATCGAGCCCGAACTGGGAACAGGCAAGATGGTCGCCAAGGTGCTCACCGACCTGAACCACGACTTTCATGCTGAAGTTGAGCTGGTGGAGCCGGAAGAGTTCTGGCTCGATGGCGAAAACTACCCCGATGGAAACCCGTGCAAAGTACACGGCTGGGTCATGCTTCCGCCTGACTATTTGGCTCCGAAGCGGATTGCGGGCACGCTCCACATTCATGGTGGCCCCCATACGCAGTATGGCTGGACCTACTTCCATGAGATGCAAGTCCATGCCGCCGCAGGTTACGCAGTGGTCTACTCGAACCCGCGCGGTTCGAAGGGATACGGCGAAAAATTCTGCACGGCAATCAAGGGCGACTGGGGACGGCAAGATTGGTGGGATATCCAAACCGTGACCCGCTGGATGCAGAGCCATCCGGCGATACATCCGGGCCAAATCGGAGTTTGTGGTGGAAGCTACGGTGGCTACATGACGAACTGGGCCATTGGGCACACGGACGCCTTCCGCGCCGCCATCACCGATCGCTGCGTGTCGAACTTCGTATCTATGGCAGGGAATAGCGACTTTCCCTTCAACAAGGATGGCTACTTCAAGGGATTCTTCTACGGGGGGATTGAGGATATTCGGTCGCTCTGGGACCAATCCCCAATTGCGTACTTTAAGGACGTAAAGACTCCAACCCTTGTGATTCACAGCGAAGGTGACCTCCGCTGCAACGTCGAGCAAAGCGAACAGGTGTTTTCTGCCCTCCAGGACCTCGGGGTGGAGAGCCGCTTTGTCCGCTATCCGTCGACGACTTCGCATGGCATGTCGCGAATGGGGCCACCCGACCTCCGCCTTCACCGACTTGGGGAGTATCTGCAGTGGTGGAAGAAGTACTTGGGGTAGTGGTTTCGCTTACCTAGAAGGCCGCCTTCGCGAACTCTTCCAACTTCGAGTAGTCGCCGATCCAGGTCGTGTACATGACGCCGGTGACTCCCTTGACGTCCTTCATAGCCGTTTTCCACTTTTGGAACTCGGAAACGGGGGCGTCATAGTATCCGGCGATGATTTGGCGGCAGCCTAGGGCAGAGAAGAACTGCAGGCTGTCGCGGGCGCTGCCTGAGTTCCAGTTGACGACCACGGTCGACGGCGAGAGCCCCTTCCACGACTCCTTCCAGGTGCCATTAGACAGATAGTAGTCGTCTTTGGCATTGTGAAATGGGTCGAACATATCGCTCCAAACGTACATGTTGCCATCGCGCAGGACTCCGCGTCCCAAGTTTTGGCATTGGCGAAGGTCAGCCGCATAAAGTCCACCAGGGCTTAAGCCGCGAGCGGTACAAGTAGGGCACTGGTTCGCCACTCGAATCTCGTCGTGGCCGAAGAACATACCACTCGCGGACCATAGCGTAGAAACTCGCTGGAACTGGTCGGCTAGTATCGCCAGAGTCTGCGGCTCACTAGGGCAGATTGCGGTCTTGCCCGTCTCCGTAGCAACGGCATGAACATAGGTTGCGAGTACCTTCGTGCCCTCGGACAAGCGACCGGGCACCACTTTGATCTTCGGGGCCGCTTGGTCGAATGTGTATTCGCCCGCCCACGGCTTCTGGCCAAGGTTCGGGTCTTCGACGACTTCGTAGTCCTTGCCTTCGGTCAGCACCGTGCCGTTTGCCAGTTCAATCTTTGGCAAAGACTTGGGTCGCCGAAGCACATTGAGGAAGCCCGCTTCCTCAACCCGAAAATCATCCAACCAGAACTTGCCCTTGGTCCCGCTCCAAAGACCAGTGTAGAGCGTCACCTTGTCCGAGGCTTGGCTGTTAAAGATGATCGTATGCTGTTTCCAGGCCTGTGTCGGAGCGGCACCGACATCCATAAACGACAGGATTTTGCCATCAGATCCCATTGCAAAGCACCTAAGGTTGCTTTCAGCACCCTCCACTCCTTCTGTCTTAAGCCAAAACGACACACGGTATGGCTGGTAGGGTCGGACCTTCAGCGGAATCATAAGTCGTGCATTTCCACTCCCGCTGTCAGCTCGGAAGTTCTCATACCGCAAGCTTCGTGAACCGCTATGCACGACTGCACTATCGGAGAAGGAAGAAACTCCGGGTCCATCCTGGTAGGCGGCGTCATCCACCTTGTCACCGTTGAAGTTCTCCAATCCTGGATTCGGATGAACGACCTCCGCCACCGGCTGCAAGGTCCCGCCACGAACCTCGAAGGGCACTTTTTTGGCGGGCTGGCCCTCGATCAGGTTCACGTTGTGAGAGAGTAGCCCACTCGACCAGCCCATCTCCGCCACGACGGGGGTGATGGTGAGGCCCAAAGCTTTCGCATGCGCGGCGAGCTTGGCCGCATTTTCGAAGTAGGACGGCGTCATCTTCTCCAGAATCGCAAACTTGGAATCGGTCAAGACAATTCCGTTGTAGCCGGCCTTCTTCGCGCGATCCAGCATGGGCAAGAGCCGGTCCACGTTGGCCCCGACGGCCAAATTCGTTTGGATATAGACCCAACGCTCCTGAAACGCCAATGCGGGCAGGGCAACCGTGGCCGCCAAAATCGATAGCATGAACCCATCGTAACACGGAAACGCAGCCGGGTACCTTGATGTGGAGTCAAAAAATCCATGAAGCGGCGAACCAAAATTGTCTGCACCCTCGGTCCCTCGGTCGATAGCAAGGAGAGCATCCAGGCCCTCATCGAAGCGGGGATGAACGTCGCTCGCCTCAATTGCAGCCACGGAGACTGGGAGACAAAGCGGAATTGGATTCGCTGGATTCGTGAACTAAGCCCAGACCTGGCGCCGGTTGCTATCCTGGCCGACCTCCAAGGGCCAAAGTTCCGTTGCGGCGACATCCAAGGCGGAGAGCTTGACCTGAAAGCAGGCCAGATCGTGAGTTTGGGAAGCTCGGCTGAGGCGGAGATTCCCGTTCACCAGCCCGAAATCCTGAAAGTGATGGGGCCGAACTGTCGCATCCTCATGGGCGACGGCGAGATCGAGCTGAAGGTGATCAACGGTACGACTGAGCGATTCACCGCTAGGGTTGTCACTGGTGGCCAGCTGCGAAGTCGCAAGGGAATGACTCTGGTCGGCAAGGTTTTCGACGTCCCCGCCCTCACGCCGAAGGACTATGAAGATGCCGAGAGTGCGCTGGATGCGGGGGTCGATATCATCGCCCTCAGCTATGTGAAATCCGCGACCGATGTGCGCGAACTGCGTCGCGTGATCGAGAAGAAGAATCCAGGGATCCAGATCTGCGCCAAAATCGAGACTCGGGAAGCACTGCACAACCTCGATGAGATCATCAAAGTTGTCGACGTCGTGATGGTCGCCCGGGGCGACATGGGGCTCCAGATGGAGTTGGAAGACGTCCCGCTGGCCCAAAAGCGCATTATTCACCTCTGCTCTTGGGCGGGCAAACCGGTCATCACCGCCACTCAGATGCTGGAGAGCATGATCCACAACTCGCGCCCGACGCGCGCCGAGACGACGGACGTTTTCAACGCGATCCTCGATGGAACCGATGCCGTGATGCTGAGCGGCGAAACAGCGGCGGGCATGTATCCGGTCGAATGCGTCAAGACAATGGCCCGGATCGCCCAAAGAGCGGAAACCCAGTTCGACCGAACTCGCATCGAGCACGAATTCGACCGTCGAAAAGTGAGCCAGATCCATCACACGGACGCGATTGCGCACGCAGTGAGTGACCTCGAAAAAGTCATGCGGCCCGAGGCGATCTTGACGACCACAACCAGCGGACAAACGGCCCGCCTAGTCAGCAAGTATCGCCCCAAGGCGCCAATCCTCTGCGCCACTTGGAACGAGCTGACCCAGAACCAAATGGCGGTCGTTTGGGGCGTCGAGGCCCTCCGCATGGAGAAACCCGAGAACACCGACGCCATTGTCCAGCATTCCATTGATGCGTTTATGCGAAAAAGCCGTCTGAAGATTGGAGACCTCGTGATCATCACGGCCGGCGTTCCGGCCGGGGTTGCGGGGAATACCAACCTTATCCTGACGGAAACCGTAAGATGAAGCAAAGGTTAGTTGCCGTGGGCTTGACGATAGTTGCCGCTTTAGGCCTTGGGATCTACGTGAATCAGTGGGTCTTCTTGGCGGCTAAGAAGCAGAGCAATGCTCGTGAAGAGGCGAGGGCGAGGGCAATGGCAGCCGAACGCAAGCAAAAGGACTTGGAAGACAAGAAATTTCAGCTTTCTTCGCCATTGGGCACTGAAGAGTATCTTCGCGAGAAAAACTTTAAGGAAAAGGCGAAGTCCCAGTCGGGAAAGGATAAACGGAACTGAGCCTTGTCGGTGTTCTGCTTCTTTGTCTTCCGCCCGCCCCCAGCTCTTGGGAGGGGACAAGGACCGTTGAGTACCGCAATATCGCGGAAGACATCTATCTGGCTCAGGTTGACCGGATCACCTTCAGTACCCAGCCTAAGGGCCAGCTATCGATACGCCAAAGTCCGGTCGAATCTCGGTTCAACGACCTGGTTTCGCCCGCCCTGCCCGGGGCCTCGTCGATAGTCTTTCGCCATCGAGTTGCTCCCGATGGTTCAATCACGCTGGACGCCATGCCGCAGGCGGATCTGATTGACGCGTGCTTTTTGCAGGTGGTCAGCGCGCTTTCACAGCCTCCAGCTGCCGTCAAGGGAGAAGTTCAGTTTGAGAACTTCCCGGGAGCCGTCGTAACCATTCAGGCGAGCAAGCCCGCGACACCGACAACCTATGGGTTTGAATACAAACCCAACGCAAAAGCTCGCCCATGGCGCGGGACGGCGACCGTCGCGCCAAAGTCACGACGCCTGGTCGAACTGAAGATTATCGGTGAAAATGTGCCGATACCCGGCGGATCAGTAACCGCCGAGATGACTATCGGTTATCGCGCTCTAACACCAGTTAGTTCTTGGTGAAAATCAAGATATGTTGCCTTGGCAGAATGCCAATATTCTGCTTGAACTTAAGTGGGAAGATTGCCATTTCTTTTCGTACTTGGGCTTCCGTCATCTTGTGCAAAGCCTTGATGGGAACGCTCGGATCTTCGCCACGGTACTCCACTAGCACGAGGCGTCCACCTTTCTTCAAGCCCTTTACCATGTTCGAAACCATCTCGTAAGGCTTGTCGAATTCGTGATAGACATCCACGAGGATCATCAGGTCAGCGCTGCCTGCCGGAACCTTTGGATCGGTCGTCGTCCCAAGGACCGTTTGAACATTCTTTACGCCACTGGCTTTGGCCTTCCGGGCGATGATATCCAGCATCTCCTGCTGAATCTCAACGGCCAACACTTTGCCCGTTGGCCCCACCAATTTCGCCATGGGAAAGCTCAGATAGCCACTGCCCGCCCCGATATCGGCCACCAGCATGCCGGACTTTAGTCCCAGTGACTTGATGAGCAGGCTGGGTGCTTCTTCGGCCTCACGCTCGGGCCGGTCCAGCCAATCTGCGGCCTGATGCCCCATCACCTGGGCGATCTCACGTCCGAAGTAGAAGACACCGATGCCATCTCGGCTTGGGGTTCCGGTCGTGTAGCCCGGGTTCTGGCATCCGAGCAAGGCGAGAACTGCAATCCATGAACTCATGCGTTCACCTTACACGATCAGGCCGTTGGGATAGAGGCAAACTTTGGTCGCTTCTTGCGTCTCCAAAAGGTCGATAGCCTCGGCATATTGGTCCATCGGCAAGTGGTGGCTGATGATCGGCGCGAGGTCGAGTTTGCCTGCTTCGATGAGTCCCACCGCATACTCGGCGGCTTCGCGGTTGTGGCTCGGGTAGCCGAGGAGTTTGACCCCCCGGAAGAAATGGCTGGACTTGTACTTGACGTCCTCGCGTAGGACCCCGAAGATGGCCACCGAATCCCGCACCCGGTCAAGCAGAAGCTCGACCGTCGCTTTGGCCCCCACGCAGTCCAGGGCGGAGTCGATCGCAAGTTCAGAGGAGCGAAACTCTTCCGGCGAGTAGGCTGCGCACGCACCCAGCCGCAAGGCGATCTCACGCCGCTTGCAGACCGGGTCGATGCCGATGACCTCCGCCGCGCCTTCGGCGCGGAACATCTGGACGGCAATCAATCCGGCCGGGCCGAGGCCCATCACGGCAAGGCGCTTGCCCCGAATGAGTCCAGACCCAGCCATCAGCTGGATCGAGCAAGCAAGGCACATGGCCAACTCAACCGGAGCTGTCGCACTCGGAGCCAGATGGGCGGGCACCCGGATGACCTCATGCTCGGGCCGAACCACGTGGGTCGCATAGGCCCCCTGAATATGGTGGCCAGGATCGCGCCATAGGCTCACACGATCCCCGACAACGAGTTCCCTGACCTCAGGACCGACCGCCTCAATGGTCCCACTTGCCTCGTGCCCGGGTTGGCCGGGGGCGTAGGGGAACTGGAAGGGATGCCCCGGGATCATCGGCTCGCCACTGCGCAGGTGGAGGTCCCACTGGGTGCAGATCGTGACGGCCTCAATCCGTACCCGAACTTCCTCCGGGCCTGGCTCCGCGAGGTCAAGATCGACGATCTGATATGACCGCCCCCCGAGCAACTGCAAGGCCTTCAAGCTTGCTCGCTCCAGTCCAAAACAACTCCCAAAAATGGCTCCCGCCGGTGCAAGATCAGGTCATACGCCTCGCTGGCTCTCGAGGCCGGGATGTGGTGAGAAATCAGGGGCAAAGTTTGGATGCTGCCCTTTGCGAGCATGTCGAGCGTTTGCAGCAATCGCGGACGCGTCCACCCCGCAACCGCATGAAGGGTGAGTTCCTTGTCGCGAAGTTTTTGGACGTCCATGGCCCCCTCCGTGCCCACAAAACCCGCGCTCACTACATGGGCAAACCGCTTCAGGCAAGGGTAGAGGGCCTCGACCCACGAGACCGGCCCAGCCGTATGGCCGATCACCTGAATTCCCGAGGGTGCCCATTGGCGGGCTGCTTCCTGGACTTCCGTTACGGATGATGCCAACAGGGTCTCGCCCGCAAAGAGGTCGAGCCGATCTTGGTGGCGTCCGACGAGCAAGACTTCGGCACCGCGAGCGACCAGGGTCTGCGCCGTCCAATGTCCCACCATTCCGTCGCCCAAGACGATCGCCTTGTCGCCGGGTTGGAGAGCCGGTCGGCTGCCCGTATTGACACCAACTTGAGTGAGCACGAGGCCAGAGGCCGCGATTGGGTCCAGCCCGTCTGGAAGAAGATAGACCTCAGATGCAGGGGCGACGAGGGTCCCGAGGTGGCCGCCGTAGGTCCAGTGCATGTTCTTGACCCCACCCACGGTGACGAAGACCCAATCACCGACGGCCAAACCATTCACTTCAGGCCCGACTTCTTGCACAATACCAACCGACTGATAGCCGGGAACGTGCGGAAAGGGAATCGGGTCACCCGGCACAAACGGCGTGTCTCCCTGAGTCCGCTCGCCCCGAATGAACGAACCTTCGGTGCCGTTGCTGATCCAGGAGTAGCGGGTTGAGACCACAATGTCGCCAAGTCCTGGCTCGGGAATTTCGACTTCGCGAAAGCCCACGTCCCACGCCCGCTCGGCCACCACTGCCATTGACTTCATACAGTTATAATTATAGCGCGATCCGTCGATGTGTGCTACTCGGGGGCTTGGAGGCTCCGTCCAAGCTAATGCCGAGCCAAAGGCAACCGGCGAACCCGACGATTCTCGCGCTCAAGTTCGTCCACCGTGACAAACGTAAAGCCCCGGGCTTGCGCGTAAGCAAATAGCTCCGGAAGAATACTGAGCGTCTGCTCAATCCCATCGTGCAAGAGGATGATCCCGCCGTTGTTCAAGTGCGAGAACGTTCGCTGCAAGATCACATCCTCTCCCGGCGAGGCAAAGTCACCGGGATCCGCAGTCCAGAGCACCGTGGTCATCCCGTTGGCGGTCGCGGCCTCGATCACATTCTCATCGTAGTCACCACCGGGCGGACGGCACCAACGGGGACGGACCCCGATGACCGACTCGACGATGTCACTGCATGCCCGGTATTCGGTCGTGATCTCCTCGAAAGGGACTTTGGTTAACGTGACATGGCTAAAGGTGTGGTTTGCCACCAAGTGCCCATCAGCGGCAATCTGCTTCAGAAGGTCCGGTTGTCTTTCGACCATCTTGCCGACGACAAAGAAGGTCGCCTTGACCCCTCCATCCCGCAGGACCTTAAGAAGGCGAGGTGTGAACGTGGGATGGGGGCCATCATCAAAGGTCAAGGCGAGGAGTCTCTTCTTAGGGTTTCCCCCCCGAAGCTTGGGCAAAACCTTGCCTGCTTTGCGCTCGCTCTCTTCCTGATCGGCAAGTTGCTTTTGAGTCTTGTAGACCTCCAGGCGAGCCCGTTGCCAGTACGGGTCGGCCTTCATTTCGACCGCTGGATTCACCTGCTTCGGGGTTTGTCCGGCGGTCGACTGCAACAGCCGACCGCGAAGGTGGAGTTGGCTAGCCCCAACTCCAGACGACACAAAAATAACCGCCGACATAGCGGCAACCACAAGTCCGAGGCGCATCACGGAGATTTTGTACCTAGGATCGTGTCAATTTCCTTCGCCGTTTCGGTGGGACCCAGCCCTCAAAGGCATCGCCTCGGCACAGATAGGTCACCCAGTTCGATGGTTGAGCGTGACCTGCGGAGAACAAGGTCATCGCGGTGAGCAAAGCGCTCGCATAACCCATATCGACTCAGTTAACCCCAAGGCCAAATATTCCAAGCAGTAGTTCGGTAAGTTAGCCAAATGCTTCTTCTCGCCGCCAGTTTGGCCCTTCATGCGGGTTCTGCCTCGGTTCTCGTGGTCGAGCACGACCGCTTGAGCCCGGCCGAGCAGGTTTTGGCCATCACCGCCCAGGGCCTGGCCAACCAGAAAAGTCTTCGCGTCTGGATGCGAACCGGCGGAATCGGTGCCTTGCTCGAACCACGAGTTGGCGCGTCGGTCGCCACCCCTTGGGAGGTCGTGGACAGCATTCGGCCCCGAGTGCGGGGAGTCATCGTTTACCGCCTGGGCACGCCAAGCCTGAACGTGGCGACGAGCCTTTGCGGTCCCCTCAACGCGGTTGCGCTGGACGAAAGCCTGCTCGCCGAGGCGGCAAAGCACCGCCTGACCGTACTGCGCGACGTCCGGGGTCAAAACGAGCAGGACCTCCTCGCCGCGGAGCCCAGCCTTTTCGCTCGCGGCATCGCGGTGGAGCAAGTGCTGGATAAACCCAGTCATCTGCGCGATCTGGCCGTCGCTCGTCATGCGTTCACTTTTGACAGCCCGACCTCGGCATGGAGGACGCAGGTTGCGCGCCAGCTCGGCCCCAATGCGAAGGTCTACGGATGGGGCCGAGATGAATTCACGTGGATCGCCGACCTGGCTCGGGGTGGCGCGGTGGGTGTCCCCGCGGATTGGTCGCTCAATCTTTCCGCCCTTCAACACATGAAGGTCCCAATTCGCAGGCCAAAGTACGCCAAGATTCCAAAGCCAAAGACTCCCCACCGAACCATCGCGTTCGTGATCAGCGATGGCGACAACATCCAGTGGCTGGGCGGCAATTTTGCCCTTGACCGAGGCTTTTGGGCAAGCCCTCACCGTGGCAAGATTCCGATTTCCTGGGAGGTAGCCCCCATTCTTGCCGATGACGCCCCGGCGATTCTCGGCTACCTCTATAAGACCGCAACCAAGAACGATGACTTCATCACCGGGCCAGGACTACCAAGCTACACCTTTCCCCACGAACAGCCCAATATGCCCCAACTTGCTTCTCTAGCCGAGACACTGCTCAAGCGATCAGATTTGCAGGTGGTCTCCATCCTGAATGACAATGCGGGCAGTCCCTCCGAGACGGTTCCTATCCTTGACCTCAAGCAAGTTACGGGTGTGATCTACAAAGACTACTCTCCCTACAATCGGCGCAAAGGAGAGCTGCTTCGTCACAAAGGAAAGATCTGCATCTGCTACCGGTTTCTGCTTTGGGAAGGCCTAACGGGTATCGATGATCTGGTGAAGCAAGTGCAGGGGATGCATGAGGATCCCACGAACGTTGACAGTTATGCTCTGATTAACGTCCATGCGTGGTCGTTCGGCAAAATGGGTGGCCCCATGGAGGCCACCCATCAGGTCATTCAGAAGTTAGGGCAATCAGCACGAGTCGTGACTGCAAGTCAGCTCGTGGAAGAAGTAACCAAACTAGCCCGCTAGCTTGGTTACTTCGCCCTTCTTTGGAGTGCCCGCATAGATCTCCTTGCCATGGAGCAGAACCCGGAGCGGACGGCCAGAGAGCGACTTGATGGTGGCAGTCTGGAGCTTTCCGTCCTTCCAAGCAATCGAGACCTCAAAGCCACCGCGTGCGCGGAGCCTCTTCACCGACCCCGTCGGCCAGGCCTTCGGAAGGGCTGGTAGCAACTCAATTGCGCCCTCTTGGCTTTGCAAAAGCATTTCGGCAATGCCCGCAGTTACGCCAAAGTTTCCGTCGATTTGGAACGGCGGATGGTCATCAAAGAGGTTCGGTAACGTCGACTTCGCCAGCAGAAGCCGCACGTTCTCGTGGGCGATATCCCCCTCTCGGAATCGTGCAAAGAAGTTGATGATCCAAGCTCGCGACCATCCCGTATGGCCACCGCCATTCGAAAGGCGATAATCCAGCGACTTCCTTGCCGCCGCAAACAATTCGGGCGTCTTCGAAGAAATCATATTGCCAGGGTGGAGGCCGAAAAGATGCGAAACATGCCGGTGGCCTGGTTCATCTTCTTCAAGAGGCTCACTCCACTCCAAGAGACGTCCGTCCGTTCCAATCTGGGGCAGCTTCAGCTCAGCGAGAGCCTGCTCCAATCGCTGAACGAAAGGATCGTTGATCTTTAGTTCCTTTGCCGCTTCGAGAGTAGATCGGAATGTCTCCCAGATGATCTCCTGATCCATGCTTGGACCCACTGCGAGCGTCAACACGCGACCTTTATAGCGATAGCCATTCTCCGGGCTGGTGCCGGGAACGGAGACTAGCTTGCCACTCGTTGGGTCCTTGACTAGCCAGTCCAAATAAAACTCGGAGCACTTCTTCAGGAAAGGATAGGCTCGATTCTTGAGAAATTCCTTGTCGCCGGTAAACCGGTAATGCTCAATGAAGTGCTGCGCGCACCAGCCGGAGCCCATCGGCCAGAACCCCCAGCGGACATCGCCGTAGAGTGCCGTCCACAGCCAAGCATCCGTCACATGGTAGTAGACGATCCCGTTCATCCCAAGCTTGGCCGCTTGTTCGCGCCCAGATGGTTCCATTGCCTCCATGAGGCGGAAGAATGGATCGTGAAGATCGCCCAGATTCGTCACTTCGGCAGGCCAATAGTTCATCTGGAGGTTGATGTTGATGTGGTAGTCCGAGTTCCACGGAGCTGACATCTCGCCATTCCACACCCCCTGAAGATTGGCAGGCATATCGCCTGGCCTTGATGAGCCAATAAGCAAGTAGCGCCCGTATTGGAACATCAGAGTCTCAAGGGCTGTGTCGGTAGCCCCTGCCTTCACCTTGGCAAGTCGGACATCAGTTGGCTCACTGCTTCCTCCTCCAAGGTCCAGACTCGCGCGCCGAAAATACTTGCGATGATCCGCAACGGCAAGAGCCTTTAGCTTCGCATACGGTAGGCGAACTGCGCTTTCAAGAGTCTGACGACATGCCTCCAACCGGTCCCGCTTCAAGGGCTTCTTGGGGTCAGAAAGATTGTAGTCCGTGGCACAAGCGAGTACCAGTGTCGCCGATTTGGTATTGCGCACTTGGACCTTTCCATTGGAATACTCGGCCTTTCCACCTTCGGGAAGAACATGCAAAAGGCTGTCAAACGAGACCCCTAGCTTGCTCTCGCCATGTTTGGCTTGCCCACTGAGGTGCAACGATCTCAATCCATAAACCGACGTAGTCGCTCCGGATTCCCGATCGAGGGCAACATCAAAGTTCAATGCACCTGGTTTGCTTGCCGAGACCCGCACAACGATGGCTTCGTTCGGCTTAGAGGCAAGCACCTCTCGCGTATAGCGGACACCGTCTTTGATAAAGGTGGTTGTGCTGACCCCATTGTCGAGGTTCAGCGACCGTCGATACTCCGACGGTACTTCGTGCTTAACAAGACGAATTGTCTCACCCAAGTAGCCACGACCACCATCATTGTAGACGGCGATGGCTAAGGTGTTCTTTCCCTGTTTTGGTGCGATTCCAAACCGGTACGCACGGTTCCAATCGCTCGTCCGGCCGACCTCCTTGCCATTCAGCCAAATGACCGAAGAATCATCGGTCGGACTTATTTCCAGCGAGTTCCAAGGGTCGTCGCCTGCCACAAAGGTCGTGCGAAACACCGTCCAACTCTTGGTTGGAATCTCCGCCCTGCCCGTCGCCCACTTCGAGTCATCGAAGCTCTCGGCAAGGCTCGCTTGCTCCATGCTGCTCGTGACCGGACCCCTTCGGAAGGTATCCAAGGTCAGTGGCTGTGCGGTTGGCTTGCGCTCGGCAGTGAACAGGTGAGTGATCCGCAGGTCGCCCAAGGGCTGATAGCTGCGAGGCTCAATTGGCGGGACCATTGCCTTGGATTGAAGGAGGTCCTCGGCGGCAGCACGATCACCCGCAAACATGAGCCGACGAGCTTCGCGAATTCGCTCGCCCGCATCCGGAACTGTCACTGGGTAGGGTCCGCCCGCCCAGATAGTATCTTCGTTGATCTGAATCCGCTCGGACTCCCACCCCCCAAAAACCATTGCCCCGAGCCGACCGTTCCCGATCGGCAAAGCTTCGGTCCATGCCTCGGCAGGCTGGCGATACCAAAGAGTGAGGGGTTCAGACGGTGGGGCAGACATAGCGGCAAGAATTCCAAGTGCGGCCAGCATGGTTACTTAAACGTACTCCGGACAACTTTCAGATTGGCACCCAAGAGACGCTGAGCAATCTTATCCAACTCAGCCTCACTACCGATGAAATGCATGGTTCGATGGATGTGGGTAATCGACTTACCCGGTGCAAGGGCGGCGGCTGGAGATGACGACTCAAGTTCGTAAAATGGTCCCAGAGGCTTCTTGCCGGGTGCGGGAGGGCCATCGTTGTAGCTGTTCACTGCGTCGCCGCCAAAGGGTTTGTCCTGAATCTCCCAAAGCGAATTCACATAGTCTGTGGCACCCTTGGGCAAGCTGAATTCGATGATCGTCAAAATCCTTCCAATAGGATCATAGCTTCCCGCGCGAGGGAAGGCATATGCGGGCGGAATGCCAATCTTTGAACGATACTGACCATCTCCTCGAAAGAGCACAAGGTTTCCACGTTGCTGCAAGCGGCTAGCCGGGACCTTACCAAAGTAGGTATCCGTGACCACCTTATCCCCAGGTTTGGCATTTTGCACCGGGACAATGATCGTCGTGGTCGGGCTTGGTTTGTACATACCAAGAATCCAGATTGAAGGCATTCCACTTCCCTTATCCCAAGCTTCCTTGCCCTTATTGGTTACTGTATTTACCGACTCATACGCAACGGTCTTGACCGAGGATCCCAGGCCAATGCCAGCCAATTTG